>CAIQJL010000346.1 GCA_903872185.1 uncultured Bacteroidota bacterium | reverse complement strand
GGTCGGTTTGAGTGTCGGCTTTCTGGTCTTGTCAATAATTCGTTTTTCTGTCCTTTCACAATGGTTGACTTTTCAATTTTTCTATGTCGTCGCCTGTCTCTTACACTTGACGGTAACGGTTGAGTGTAGCAGCAGTAAGGGATTGCGGGCTACTTTCCTGTCCGCCGACACCGAAGTTTGAGCGGGGCAGAATGCTTGAATTACCACTGAAACCCTTATTGCTGCTACACTTTGTTACCAAATGGCCTTCTTTATTTTCAAGCGACATACCTTTAATATTTTCATTCTGTTCTGTCATTTCGTTTTTGTCTGTCGGGTTGTGCGTTTGCAAAGTTTTATTTTTTATAGAGAGGGGAGATTTTTTGTTTTTTCTCTGGGACGGTGAAAGCATACTCTTTTGCAAGCTTTGGTTTGTGTCAGAGCTTGTGCGGCTTGCAAATGTGTATGCTTTGTGTGTTGGCATTTTATTGGCTTGCTATTTTGTGGTTAGTTATTTTAAAAGATATTTATAGACATTAGTTTCACTCTTTACAAATCCTAATTTTTGATACAATTTATTTGCAGCAACTCTAATTGGGCTTGATGTTAAACCAATTTTTTTTGCACCAATTGATTTGGCATAACAAATTGCAAAAAGAACTAACTCCTTTCCATAACCCTTGCCCCTTTCAGTTTCATCAATAACAACATCTTCAATCCAAACTTTTGTTCCCGATGGAATATTATATATTCCAATTGTAAGAATCCCAATTATTTCTCCATCATCATGCTTTGCAATGAAGAAAAAACTGTTCTTTGATTTTAAGAAATCTTCAAAGAAATTCTCTGTTGGTAAAGTAACATCTGAAGCAAGTTGAGGCAATAACCTTAAAACGGCATTGAATACTTTTTTGCTAAAATTTTCAACTCTTTCTATTTTCATTAATAAGATTGGTTTGCATTTATTTAAGATTCAAGGACATGCTTAATAAATTCACTTAAAGCCTCAGGTGTTTTCCCAGTTGTATCAATCCTGTATTTATTAATAAACTGTAATTGGTTAAAATAGAAATTATAAAGTTCATTTTTCTTTATTAATATTTTGGGGTCTTTAAGATGGAAAGGAATGCTTTCGGCACTCCGTAAAATTATTTTTGGATTATCATTATTCATTCTTTCTAAAATAGCTTCAGAAGTCGCAGTAATAAGAATGAGTTTGACGTTTTCCATTGCAAATAATTTTTCTATTTCAAAAAGACCACTATGTTCTTCAATTTTAAAAAGCAAATTGCGATATACCATTTGAGTGAGAAAAGACCTTTCAATAATGGTGTTGTCATGCTTGATTCGTTTGAGATATTCTAAAACAAATTTATTTCTACTTTTCAAATATTTTTCAGCTTTGTCTAACTCCTGCTTATCAATATTTTCAAAATCATCTTTTGTTGTTAACTGAATAATTTTATCAGACTGCTTTAAAATATGCTGATGGTAAAAGTCATGAAATTCTAATGCTGTTGCACCAGGTATCTGATACTTGAGTATATTGGTTATTGTGGTTTTGCCGCAATAATTAGAACCTTCTATTAATATTTTTTTTATCAAATTTGATTAGGATATGATACGTTAGAATACGAGGGCAAAAAATCTTCTTGAAAAAACACTTTTTCTATTTTGATATTAACATCATTCTCGTGCAAAGGTGTGTGCATGGTATCAACACTTTTCCTGTTTTCAATCTTCAATAAGAGACCCCACTTCTTTCGTTTGAATAGCCCTTTACTCTGCGCTTGTTTGACTTTGATTTTTGACTTTGATAATTGACTAAGATAAAGTAAACAACTATTTGTAGACAGTGTTGACGCACCTGCACATATTAAAACCTCCTGTTTTGTTCCGTCATTGTTCTCCACTTCACCTGCTAAAATAACCCCATAGCAAACTTTAGGAAGTTTAGTGTTATCTTTAACGCAATTATAAAATTCTTTATGTTTCATTTTAGTTGTTTTCACATTTATACCCTTGGAAGGACTTTTTGTGAAAGTGATAGGAGCTCCAATACGACCTAATAAAATTCTTGTTACTGGATTCCATTTTGGTCCACTAATAGTAAAAATATTTGTATGCAATTCGTAGCTTGAAGAAATTGACAATGAATCATGAACAAGAAGTGATTTTTCTTTTCCAATAAGTTGGGCAATGTCATGCGCTTTGAGCAATGCCATTAAATCTCCCTGCTCTACGGTATGTGTGCTTAAAGTATTGACAGGGGGAATAGAGCCATAAGCTAACACAATATGTTTGTTCTTTGACAAATCAAAAGGTAAAATACTTCTCAGCTCGTGTGTTCTCGCTTTAAAATATGAATAAATTCTGTTGCCAGTATAAAAACCAATGATATTAGCAATTACACTTGCAACAATGCCAAGAATAAAACCTAAAATTATTTCCATTCAGATATTTCATTTACATTTTTTACAATAGAATTTGCAGGAATGTTTATAGTCACAATAGCTCCTGCCGCTATGTAAACATTATCAGCAATTTTCACTCCTCCTATAACTGTTGAGTTAAAACCAATTATAACATTATTTCCTATTTTTGGAGAACCGTTTACCTGACTGTCTATTTCTTCTCCTTCATGTTTTTTGTATTTGTGAACTAACTTTCCATACACACTGCAATTATCGCCAATGACAGAGTCATTGCATATAAATCCTCCTATTCGTGAGTTAGAACCAATTTTTACTCCTTTAAATATTTGTGCTTTATAGTGAAGTTTTGAGTTGTTACCAATTAAAGAATTTTGTCCAATGGTTGAATACTCTGAACAAACAATATTGTTTCCTAAAATCACTCCCGATGAAATGATTGTTCCTTCTTCAATATAACAGTCATCACCGATGACTGTATTTTCTTCTTGCATTGGAGTTTCAATTTTATTTAATAGTGAGTTTAATATATCGTTCCTGTGAGGTTTGCCAATTGAACAATTTTTTTCAATAACAGTTTTCTTACCAATTACAACCGAACCGAAAAATTCAGTTGAACTATGATAATAAAAGTTGTCCTTGTAAATATATTTATTTAGGTGATTCATAGTAACTTGAAATTATTTTGTTAGCCAGTCAACAGTAGAATTATGAACATGATTTTCATAAACTTCTTCTTTGAAAGCATGACCTGCTCCGTCCACTATGTCAAGTTTTACATTTACATTGTCAACGAAATATTTTTTCGCAAATGATATTGAAACCTTATCATCTTTTGTGCCATGAAATACAAGACAAGGAATATTAATTTTCTCTATTGCTAAATAAGGGAAGAGGACTGAAAGTTGAATATAGAAATCTTTACTTGCAATAAAATCATCAACGATTTTGGATTTTCCGACCTTCATAATTTCTAAAATATTTTTCTCTGAAAATATTTCCTTGCCCCAATCTAAAATTGCATCTGTAAAAGTTCCTTGGTAATCTATCACTGGATTTAGTAATACTATTTTTTGAATTTTCTTTTTTGAATTAAGTAATCTTTCCAAGAGAACAACACTTCCCCCAAAACTTGAACCTACCACATTTATATTTTCATATTTTTCAAAGCACCAGTCCAATGCAGTTAAGTAATCATTGAGTGAACCTAAAACAGTAAATTGAGAACTTGGAACTGAACTTTTGCCATGTCCTCTGAAGTCAAATCTTAAAACATCAGAACCAGACATTACCAATTTGTTTGACAACCTATCAAACCTTCCTTTCTCATATTTATCTGTAAATATACCATGCACAAGAAGTGCAATTGTATTCGACTTCCTGTTTTTTTCACTATCCAAAATCGTTGATAGGGAATGACCATCAGCGGTTTTAATTTTGGGTTTGTCTTGAATAAATTTCATTTTCTATTTTATTTAACTGATTAGCAAATTACGAAGTTTATTGTTTAATCTGTGATTTGGATTTTCTACGGTCAATTTAATTTTGGGATAAAACCCTAAAACATATAAGTCACCAATTAAGTCAAGAAGTTTGTGTAAAGTTAATTCTCTAAGTATTTTCGGTGAAGATAATTCTTCCTCCTCTACAATTTTGCACCATTTGTTTTCAAAGCCAAAACACAAATCTTTTTTCAACAGCATTTCAAGTTTGTCTTTATAAACCCATGTTCTTGCCTTTGAAATTTCATTTAGAAATTCAACATTGTTCAAGTCATGAGTAGAGAAATTTATCTCATACATTTCTTTCTTCAAAAATGTCTGAATTATTTTGCACTCAAAGTATTCGGATGGTTCTACACTGTAAATTCTTTCATCTTCTTTAAACTGAAAGTTACTGTTGCTTACATTTTTTTGAAAAATGGCATCCTTCTTAAATGAAAATAGGTTTTTGAAAAATGATTCTCCATTATCTGGACCTACAGGAAATTCTTTTAATTCATTCTCCACTGTGATATTTACATTGAAGTTATTTAAGAGTGCTAATGCACCAAACAAATGCTCTGGGGTTTGCAGGTATTGAGTTTTTAATTTTATTGCAGAACATCTGTCATGAAATACATAATTGCTGTCAGTAATCAAAAATATTTCATCATCAATAGAGATTTGAGTTGCAGTCGCAATTTGAGATATTGTGAATGTACTCACACAGTTTGTGTGAATTCCTATGCCATTGATATTTGTGTTTATAGCTTTCAATTTGTGCGTTAATAAAGCGTTGGAAAATTTGGCTCTTTTGATTTTGCCGAAGGGTTGGCTTTGTGTTTCGGGGCAAAAGCAAATGTGCCAATTGTGCGATGGCTTAAAAACAAAAAATGTGGGTCGGAAAAAAATAAAACTTTATCGGGTTGGCTGGTGTGGTCGGCAGTCATTCCGATTTGATTTTCTTTTCTGTCTTTGTATGTCGTCTTATCAATTTTCATGTCGCTGTCTTTTTTCTTAGGCTTGTTGGTAACGTTTGATGGTATGGTGTCGTGCGGGATTACGGGGCGATTTCCTATCAAGTTACACCGACTTTTTTACGAGCCACAAACGCCCGAAAACCACTGATACCCGCATGAACTACACCATGTGTTGTGCGTTCGTGCTTTATTTTACTTTTTCAATCATTTCTTTTAGTTTGTCATGATATTCTTTGTTACCAAAATTTATAAGCACCAAATTTGCTCTACATCGTGTAATTCCTGTATAAAGTATTTCATCAAAAGACATTTCCATATTGGAAAACATTTTTTCTAAAATTAAAAACAACATTTCACTATCCCAGCCTTTAAAACTATGAATTGTAGAAAGTTTAATCGTTCCACTATTTTTATGGAAATGTAATTTTTTATTATTACGAATTAGTTTTAAACTTTTCAATTGGCTTTGCCCACCATACTCTTTTTCAAATACTAGTAATTCATCTTGGTAAATAGAGTTATATTCGATAAAATCATTAATACTAGTATTATATTTATTGCAATAAAAACTAAGTTTATTCATAAATCGGTCAGGATAATTCAAATACAAACGATAAATTGTAAACAATGTACTCAACTGATTAAATCCTCTTGATTCATCTTTATCCTTATTCCTGTTTATTAGCTCTTGGCCTTTTACTAACCATGTAGGTTTATTGTTTTTTAAATAATTCATTCACATTCTATAAACCATTTCATTTGTTTCAAACATTGTGGTAGTTCTTTCATTTGAAGAATACCTATAAAATGCTTCAAACTTTTTGAGCAATGAAATTGAATTTGCTAATATTGTAATGTCATTAGGAGGAATTTCCTTGTTAATGGCATTTTGATGAATAATAGTGTAAAGACTAACAACGCTATCTGCATTAGGCAAATAAATGTAATTTATAGAGCCTTGCTGATTCCGTTCGAAATTTATTTCAAGAGTCTTCTCCTTTAAGTTAAAAGTATCAACTTCATATTTATCTTTAAAAATATCCTTTTGATATTGGACTGCTAAGTCTTTGATTTTATAATCAGAACGAAAGCAACGTTTTAATTCAGTTACACCAATTACATTGGTTGCAACATCCTTACCAATAATTTGGTTATTGTATATGTTTTGCTTAACATCACCGAACAATACATATTCACCATTGTCAGCGAGAAAACAGTCTTTTAAAATTTCCATCCAAGGTCTTTTATAATCTTGAATTTCATCAATTAGAATGACATCATATTTTTGGATATTTGATTTTTGCTCTTTAAATAATGCAATATTTGAATAGTATGAATTTTCAAAAAATGCGTCTTTTTTTTCTTCAGAAAAATTTTCAAACTCACTTGGAATTCCAATTGGAATTCCAAGATTATTTAATTCGGTTGTAATAAATAGATGATAATTTGATATAACAAAAGCATCCCATGGGAATTCTTCTCTTACCTCACTAATTTTATCATGGATGTAATTTTTCAGGGTGATATTATAAGTAAGAATTAAGACCTTACCTTTTGTTCTTTTATATGCTTGTACCGCTCTTGCTGCTAAAACTGTTGTTTTTCCTGAACCAACAACACCTTTAATTCGTTGTTGTTTTTTGTTTGGTTCATAAATTAGTTCTCTTTGTTTTGGACTATAATTAAAATCAACACCCTGTTCTCTTAAATGAACTGGAGGTTTCAAAAAACGCTTAATGCTTTGGTATATATCATCAGTAAATAGAAAAGATACTTTATTAGCTTTCAAATACCTTTTTCTGAGTACTTTATTAAAGTCAAGTTCATTCAGATTATCTCTGCCAATAAAGTCTATATTATAGTTTAAAAAATCTTGATAACGCCGATCATTCTTGAAAGGTTTAACTAGAAAGTCTTCTATTTCGTTTTGAAAAGCATTATGAAAATAAATTGCACAACTTACAATATTAAAACTCCGAATATCTTTAATCTTTTTTTCTAATAGGTTATCAATATGCAATTCAAAAAGATTGTCTTTATACTTTAAGGATTGGCTTATTGGTGATTTGATAGTGAAAGTTTGATTTTTGACTTTCCAATTTTTCCTTTCGTCTAATTCGTAACTATTAAATTTGTAATCTTTTACTTCAATAATCATTATTCCGTAACCCTTTCTCATAATGACAATATCCGGTCTGTCACCATTCATGTAAGGATTAAAATATACTTCAAAAGTATTATCTATATTGTCAGCTAAATATTTTAGAATATGTAATTCTCCCTCTTCAGCTTTTACTTTAAGCTTATATATTTCTTCTAATGTCGGGATTAAAATTGCCATTTTCTATCGTTAAATATTTATACACTGTCGTTTCTTTAGAATGACGCACAACGTTTTGCCGCTTTGTGAAGGCGGGGATTTTCAGCACTAAACTTCATTAGATACACAAAGCTTGAATTTAGCACTTCACTGTCATAGAAGCACGAAACCCCCGCTTTTGCAAAACGGCTGTTAACGGTAGTTATTCTATTCTCCTGTCTGCTTACCATAATCCAATAAGTCAATATGAATTGATGTTGATTTATATTTACCTGTTCGCATACTTTCTATGAAGTCAGCTTTTGAAATTCCAAACGAACTTGAGATGTAATGAAAGTGAGCTTGTCCGTTTTTCCAATTCTCTTTCCCACCGATACTGTTATATGTCAGGAAGAAACAGTGCCAAAAGTCGCCTTGCTCAAAGAAGTGAGAAACAATCACTTTTCTGTGTTCAATTACGTTTTTTAGTTCTCCATCTGTCAAGTCAGTTTCGCCCACTTTTTCAATTGTCCCATCTTCTTTAATATGGAAAAGTTTTGGTAGTTTTTTTTCTTCCAGTCCACCAGGCAAATTTTCAAAAAGATATTTGCTGTATAAAAAACCAAAGTCATTATATGATTTAAAAATAAGCGCCATCAACTCATCTGGATTTAATGTCATTCCTTTAAGTAGAGCTTCTTGGTCTTTCTTGCGAGTAGTCTTTAGTAGCTGTATTAAGTTGTCGTGAACTTTTGTCTGCTCAAATTTTTCAAAAAAACCAACCAACATTTCTTCAGCTTTTTTCACAAAAAACTTATCGTCTAATTGTGAAGTCAAAAAGGGATTTTTTGCATTAAGTAGGTCTCTTAAAGAAATAGCTCGTTTCTCAAGTTCATAGGTCTTGTAATATTCAACGGGGTTAACGAGTTCAACTTTGTCAGTCGAAAAAACTCGAGTAAAACCGCGTCCATTTTCATCAAATATTTTTTCTGTGTTCATTGTCTGCTTTTCTGTTGGTTGTGTCGTCCGTTATAATTACCGCTAACGGCTGACGCTATGGCAAGTGCGGGAATAAATTGCTACTCAACTGTCTGCCAGCACAAATGTATGTAAAGATTTCAAATGTTTCAACGAACACACATACCCGCATTTGCTATAGCGTTTGTTATGGGTAGTGCTTATCATTTTTCATATGTATTAACTCGTTCAGAAATTCTTCGCCACATAAGTCCGTCAACGTAATTTGTTTTTTCCCTGACAAGTTCATATTCACCTTTAAACCTATACATAATATCACCCAAAGGGCTTTTCACTCTAGCAAAAACTATTCGTTTATAAATTCCTTTTTTTAATACACTGTCTATATGAGAACTGGCAGTTTCTGGAAATTCACAAATCTCTCTAATTTCAGTTTCGTCATTTGATATCGAATTGTTCCATTTCCCATTTTTATAAAGCTTGGGAAACCAAATATGCTTTCCTATTTCTTTTGGGTGTTTCGCACCACCTGTCCAAATGCCCATAGGTTTATAGTCGTTGCCAAAGCAGTTAGCGGCATCAACCATTGTTCTAAATGCACAGTCATCCTTCAAGTCAATAAAACCTTTATTTATGTAAGTCTTTGGGTTTAGTTCAGCATTTATATCCCAAGGTTCAAAGTCGCCAATGCTTGATTTTTTTGCTTTTACTCGTTCTATAATCTGCGAAATCACATTATTTATTGTTTCAATGTCTTTTGTAACATCAACTCTTCGAATTTCGTGTCCAGTAGCATTAATTATATCCGCTTCTCTCCATTTATCCCAATCAATTTGGTTTTTGTGGTGTCCTTCATCAATTTCAATATGAATTTGAAGCTGTGGGAAAAACATATCTGTCAAAGCTCGTCCTTCAGGCCTTGATACATATTGTTGGGTTATAAACTTAATTGAAAGGTCATTGAGTAAATGCCATATTCTTGTCACAACATAATGCTCAAATCGTTTGTTTTCGGCTCTTGAAAATTGTCTTGAAATAAAGTCCAGTTTATTCATAGTCACGGTCTTTTTTTTAGCATTACCCATAACGTTTCGGCGGTATGAAAAGTTGCCGATAGCTGGCGATTTCCTATCAAGTTACACAAAAGTTGAATCGGGCTACAACCCTTGAATAACCTCTGTCACGGCAATTTTTTATACCGCGTGTTATCGGTTGGATTATTGCAGTAATGGTTAAGTCAACCAAATTCCAAAACAGGTGACATAAGACTGTCTGCATTTTTGAATAGTTTTATTACTTACTCACAAGATTATCTTATCTACTTGAGCATTTAATTTTTCTACAGAACTATTATAGTCCAAGAGAAACTGTTTTGTATCATTGGGAGATCGAACAATTTCACTAGGATTATTATTTAGATAAAAACCATTAGCTATAGCCCAAATTTCAAATGCCCCCAAACCATTCCTATAATCTTCTTCAAAAACACTTGCGTTCTGTTGCTTGCCTTCGTACGAATATCCAGAAGGTTCAAGTCTTAGAAGAACTAGCCCTCCTAATTCAGTAATCCATTTTGATTGTTGAATGATAATAGGAATTTCCCATACTTCTTGAAAATTATCTTGGTGCCCATCGAACTCAATTATATAACGGAGCCCTCGTAAATTTGCATTTTGTATGCAGTGTACAATAATTTCAGCAATATCGTCTTTAGATGCATCTTTAGGTATAGTAATTCTTTTTTCATAATAACCACTAACGAGATGCCTTGTTACAGGGCGAAGAGAATCAAATCTTTCAATCGAAGTACTATGTAATGCCAAAGCATTGAATGATATCTTCCAAACAGATTTCAATGATCCCGAATAAAGCTCAATATCTGAATCCCAATAATCCAAAATTGCTGTTGGTATTATTTGTTCTATGAAAAGTGATTTGAATTTATCAAAATTAAAAATATGAGAAGGGTCATCTGTGAACTTAAATACAGTTAATCTATCATTTGAAACCGATCTTTGAGCGTAATTTACAAGACTTTTCATGTATGATCCACTTAGTTCTATAGCATCACAGAGATCATTAAAACTACATATTCCAGCCATAGATCCCCCCATAAACGGTCTCATTTTCAAAATTTGCGTGCGACCCCATAATTTATCAGGCCACGACTCCAAGTAATGATGTCCTTCTGCACGTGCAACAATAAGTAAAATAATAAGTGATAGAGAATTAGCCATTTCTTCATATGTATATGGCATGACTCTCATACTATCCCAAGCCCTATTAATTATTTTTGTCATATTTTGTAAATGCTTTGAAGATAATATTGACGAGTCAAACTGAAAAGTTAAGCTCTCAATGGAACTACTCACCATCAAAGAATTTAAAATATAAACTGATAATAGCCGTTTTGATTCTACAATATTCGAAAAATCAATTGGTGGCAAACTGATTTGTTCTTGCCTACCTATAAATGAAAAATGCTCTTTACTGTGCAGAAGCCATAGATTTGAGTATTTAAGCCATTTTTGCTCCGGTTTCTGTATTATTCTTTTTTTATAATAGCTAATATTATCCTCACCAACTTTATTAAATACAGTTATCTCTTGGTCATTTGAGATAGATCGCATTGCATTAATCTCATTGTAATAAAACCAAATGTCAATTATACTTTCAAGTGAACTTTTTCTTTGAGGATAAAGAAATGCGCGTTCATCCTCGTTCATTAAAGAAGAAGGGTAATGAATTCTAATCGCTTTTTCAAATACTTTTTCACCACAGCCACTAATAAGGTATTCAAGGAATAATCCCTCCTGTACTTCTAAACGCCAGAGATTTTTTACCTCAAATTCTAATATTTTTATTCCTCTCAATGTTAGTAATTCTTCCTTTCTAAAGCAGTATATTACTGACTTTGATGGAAGTTGGGACTCATTTATAGCTTTGGAAAATAAGATCGCAATTTTAGGATTATGGGTCAAATCAAGAAAATTTGTTGGTATACCATAATGCTGGGCTATGGCTGTGAGAATTTCATCACTTCTGTACTCTAACAACTCAGGTGTAGCTTTAGCCCAGTTTAAAAATTCATTAATTGTATCGAGATTTAGATTATACTGTGGTTTAATAGCCCTATGAGCACTTGGTATAATTGTTCCGAAATCTCTCAATTGTCCTCTGAAAAGGTCAATACCTGACTTAGTTAACTCAATACATTTTTCAAGTGCTTCTGTCTCACTATTTACAACTATTTCCTTCATATCAACTGATTAGTTTGTATTAATCTTACCGATAACGGCTGAGGCTATATGCAGTAAGGGATTGCGGGCTACTTTCCTGTCCACCGACACCGAAGTTTATGCGGGGCAGAATGCTTGAATTACCACTAAAACCCTTATTGCATATAGCCTTTGTTATGCGCTTTTCTTCTATTCTTTATT
>CAIQJL010000345.1 GCA_903872185.1 uncultured Bacteroidota bacterium | reverse complement strand
TTTCAAACTCTTTTTTTAATAATTCTTTTTTGACATCAATTTCTTTAAGTTTCTGCTTTTTCTCTAAATCAATGTTATCTTTTTGTTGCTTTTTTGCTTTAATTTGGTTTTCATTTTTTTCAGTAATTTCGGTTATTTGCTTTTCGAAACTTGTAATTTTAGGACTTATTTCAGCTAATTGTTTTGCTTTTTCTTCAACTGCTTTTTTTACAAACGTTTCCTTTTGATTATCAAATTTGCTACGACTAATTTGGTATTGATAATTTTCACTTTCTAAACTTTCAATTTTCCGTTTTATATCACCAATTTTTTTATTCCGCTTTCTAACAAATTCAGTTTTATCATTTTCATGAATTTCAATAAGCTTTTGAAATTCATTTTGCAATTCAGTTAATGAAATTTCTAAACTTTCTTTGTCGGCTTCATAATCTTGAATTGATTTAATTTTTGTGTCAATTTCCGATAAATCTATTTCTAAACCATAAAACAAATCTGATATTTCGTGAAATTTCGGTTTCAAATTTTTGTTAAACAAAATTTCTTTATCGCAAACTTTTGCAAATTTATTCTCCCAACCTGAATAATTATCGTTCAAAAACTTGAAAAAAGAACTTTCATACGATTGCAAATCATTATCTATCTCTGCAATCTGCAATTTGTTTTTATCAATTTTTTCAGTAATTATTTTCTTTTTTGTTTCAAACTCGTTTAATAATAATTTTTCTTCGGGTTCAGACTGTTTCTTTATGTTTTCAATGTTGTTTTTCTGAATTTTAATTTCTGAAAGATTTGAATTTTCCTTATCAATTAAATCATTTATATCTTTTTGTAATTCTTCAATTTCAGATTTATATAGAACTTGCGATGTAATAAATGCTCGCTTTTCAATGAATTTATTTAACGCTTTTTGAATTTCGTCTTTCTTGTCTGTTAATCCTTTTGAATTAATCTCGTAAGTTTCATTTAACTCTTCAATTTTTTTTGAATAAAATTCGTTAGTTCCGTTACGTTTCTCATTCAGCTGCTTAGTGGTTTCTGAATAGGAATTATTTATTAGATTTAAAGATGTTTGTTTCTCATTTTCAATTCTATCGAATTCTAATTGGTATTTTGTGTCAATACTTTTATATTGCGTTGTTAGTATTTGTAAATGAATTTCTTCTGTATTTTTACTATTTTGTAATTTTTCTTTTTCATCAACCTTTAATAAAATGCTTTCAATTCCAATCAAGTTATCAGAAACCTTAATATTTTTCCATTTTTGCTCTAATTTTTGAGCTTTTTTAAGGTCATTTTCCAGAATTGTTAATTGTTCGCTAATTTCCTTTTCGCTTTGAGTATGCTTATCTTTTAATTGATTTATTAATGTTTGCGAATTTTTTAATTGTTTTTCAGTAGTATGAAAATTCTCTGCAATTTGTTCTAATTCATTTCTGAAAAAAATCTGACTTTCACCAAGATTTTGAGATGTAATAATTTTTTCCTGTTCAAATTTATTGTATTTATCAGCAATTGTAATTAGTTGGTTTGCTTTTATTTTGATAATATCAAAAGCAGCAATATCGTTAAAATCCTGTTCAAATTCTTCAATGTCTTTTCGAGTTGAAGATAAGTCAATAATATATTTGTTTTGGTTTTCAGTTTGTTCTTCATCAACTAATGAATTAATGATAGTTTGTTTAATATTTGAAGATTTTAAACTTGTACTAAGAAAAACATTGGTTATTGTATTGGGTATATTTTGATATGTTTGGCTTTGCATTAAAGAATATTGCCTGAAATTATTTTCTTTCGTAGCACCGTAAAAAACATTTTTATAATCACTTAACAATTGCACTTTTCTAGTGAAATCAATGTTCTTTGAGCGTAAAAAAGTTTTGATTTCATCTGGAAGTAAAAAACGATAGCCTTTTACAGTTTTTTCTATGAAATAATCTTTTTGGTACTCTTTATCAACAAATCGAAATGCAGGGCGATTGCCTTCTTTGGTTAACCAAATACAGAATTTAGAGCTTTCGGTCTGTATTTCATAAACAATATGAGAATTGTCAAATTCAAAATAGTAATCTAAAAAGTATTTGTCGTCTTTTAAGATGCCAAGCCTTGATTTTTCGTTACTTGGATTATATAAATATAACAATGCTCTAAGAACAGTGCTTTTTCCTGCTCCTTGGTCACCAATAAAATGAACATTACCGTCTAATTCAATTTCTTGATAATCAATGTCGGCACTTTTTATAAAAACTATTTTATTTAAATGTCGTATCTTCATCGTTCGTTGTTATATCAATTGTTTTTATAAGTTGTTCCAAATATCCGAATGATGAAACAACTTTATATTCTTTGTTGTAAATATTGTATTCTTCTATAAATGTTGCTTTTACCATATCTTCAATTAATTTTATAATTTTATCATATGGTAGTGAAACGTTTTTTACTAGCTTATTTAACTTATCCATTAGTTCCGTATTTACTTTACATGCTGTAAAAATATTATCAGGTGTAAAAATTTTACCAGATGAAAAATACTCGTTAATGCTTTCACCATATGACATTAGAAAATCATAAATATCAATCCATTTATATGCTGTTTTTAATTTATCTTCCAATTTTTTATTGGTGTCTTGTTTTGCAAAATAATAAAATGAATGGTCGTTACCATTTATTAATTGAAAGCCAATTCTATTGAAATAATCATAAAGAATTTCGTAGTTAGTTTCTTCGCTAATTGCTCTGTGAAGTTTTTGAATTTCTTGTTTTTCGCTGTCGCTGCTTATAAAATATCCCTTTGTTAACATTTCAAATATTTCTTGCGTTTCTATCGGTAGTGTTTTTGTACTTTCCATTTTCTATTTATTTGATTGTATAACTGCATATTCAATATCATTAATAAGTTTATAATCCCCTGTATGATCAAATTCTGTATTGTATAACGATGCAATTTTACAAAACAAAGTAACTTTTTCATCAAAAGTTATATTTTGTTCAAATTCATAGTTTTCAATAAAATCAAACAATTCGCCACTGCCCGATGCAAATTGTTGTTTCAGTTTCAGCAAATTTATTGATAGTTGATTTTGTTCTTGTTTTTCAATTGTTAGTTCTGAAACTTCATCGGCTATTTTAGGTTTAATTATGGTTGTTATTTCTTTAATTTTCTCTTTTACTTTTGCGATTACATAATATCCTTCATCAGATTGTAAAAATGGAACAGAAATATTATAATTAAATCTTTGCTGATCATTATAAAACAATGCGTTTTCTTTTAATAGAATACTCTCAATATTGGTATATTCTTTAATTGTTCCGTTGTCTTTTAGATGTTTAATTCTTTGTAATTTTTTGAAAATTTCAGTTTGTAATCTTATTTTATTATGAAAATCAATTATTTTTTGAATTATTTCAGTTAAATTACGCCAAGCAACATTAATACTTTTATATAAGTTAGTAACAATATATTCCAATGTATTATCTTCTGCATTTTTTCTGAAAAATTCCCACTCATTGCTTTTTATAAATTCTTGTATAGTGCTTATTAATTTTTCGATTTGATGTGCTTTTCTATCGTTTTCATCTAAAATAATTTTTCTTATTTTAATATTTTTTTCTGTAATGTAAGCATCGTAAATATTCTTGCGAATTTGGTTAACATTAGAATGTATATTCTGACCAATTTTGCGCAAATCTGTTTTGATTTTTAATAAATATTCGTCTTTTTTATCAATGCTTCTTTGTTCGTTAAATATTTCGATTTTGGCTTTCAAATCTTTTAAAAGTCCTTCAGTATATTCATTATTAATTTCTTCGGTGGCATTAGTGAATTTTTCAAAGAAATCTTTTATGATGTCATTGATAATTATTGTATTTCCAATTTTAATTAAAATTTCATTTTCTACCAAGAAATCAATTTTTTCATTATCATAATTCAGTAACGGTAAAATTTGTTCAATATAAACGCTTTTCTGTCGCCTCTGAAAAAGAGTTTCGATAATTTGTCGATTTTTATGTAATATATCTATGAAATCACTAATTGTCATTTGAGTTCTTCTTGATATTTATGTTTGTATATTGTTGTCATTGTCAAGGTGCACCACCCACCTAGTTTTTACCAAACGGGTGTCACCAACTGTTTATATTGTTATTTAGCGTTGTCACCTTAACTGCAAAGGGAAAATGTCTTAATCTCTTTTCACGATTCATTGTAGGTATTTGTATTGTGTCAAAATGAGTAGTAACATATTTTGAAGCAAAGTCATGAGTAACTTTAATGTCAAGTATATTGTTTTTTTTGTCTTTTTCCTCCCAAAGTTCTGAAATTCTAAGCAAGGACAATAGATAAGCTCCCCCATTGTCAGTATCTAATGCTGTTTGATTTTTACTTGCCGCATATAGAACTGTTAGACCCTCGTCTGCTCTTAAAACAGCTCTATCGAAAATTTCTCTTGTAGAAAAAGGATCGCCAGTGAAATAATCATAGGATTCAGTAATACCTTTTAGAATTTCTTCTGTAGGGCTGTAAAAACCTCGACAAGCATCAATTATTAATAATTGTCGCTTTGCATTAGAAATTAAATTAGAAATAGAAATACTTTCATCCATTAATTCAACGTACTGACGATTTCTGTCATCAACATTAAGGAAACCGTGTCCCGAAAAAATTATAAATGTGTAGTCAGCCCCCTTAAAAAAACGATTCTTTTCTGCAATAACTATTTTTGAAGTAGGATTTGGTAATGGTAAAATTTCATCGCTCGACCATTTTCCACCTAAATTATTTTGCAAATAACTACAATAATTAATAAAATCCTGTGATGGTCCATACAATTCCCCACTTGGTGTATTGTCACAATAAATAATTATAGCTCTTCTAATCATAAAATCATTCTTGAAGGATTAATACTAATTATTAATTCATTATATGACATGCATCTTAATAAAGTAGCATCTGGATGTTGTAGTTTTGGTTTTGTTTTAGATACTTCAAGAGTTTTTTCAGCAGCTTCAACGTGTGCAGCACCAACTGATTTAAATTCATTAGTAATATTTTTAGCTGCTTTTATTAATTGAACAGAATAAATTCCACCCTCTGAAGAATCCCAAGAACCTTCACCAATAGAGCAAGAATATAAAGATGCTTGTTGATGAATGGCTTGCATTATACGTGCTTCATACCTCACCCTAGTATTTTGATAATCCATAGATTTTAATAATGCGGAAAATGTTGCACTTTCACTCAAATCTTCTGGATAGCTCCTACAGCTATCATAAATATTTAATTGTCTTTTTGCAATATTTTGTATTTCTGAATCATTAATTGTTTCACTGCTTGAATTCAATTCTAGAACGGTCTCTCTTATTTGTCCACCATGTCCACTAAATACTACTATTAAATAATCAAGGTCTAATTTCTTTAGAATTTCAATTTCAGATTGTAATTCAATTTTTCGTGGATTAAGTTTTTTATCAATTTCATAATCCTCCCAACTACCACCAATTGGACTTCTGAAAAATTGATAATAATTTTTCATATCAATGTTAACTCCCGTCAAGCCGTTGTTATTTCCGATAAGTAAAATTCTTTTTTTCATGCTATTTTTATTTTAAATATGATTCAACTAATTTTTTAAATGATTCACAATACCCATCATTATTCTCAAATGGGATAGATGGATTTTGCCAACAATCTTTATGAATTCTAACCCAATCTTTAATATTCATAAATTTTTCAATTTTTAATTTATCAAATTTGTAAAACTTACAAAGCCTTTCTAAATAGTTAAACAAAAGCGTACAATAATTTTCATACCTTAAATACTTTTCTTCATCATTTTCCTTATTTGCATTCCATGTTTGAGTAAAACTTGGACTTTCTAAATATGGGTATTGAATTGCTATTTTAATAATGTCGTCTAGTTGATCATTAAGGTTTTTAACTTCATTTTTTTTATTTATTAATAAAGTTACTATTGTAGCTACACTACTTGAGATTAAAGTTGCAATTGCCGCTGCTGTTATGTCCATATTTTATTTTTTTTAAATAGTTGGTAACAACTCAATAAAGTTACTAGTTAAATTTATCGTATTTATTGTTTTTTATAATTTTATTAGGTGGCACATTTTATCAGTATATCTATGTTGTATTGATTTATTACTTCGTTTTTAAATTGTACAAAGATAAATATTAAGTTGTTATTGAACTATGAAAAACGGATTTTGTGCAGTTGGGGCAAAAGCAAATGTGGTGCATACCAAAATAAAAGAATTAAAAAATAATGCACCTCTTTTGCTTTTGCAGAAGTGATAGCCAAACGGCTTTGCCGAAAAAAGTGCGGTGGGAGAAAAATTAAAACAGAAGGGTCGGGCTTGAGTGTCGGCGGTCATTAAGTATTTACTTTGTTATTTATTTTTTAAGTCAATGCACAAAAAGGTCAACCTTTTTATCTCTCACAACTCAGTCAAAACGATAATCTTTTTCTTTTCCCAAGTTTGTTTGCTAACGGTTTGCGGTTGAATTTGGCAGGCTTTTACTTGCAGTCATTGTCAAACCGCTAAAATGCTTGAACTCTGTTATTCGTGTCAAGTTGCCCATAACAGCCTGCTAAATTTTAACCGTGTGTTACCAACTGGCCATTATTTAATAGAATTAGTAAACATGTTTTCTTTGTCAATATGTTACGAAATTGTCAGATTGCATGTATTATGTTATTTACACTAAGTATTATTTTTGCGAATTATAATTGTAATTAATTATGATAAACCTATTGATTTTAACACTTTGTTATCGTTAAACAAAATAATCTCACTTTCAGGATGATAACTATTTAATAGTTTTTCATCATAAAAATTGACACCGTACCTAATTAAAAGATAAATATTGTCTTTAATTTTAATAACACAATCATTATTATTTGATTTAATTATAAAGTAAGGTACAATCGTGTCAATTTTATCTGTTATATAAAATTCAAAAATATTTCTAAATTTTGCAAAATTTTCAGGAGTTTCTAATAATATCGCATTAGTTTTATCTTTATTTAAATTGGAATTATAGTCTTCATAATTAGAAATATTTTTAGAAATTAATGTAATAAGCATTTCAGGCTTTTTCATGTCATAAAAGCTAAGATATTTTTCTCTGTAGATTGTCTCAATTTGCTTAGTTACAGCATTGGTCATTTTTATATGCCGAATTCCACTTAAATGAAACGAAAACTTAAAATTATTATACAAAAATTGTGGAACAGATTTATTCAAATCAATAATAAAGTTATCATTATTGATTATTAAAGGCTTAATACCTGTTTCACCTGAACTATAAATCTGTTTTGAAGATGTAGTAAAATACAGATCATCATTTTTTAAATGAAACCAAAATAATCTTTTGTGCACAGTATTATTTGCGTATAGAAATCTATATGGCAAATTATTATTTTCTATAATAACCATTATTTACAATTTTTTAATTGAATAATAAAGATTTGCTACGCAATAGTCCTTTGGATATGTCACTACTTTTTTCATTTCATTTTTTACAAGTTCTCCATTTAGTCTGTTGTCATTAAAAGGGTAAGAAACATAAACTTGAACAGCTGGATTTAAATCATCATTTGATCCCATATCAGACTCTTGCAAAGATATTTCAATTCTTAATCTTTCACCATCTTTATTTGGTAAAGATACGGGATAACTTGTTTTAACATTATATATTTTATTTCTTTCACCTTTATCAATTTTAAATTCATAGGGTTGTCCATTGATATTTGTTGATAATACAAATTCACCAGTAGGGTCAAGAGAATTCTCGCAATTATTTATTATTTCTACTCTGTCAATGTAAACACTAAATTTTTGTGTAGTTGGTCCACTTTCACAAGTTTTAATTGTATAAGTTTCTACATCACCAATAGCAAATGGAGAACCATCAGCTAAATATCTTATTTCATAGGAGATTGGAACTCCTTGTGTTGAAGATTTAAATTCCATACCCGTATTTATGAAATCTAAAACACCTTTATAGTCGGTTGGAACACTGCTAGTAATACCACCCGAAACTTGAACTTCCCATTTACAGCTTGCAAGAATATTTTCAACATTACCAGAAGCAGAAACGCCAACCAGTCCACCTGCAAATTTTGCATTTGCTGCCATTTTCATTTCTTCATTTGAATATGTTGATGTCATTTTTGCAACAAGAATTCTACCATATGTAACAGATGACACATAACCAGGTTTGTTATTACTATTCATACGTGATTTTAAATCTTCAATATTTATATCGTTTGAAAAAAACATAGATGGGTTTGATGGAAAATCTATTGAGATAGTATAATAAGATTGTTTAAAATAAATAAAAACTGTATGTTCTTCTTTGTTAGAAGAAAGTTCTAAATTACCACCAGCACTACCTGTTAACCATTTTGCACTAATTCCTAAATCAAATAATGCTTGTTTTTTTGAATAGGCATCTACTTTATTAAATTCAAATTTTGCTTTTGAAGAACCTTTATAATTTCTTAACATACCATTGATAGCATCTGTAATTGTTGCTTTATTTGGATTTTGAATATTTTTTGACATTACATCTAACCCATCAACAATTAATGTAATTGGTTGTCTGCTGAAGTTTCCAATTGATAGAAGTTTTCCTTCTTGCAGATATTTTCCCTGAATTATTGAGCCCGGATATAAGTCTTGCATTTCATTGAATGTAATGTAATTTTCAAAGACTTCACTACGTTTAATCGTTTTAACAGTACATTTTATTCCACTTTCAGGTGAAATTTCATCATTACTGCTAATAGTTTCATTACTTGACTTTGGATCGTCATATTTACCTGCATTTATGATTAATTCATTAATCGCAGTATTTTGTGAAAACACTTGTGAAAACACAAGGCAAAAAATAAATAGTAAAAATTTGTTTTTCATGGTATTTTATTTAGGTTATTAAATTGTTTTAAAGTCAGCAAAAATAATACTTATGATTTAGTGAAATTGTCAAGATGTTTTTTATTTATAAATTTCATGCGAGTCTGTCTTTTTATATGGCTTGTTGGTAACGGTTGAGTGTAGCAGCAGTAAGGGATTGCGGGCTACTTTCCTGTCCACCACCACCGAAGTTTGAGCGGGGCAGAATGTTCCAATTACCACTGAAACCCTTATTGCTGCTACACTTTGTTAGCGGTATGTTAATTTTCAACATAATTTATAATAGCATCTTTCCAAATTAAGTATCCTTGTCCATTCAAATGAAGTCCGTCAAATGACAAATCCATATTTAATTCATTATCTTTTGTTTTGAACAAATCAAAAAGGTTTATGTATGTCAACGAATACTTTTTTGCAAGCTCAATTATTCCTTTATTAATTTCTATAATGTCTTTATTATCTCTAGTTGTCTGATTTTTTGTAGGTAAGACACTTTGAAGATAAAGTTCTGTTTTAGGTGTTTTCTTTAAAATCAAATCAATAAGTTTTTCATAATCAATAAGAATTTGATTAACACTCCTTTTTCTGCCTAAATCATTCGTTCCAATCATTAAAAATATTTTCTGTGGATTAGAACTTACTACTTCGTCTAATCTGTCAATGATACCATTTATTATATCACCACTAATTCCACGATTTTTGATATTATCTTTTTCGAAAAGTTCATTCCAATCACACATTTCAGTTATACTATTTCCTAAAAATATAATTTCATTTGTGTCATTTGGCATACTTTCAAAAAAACTCTTTTTAGTGTCATAATGAATACCATAGATACTATTTACAGTCTCCTGTTGAGTGTTAAATTTTCTTTTTAAATAGTCAATTCCGCCCTTTTTATGAAGCACGTATCCACCAAAAAGAAGAAATAAAATGTTAATAATAATCGAAATTGTAAGTGCTTTTTTCATTGTGTCTGTTTGTTTTATTAATTACCGCTAACACACTTATAGGTTATATAACGTCATACATATTCGGCTAATGGGGGTCGTATATGTATGACTCGAGTCATATTTTATATTTAGTTTTTCTATATTCATTTTAATCATTTTAACTAAAATCAAATTTATTAAAATAAATCAACTAAAACAAGTCATCGTA
>CAIQJL010000344.1 GCA_903872185.1 uncultured Bacteroidota bacterium | reverse complement strand
CTTCCGTTTTTGGCTTATTCTTGTTTTCCGATCACACTTATGCAGCAAAAATTCTTTTGTCAATCTGTCGCTGTGTCGTTTTTTTTACAATGAACGCTAACGGTTGAGTGTAGCAGCAGTAAGGGATTGCGGGCTACTTACCTGACCACAACCACCGAAGTTTATGCGGGGCAGAATGCTTGATTTACCACTGAAACCCTTATTGCTGCTACACTTTGTTATGGGCTGGGCTTTTTTGAATCAGATTTAGAGTTCATGGTCAACCTTTTAAATACCAACCATTTGTCGTTGCTTTTTTATCTTTAGGTATGTCATTTGTGTCAAGCCTTGGCAAGGTGTATTTATTATATTTTTGTAAATCAGCAATATCAACTACAGTTGTCAAGGCAATCTTACAATTATATTCCGTTAGCAATTCAATTATTGTCTCGTTGTAATTACCATAAGGGTAGCACATTGTCCAATTATTTGTATCGCTTCCAATAAGGGTTAAAAACTCAAGAGCTTTTTTAATTTCTGTTTTTTGTTTTTCTCGTTCCAAAGAACCTAACCAGTAATGGTCGTAGCCATGACTTCCAATATGCATACCATTTCTATTCATGCATTGTATTTGCTCAACATCCATGTATAATTCTCTACTGAATGAAACTTCATCTATTCCAACTATTTTTTCAAATAGGTTATTTGTTATAATTTTTCTTAGTGATTCTTCAAGTTCAACTTGTAATAGGCGTTTTATAAATATTATATCCGCTGAATCAAAACGATTAGATTGAGCAAGCTTGTCGTAATAGAAAGAATAACTTTCCAATTTATAGTCTTTTCTGAATTTATCTAATTCATTTTTGATTTCAGTAATAATCTTTGATTTATCATTTTCTGAGGCAAGAATAAAATGAATTTTATTAACGTCTAAAACTGTATGCTCAGTAATTGCTTTGACAGGAGGGAAAAAAGAACCTTGAATCTTATGCTTATCTAAAAATGGAAAAACGTATTTAAAATGGTCTGAATAAGCATCATCAAAAGTCAATAAAACTGATTTATCAGGTAAAGAAGAATTATTTTCAATTGAATCTATCAACATTTCCATTGTAATAAAATGATAATGCTTTTTTAGATATGTTATCTGCTCATAAAAAAGAGAAATATCTAATCCTTTAATATCTGGATATCTACTATGTTTCAAATCTCTGACGTAGTGATACATTACTATTGTTACGATATTCTTCATGTTTGTTTTTTTAAGATTGCTGTAAAATGTTTGGCCTGTCTTGGTCGCTATCTCCTTTAAAAATTAAATAGTCCTCATTTTTTGACTTGTAGGCAAAAAGAATATCAATATTTTCCTGGAGAAATGGCTCAAAGTAATTAGGTATAATAATTTCAGAATTTCGCAAGTTGAAACCCCAATCAGAAAAGAGTTTCTCAGAAATACCATAATTTAAACAATCAATATATTCTGAATTATGGATTTGTAAAATAGAAATAATCGATTCGTAAATTGAATTCACTTCATTAATTGCACCCTGTATATCCACGATTCTTAGACACGAACTTTGATTAATCTCAATTTTACGAACTACAAAAGTTGCTTTTAACAAATTTTCATTATAAGCACCTAATAAAATATATTTGTAATTCGGATGTTTTAAATAACGATTACTGATATAAAGCTTGCTTTTTAATGGATTATGATTAAAACTCATATTATCTAAATCATCGATTTTAATTTCCTTAACAACAGAAGTAGTTTGCGATTTAGAATTCAATGGTTGTTCCTTAATGCAATTAGCGATTTTATAATTTCGAAAATTTGGATTAAGAATAAAGTATTGATTTAAAACTCCGGTTTTGTAGCCAAGAATATCATAAATACGCTTCACTTCTGTATTAATTCCTATTGAGCCAATGCTTTGTGGTTGTATTTGTTTTTCTAACCATTTTAATAAAGAAAAACCAATCCCTGGTTCTGCAATAGTTTGATTTACTTTCCAAATTGCCAGCCAAATGTCTGTTTTGTACTTAAGATTTTCATCAAATTTGGATAAAGGAATGAACCCTAAAATTGCTGTTATTTCATTATTATCATTTTTAGAAATTACAAAGTTGTAGCCATTTTCTGATTTATGTTGGAAATCAATAAGATTTTTATCAACCGCCAAAATGTGTTTTTCTTTCCATTTTTCATGAATGAACTGTTGTAATTTTTCTAAATCACTATTGGTACAAAATGAGATATTCTCCATAAGTTTTATTCTTTAAATTGTTCCGTTATCAACGTGAATATTCTGACCAGTAATTGAATTAGCTTTATCAGAAAGTAAAAACTTAATTGTTTCAGCTACCGAATTAACATCAACTGGTTTTTTTAAAGATGTTCTTTGATAAATTCGATTTTTCTGATTGTCAGAAAGAGATGAACTCATTTCTGTTTCCATGAAACCAGCCACTAAACAATTTGAACGAACTCCAACTTCGCCCCATTCACGAGCTGTATTTTTTGAAAATGCTTCCAATGCTCCTTTTGTAGATGCGTACATTGATAAGCCTTTGTAACCAGTATGCACGCTTATTGAAGAGATATGCACAATACTCCCTTTAGTATGGTGCAGTAACATTTGTCTAATAACAAATTTTGTTAGCATCATCGGTGTGAAAACATTCACTCGATACATTTTTTCAAGGGAATCTAAATTTAGGTTTGTAACAATATCATCGTATGCCATAGCTGCATTGTTAACTAAACCATGAATCGGAGTGTCTAAACCAATCCAATCTTTGAATATTATTTGTCGTATTTTTTCTGCATCGCCCAAGTCATACTGTAACCATTTAAGTTTATCAGGATATTGAAGCAATAATTCATTTAATT
Organism: uncultured Bacteroidota bacterium; assembly: GCA_903872185.1. GTDB lineage: Bacteria > Bacteroidota > Bacteroidia > Bacteroidales > GWA2-32-17 > GWA2-32-17. The sequence goes on along the minus strand of CAIQJL010000344.1, from coordinate 4,458 downwards.
CTTCTGTTTTACTTCGGCTTATCCCGTAAACAGTCCAACCATTTCTTAATAATGATTCAGAGGTTTTTAGACCTAGCCCCTTTGAAATTCCAGTTATTAACACATTCATATTCAATTTCTTTTTATTTTCCCAGTTCTTGTTGTTGAAAGTTCATCTACAAAACGAATAATTCTTGGAATTTTGAATTCTTGGATTTTGGATTGTAGAAATGTTCGGATTGATGATTCGCTTATTTGGTTATTATCACAGACAACCTCACAACAAATGATGTTTCCTAATACTGAATTACTTTTAGAATATACCCGTACATTTTTAATTCCTGACAAAGTGAGAATGGTTTCTTCCACTTCAAGAGGATTTACTTTGTATCCACCTACATTTATCATATCACTCTTACGAGAGATGAAGCGAAATTTCAATGGTTTCTTAGTAATTATCTCAATTAAATCGCCAGTGTTATACCATTCTTTGATGTTTATGTCTGAACTGCCCATTAAACTACTATGAATGAGGAGTTCACCATTGTCAACTCGGATTAAATGTTCATATTCAGGTCTAATACTGAAAACATCATTCTCAGAGGCAAAAAGAGTACCTGCTTCTGTTGATGCATACACATTAGTTATTTTTGCATTTGGAAAAATATCCTTAAGCTGCAATATTGTTTTCTCATTAAATTTTTCACCCCCAGAAGTAATTCTTTCTACGGTTTGGAATGTATTTTCACATGGAAGTAATAGACGGTAAAAGGTTGGAGTAGCTGAAATATGCGTTATGTCATTTTCATTGATTTCACTATGAATTTCATTAGGAGTCAAACCAAAAAGTCTGACGATTGCATTTCCATTTAACAATGCTTGGAAAAAAACCTGAATACCTGCCATGTGGGTCGGGTTATAAGCAAAACCCCAAATACTATTTGTATTCCGTTCGGAGATTTTTACAAATCTTGTAATTGAATTAAAATTATGAGTAACTTTTTTTGGAATACCTGTTGTACCAGAGGTAAATAAGGTTATTTTCCAATCATCACAGGTGTTTCTCAATTTTTCGATTAGCTCCACTTTGTCACGTAGCAAAGAAAAACTTCCTTTATCAATTAATTGTGTAAATTCTTCGTATTCAGAAAAACCTGTAAGGTTTACCAATTCAGAATCAGTAAAATCTGAATCAAGAAGAATGATTTCTTTACCAATAATCAATGATGTTATAATGTGTTTAAACACATGGTAATAATTGTCAGACTTACAATAAGGATTGTAGGTCAATGAGTTATTAATATCATTAATCAAGAAGTCCCATGTTATAGGCGCACCATGTTCGATATCTTTTAAAAAAAAGTCCATTACTTACTATTCAATTTTTCAAAAATTTCACTTACGGTGTTTACTATGCCATCTTCAAATATATCAATATCATATTCAGCTTCAATCCGAACAGTTAATTCGGCTAAGTCAAGTGAATCAAATCCAATGTCATTTCTTAAATGCATCTCAGGACTTAGAACTGTTAATTTTTTCTTAGTCCTGTTGTCAAGGACTGTGTTCATGATTTCAAGAATCTTTACTTCCATTTTGTTATCCATTTTATTATTCTTTTAAATTGTCATTATGTGTCGGTGTCGTTTTTTAGCCTTGCCCATAACGTTTTGCGGTATGAAAATTTGCCGATTGCGGACGATTTCCTGCCAAGTTATTCAAAAGTTGAAGCGGGCTACAACCTTTGAATAACTTACCGTATCGGCAATTTTTTATACCGCGTGTTAACTGCTGGCGTTACTAATTTTTTCAAATTTTAAATATCTATTTTCAAATTCCCGAACCCAATTATCAGAGCAAAAGAATTTTATTGTGTCAATTAATTTTTCCAAAGTCAATGGTCTAAAATAGTTCTCTATGCCGTTTTTAAAAGTCTGTGAATATTGGTCTATTCCAGATTTACAATTATCATTTTCGGACGGATAGAGGTAAATAAAATCACCAGTTTTAAAATCGTTATTTTTTATGAACATACTCAAAACCAAAAGGTGGTCCCTCCAAATTTGTTGAATTGGTTTCTCTTTCAATTTGTCGAGCATTGACATTTCGAAGATTTCTGATTGAATAGAAATTTCTTCATAAGTCTCTTTGTGAGTTGCAGGTTCATCGAATAGGTTTTCTGCATATTTTACTTCTACTCCGAAAAAACAACTCTCTGCCAGTTCATTTTCGTAAACCACAAAAACATCAAATGCAGAACTGTCTCCAGTATATTTTATACTTTTTCTGCCTGGTGAATATTCAAATTCAATTGCTGTTACATTTTTAATATTTCGGCATGGATATAATACTTTGAAAATTGAAGTAGCAAGCCTTAGGTCAAGTATTAATTCTCCGAAGACATTGAACGCTAGCGGCTGACTCGAAAGTAAATTATTCCAAATTCTTGGTTCTTTAATTACTTTACTGTCAATGTGTTTATTTTGAATTTCTTGTTTTACGATTTCAAAAATTCCTTTTGTCAGGAAGTTTGCACCTGTCTGTTTAGCAAAGTTTAATTTTAAGAAATTTCCATACTTATCAAAGTCATAACCTTTTTCAGCTCTCCAAATGCTTTGTAACAGTCTTGCTTTGGATGCAAAATCTGTTCTGTCGTTGTAATCTGTCTCGTATTTTTTCCTTAGTTCTTTGCTTGGTTTCATTTATTATCAATTTATGTATCAACGTTTTTTTCGCTTGCAGTTAACGGTTGACGCTATGGCAAGTGCGGGATTAAATTGTTGCTCAACTGTCTGCCAGCACAAATGTATATAAAGATTTCAAATGTTTCAACGAACACGCAAACCCGCATTTGCTATAGCGTTTGTTGGCGGTTCGTTATTTTTTTCATTCCGTTCTTCTTAATTCTTTTGGAAGAAAAGCGTCAATTTCTTTATCTGAAAATGTCAACTCTTCATTTACCTTTAATGCTTTGCTCGCTTCTTTATATGCTTTATAATTTGAACGTGGCGAACCGCTATAAATATTATAGAGACGCTTTTGCAACTCGTCTCTTTGATTAATTATTTGATTAATTGATAGTTGGCTTGCTCTAATGTCTGTTAATAGAGAAAGATAACATTCTCTAATATCCCAAAGCTCATTGGCTGCATTAGTATGTTTTTGTGAAATTTCTCCCAAGTCATAGTCTTTCATATATGTGTTAAGTCCAAATAGAATTGTTGATAAAATCACACCTATCATTAATGCCCAGTCTTGATCTCCAAATAGTTTAATCAAAAGGCTTGTTGTTACAACCGCAGATATTATGATTAAGAATAGCTTTAATCGTTTATGCAAGGACAATACAATGTCTGCACATTTTTCTTGAGTCTTATGTGAATAAACTACTCGACCAAAACATTCTCTAATTTGAGATTCAAGTATTTCCATTTGTGCTGTTTTTTCAACTTGGGAATTTTGTTCCATATATTTCTCTCCATTTAGATTTTGCGGTATAAGGGAAATCTTTTTCCTTTTCTATTGCTTCAAGTGCTAAACCATAACATTGTTTGGCTTTATATTCAAAATTTCCTTTTCTATAAACATATTGTCTCGCACCGGGACTTAGCCAATGACTTTGTTCTGAGTTTTGTTCTGATAAGTATTTAAAAAAATCACGACTGATGAAATCGTAGTACAGATAAGATTTGTCTTTGTAATTACGGTTTGCCATAAAGTTGTAAGCCAAAGTATCTATTAATAAACCTCCGATTGGAACATCCCATTTGTATTTCCAAGAACGAGTCATTCTGCTTAGTCGCTTTAAGTTTTTATTCCAAAGTATATTTTTTGAAGTAATTTCTGATATTTCAGGCTTAGGATTTGTTATCTTCCAACTGCCACCATTATTTGTGTCTGGGAATGTATAGGAATCATCCTTGTTAATAAATGCAGGAACTAATTCAAAAACAATTCCGTCAGTAAAACTTATAACAATAACTTGGCCGTCAGCTTTCATTCTTGATTTGTAGGTTTTCTCAATCGAGTTCTTTACAGCTTGTAGTAATGAAGATTGACCGTTGCCTGAATATGCATTATATTTAACATATTCAGAATATGGCAATTGAAAAATCATATCAATATCACTTACCACAATATCTGTCCCTCGACCATATGAACCAACATATAAACTATGGTAAATATCAGATTCAGAAGCATAAAAATCTTTATTCAACTGCTTCGTAATTCTTTTATAGCGATAAGAAATGTTGTCAATTGTATCTTTTGACATTCTTAAATTTTGATTGAAGGTTTCAAACCAATTAGATACACTCATTTTCTTCAAGTTATTTTGTTTGGCTCTTCGCACAATTTAGTGGAATGAGGGGATAAAATCGTAGACTGCAGTATTTCACTCCTGACCGTAAAGATGCAAAAACTAACCGAGCATTACCAACAACTGTTGGGTTTTCCTGCCATCTGGGAGGTCGATGATGT
>CAIQJL010000343.1 GCA_903872185.1 uncultured Bacteroidota bacterium | reverse complement strand
TCCGCCGCGGCGGATGCTCAGAATGACAGACTGGGATAATTACTATTATTTAATATTTACCCTTATTCCTTCTGAATGTGATGTAAACTCAGGTGCATACATACATTGAATTGTGCTTATTCCATTTGAAAAATCACCAGCTAAAGAAGCACGAACTGCATATTCAAATACATATGTTCCTTTTGGTAAATTTCCAAAGAAGAAGTTTGTTGAAGCGTCCTTTGTACTTTCATAATATCCTAAACCATCCTGCCATTTGTATGTTGAAATAACATTGATTGGTTCAAATCCTGCAGCGCGCATATCTTTCATATGAACGTATTCCATGTCACGGTCAACACGTAATTCAATTCTTACAATTACTTTATCACCAATTTTAATTGTAGAACCTGGATTTATTATTTCCATGTTTTTACCAGCAGCATTATATTTTTCAATAAAAAGTTTTTTGCTTAGTTTAAGAGGAGTTTCGTGAGTTGTAATTTTATCTAATTGCTCAAAATACTGCCAGTATAAAGCACCCCAGCTTACGCCTTCATCTTTTTTAACAACAGTTACATTTCCCATTTCTGGTTTAATATCTGAACCACTCCATGATGTTTTAATATATCCTGTACCAGCTTCTGCTTTCTGATCAGGCATATTTTTAGGATCAATTTTAATTTTACCAACAGTAATTTCGATGTTTGGTTCAGTTGCAAGCCAATCTGTTCCTTTTAATAACAAAGCATAAATTGCTTCTGTTGTAGCTTTTGTTGTTTTCCAGTCTTGAGTTTGTTTTTGTTTTAATAACCAAACTTTCATGTCGTCAACAACTTTTTGGTCACCTGATATTTCATCAAAAGCTTCTATTAATAAAGCTTGTGTTTCAACTGGAGCTTGCCACCAGTAATAACCACCAGAATTATCTTTCCAAAACATTCCAAGTTCATCAGAGTTTTGTGAGTTTTCTTTTAATGATGCAAGTATTTTGTTCGGAATTAATTTGTCTTCTGTGCGATATAAAGCAATCGCAATCATGCCTTGCATGTATTTGTTTTGATCTAGCCAGTATTTTTGTGATTGTCCGCGGAAATAATCATAAGCTTCTTTGCAACTTGAAGAAATTTCAATTTTTTCATTAAAAAAACTTCTTGCATATAAATATTGAATCTGAATATCTGAAATATGGTTCTTTTCCATTTCAATTGGTTTGTAATATTTTTTCAAATATTCGTAGTCTTTTCTAATTTCATTATCTAAATACCGAACACCTCTTTGTGCCATATTCCACGCTTTATAGTCTGTATTTAAATTTATTACTCCTAAATGATTCAAATGTCCGAAACCAGTAACAATATGTTGTGTGATATATCGATCATCTGGCATTCCGCTAAACCACATCCAGCCACCATTTGAACATTGTAGTTTTTCTAATTTATTAAATGCCGATTGTACATTATTTGACATTAAGTTTAAATCGAATAAAAGTCCTACACGTTTTTTTCTTGTAGTTTCATCTTTCGCATCTAAAACCCATGGCGTTTCTTGAAGTAGAACTTCTTTTAATTCCTGATTTTTTTCAAGATTAGAAAGTAATGCTTTTGAGTCAGGTGTGTTTTTCCATGAATCAAATACTGCTTTAATTTTAGGAGATGAATTTGCAATATGTGAAGCAAGTTTATTTCCATAATAACGTGAAAAAGTTTGCTCTGCGCATTCGTATGGATACTCCATAATATATGGTAATGCTTGAACAGCATACCATGCAGGATTTGCAGTAAATTCAAGAGTTAGTTTGTGATTTTTTAAAGTTGTAGATGTTCCAGAATTTACAAGTTTTAAAAGCTGATAATTTTTACTTGTTTTTCCTCTAATTGGTAATGGCAATGACTCTGTTACTAACATTCTGTTTGATAAAATAGGAATTACACTTTGTTCACCATCTGAGAATTTACCGGCAATTGCAACAATTTTACATGAAATAGCATCTACTCCTTCAGGAACATCTAAATCCCAGGAGACATTTACAGATTGTCCTTTTTTTATTGTAAAACTTTTAATTGTTGCTTTATTTGCGAAAAGATTATCAATTGGTTTGTCTGTTATTGCATCAAAAAGGAATAATTGAGCTTGACCGGTTGTCTCGTTTTCACCAAGGTTTGAGATTTTAGAAGTAACTGTTATTTTATCGTTTTCGCGTATAAATCTTGGTAAATTAGGCATTACCATTAATTCTTTTTGTGTTACTAGTTCATTTGTTATACTTCCAATTCTTAAATCTTTGGTGTGGGCTAGTCCAAGCATTTTCCATTTAGTAAGAGATTCCGGTACTTTAAATGAAACTATAATTTCTCCTTTTTCATTTGTTTGTAATGTTGGAAGAAAGAATGCTGTTTCATTAAAATTCTTTCTAGCCTGAACTGAGTTCAAACTTTGGCCTTGTGCAGGTGGTGGAGGAGGTGGGGATAAAGTTTGATCTAAAAGACCTGCGTTTTTACCCAATGATTCCTTATCAACTGATTTTCCATCGCAAGGAACAGCATTTGAAACTGTTGTTATTTTGCCTGCACATAATATATTTTGCTCATCGGCTTTTGCAGGAGAGTCTTTGCTTTTTTCTTCCAAAGCATCATAAACACCTGTTTCTGCCCTTGAACCTCTAAAATTATAATCTCCATCACCCCATCCATAATATCCATAACTTGAATACATGTAATTTTGCAAACCGAATAAATCAACTTTATCATAAATTTTATAAGTGAAGAATGATGGTTCGTTCCAGTCTTTTTGTAAATATGCTGATGCTGAATTCGAGAATGATTGTCCCTGATTCCAATAAAGGTTAGTATAGAATCCAGGATATAATGATAAAGACCAGTCGTGAGGTTTAAATGCGTCAAGCGAGGCATCATAAAGTGTTGCAACCATTTCGGCAGCTACTTTGTCGCCTTTTTTTCCTTTTATTAATAATTTCCATTCTTCCTGTTCGCCAGGGTATAATTTGTTACGGAAAGATGAAAAACTAATATCAAGTTCTTTGTTAGAATATGGTACAGTTATTAAATCATTAAATGGATAGGCTCTGTTGTGTTTAACCATTGTCAAGTGAACCGATAGGTTTCCACGATGAATTTCTGTAATTGGAATTTCAATAATCTTTTGTTCGTTATTAAGTGTTATCCATTCGCTTTTAATAATTTTTCCTTTATGTTCAATTTCGTAATATATTTTAGAACCTGTTTCTGAAGATCCGATTAAATATTTTGCTTTTTCACCAGGTTCACAACTGTTTTTTATTGTAGTTACAAAGTTTGATGAATATGTGAATGTTTTAACCGAAACAGGATTATATACTTCTATATAATTTTCGTATTTAACTGGTTCTCCAAATTTATCTGTTGATGAAATTTCAATATAGTAGCTTCCTTGTTCCCAGTTTTTAATATCGCTGATTTTATATTTTTTGGAATTTTTTGTGTCAAATTCATTAGTGTAAACTTTTTTCTCTTTTTCAAAAGTTGAAGAATTATCTTCGTTCTTGTATGCAAAAAATGGAAATTGTTTTTTAAATTCTACTTCTGAGATAGAATATATATCTGGTAAATTCCAGCTTCGTTTTAAGAATACTTTATTCGAAGATTTTAACTTGTAAATATTAATTTGTCCTTTTGAAGGAACATCGTTACCATTTAAATTTTGCGAACTAATTTCGATGTCTTTGGTTTCTGAAAGATTAATTGTTCCATTCCAGTTTGAACCTAAAACCAATGATTTGTATCCAATGTTAACCTGAGTTGACGAACTTCTAGTTTCTCCATTAATATCCGTTACATCAGCTGAAATAGAATACGTAAATGCTGGTGAGTATTTTGCATCTATTGATAAATCTGGTTTTGCTTCAAATTCAATATTGTATTTTCCTTCGGCATCAGTTGTAGTAATACCATTTGTTATGACAGTTTGGTTGCCAGCAGTTGGATAACTCCACCAATACCACCAACGATATGGAAAATATGTGTTACGTGTTACGCGATAGCTTACTTTTGCTCCATCAATCATTGATCCGGCATAAGCTTTTGCTTGTCCAGATACTTTTACTTTCTGTTCTAATTTAAATGATTCTTTTAAAGTATCAAATACAACTTCAAATTTTGGTCTTTTGTATTCCTCAACCGAAAAATATTGTGTGCCATAGCCACCTGCAGAAATGCTCATCTGGCCATTTAATACTCCCGAAGGAAGTACAAAAGTACCTTGAATACTGCCATATTCATTAGATGTAAGTTTTAAATCAGATACTTTTTGATAATTTACATCGTATAATGTTACAGTTGTTGAGAAATTAGGGATAATTTTATTTGTTGTTCCATCAGTGTTTATAATTATTCCTTTAAAATATAATGTCTGTCCGGGCCTGTATATTGAGCGGTCTGTAAAGAAAAATACTCTTTTCTCCATTTTTGTATCATAGCCATAATATCTGTATTGATAAAATGATTCATCACTTGATAATTTATCATTTCCTTTTTGCAAGTCGATAAAAAAGTATCTGTAGTCTTGTGGAGGAGGAACTGTGAACTTGCCATTTTCATCAGTTAAATATTCTAACGATTTGATGTATTCATATGATTGTGTTATATAACTGTATTCTTCTTTCCATAAAGTAGCTTTTACACCTTGTTCTGGAATTCCTGTTTCTCTGTTAAGTACAGTAAATCCCATTGCCTCGCCATTATATCTTCTGCTTAAATATGATAAGTTTGTGGTTGTTACAAAAGCATACCCAAAACCATTTTTAAACCACTTAAAATCGCTTCTGTTACTTGCAATAATTATATATTGGCCTACAGGCATTGCAGGTATTGCAATTTCTGTTGAGTAATCCTGATAATCTTTTTTATTGGGAACTGCAATTGAAAATATTTTTGCAGCAGGCATTTTTAAATAGTATGATATTAATAAGCTGTCATAAATATTTCTTGTCTTTTTTCTGTCATTTTGCCAATCTATTTTAATTATTTTAAAATATAAACTATCAATATTTTTAAATGATAATCGGGCAAGCATTGCTTTATTTGGTAATTGGTTTTTTTCTAAAACAAAATCAAAAGTTTTAGAAATAATATTATTTTTTAGTGCAAGGCAATTTGTTGCGCCTTCCGTATTTTTATATCTTAATATTCCTAATTCAGCTGTTTCTAATGCTTTTTTGTTATAGTCTTTATATTTCTCATTAATGTTTGGCTGAAAAGTTTCACCTAAATGAAAATATTGTTCACCAAGTTGAGCTAGAATATCAGCGCATACAGGGTCTGGCGAGTATTTATCATTTAGTAATTCAAGTGAATTTGTATAAAGTGAATCTTTTATATTTGAAATAGAGTTATTGTAAACAAACTTTAGTCTTTTTAAATCGGCATCAACTAGTGCAGAGGCGGAGTCATCAAGAGCATGAAAAGCAATTAACTCCTGAAAAATTTTAAGTGCTTGAAATTTTAATGAAAATGAATCGGTACATTGTATTTTATATGTCGAAAAATCTTTAGCATTAGTAAAAAGGTGTTCATCTGTTAAATTAAATTCATAAGATGGTCTTGTAATATCTGCTTCGGAGTTCATGAAAAAATCTACTGCACGGTGTGCTAATAAATCGTACAATGTTGGGCGATAATTTCTGGCTGTTACATTAGTGTCTAAAATATCGGAAAATAAATCAACCCTTGTTCTTTGAAGACTATCAATGTTTTTAAGAGAAGCTAAATAATATGTAACACTTTCTTCTAATAATCTTTTTGCATCCCAGGTAGCAATATCATCTGGTCTGAAAGCTGAAGTATTTGTACGTTGTAAAATAGTATATCTATTTTGAGAATAATATTGCCAGAAAAAATCAGCTAATAATGATTGTAGTACAGGTTTTACTGGATATTTAGCACTATCGCACTCGTTTTTAATTTGTGTAATAATTTTTACGTTTCCTTGGTCTTCGGTTTGAATAACGTATTTTATTTTAAACATTATAGATTTTACAATCTGAGCATGGTTGTTTTCTCCTTTTGCCGTTTTGTAAATTTGATCTACAAGTTCTGAAGCAGATTTTGGTAATCCACTATTTTCAAAATTGGTTACTTTTTTCCATGCTTCTGCATAAGAGTCACCTTTTTTGAATACAATAAATGCTTTTTGAGATTGTAAAGTAGAAAGAATTAGTCCCGAAGCTGTAGCAAAAATCACTAAAAATAATGTAACGAAAATAAAGCTTTTGGTTTTCATAGAGGATATTTTAATTGTTTGAAATTTACTGAATTTTATTTATTTGAAGAAATTTTCGTGTGAAAGATGCAAATAGTAATAAATTCCATAAAACTATTTTTATTGTTTGCTAATGCGGATTTAAAATTAGGAGTGTTCGGAAGAATGTAAAACTTAAAACTCCACGTTGTTAACAATTTTAATTGTTTTAAGCGATCTGTTTCAAAAATTCCTACATTTCAACATGTTTTTGTCCTTTCTGTT
>CAIQJL010000342.1 GCA_903872185.1 uncultured Bacteroidota bacterium | reverse complement strand
TATAGGCGGAATCAATAGAGCAGACGTAGCAGACTTTTTAATAAAACAAGCAGAAAAACAAACTGAATTAAAAAAGTATATTGCTATATCTGAAAAATAGGATAAAATAAAAGCCGAACCGCTAACACCACCTACAATAACAACTAGCAGTAATGTGCAACTTGACACATTTAACATTAAATAAAATTCTTAACGGTTTGACACAGCCTGCAAGAATCCCGAGGCTTCGTGAGCCTGCCAAATCCAACATGCAACCGATACCTGCAAGGCTTACATTACAAAAAAACTAAGGACATCAAAAATTTTGACTTGTAATTAAAACCAAAGTCTTTTAGACTTAATAGTTAAGTGAAACATTTGGTTCTTATAATATTACGATTTTCACACAAATGTATTATCTTTGTATTAAAAAATAATTTTAAAAATAGGTTATGGCAATAATTTCAATGTTTTACGGTATTATTATCTCCATGTATTATTTGGACAATAAATAGCATAATTTGCCTCATATACATGTGAAATATCAAGACGAAGAAGCTGTTATATCAATTATAGGGAAGGGACTTTGAAGACTAATAAGATGAAACTTGTTCAAGCATGGGTTGAAATACATAATGACGAATTAATGGCAGACTGGGAATTAGCTATTAAAGGTGAAACTATTTTTAAAATAGATCCATTAAAATAATACATTATGAATCCAAGAGTAACCAATGTAAAACCGGAGCAGGACTTTAATCTTTTAATTACTTTTAGTAATGGAGAAGTTAAAAGTTTTGACGTAAAACCATATTTAGGAATTGGACTTTTCAAAGAATTAAAGGACTTAAGTTTATTTAATTCAGTAAAACCATTTTTGGGAAGTATACAATGGTCAAATGGTATTGACCTTTGTCCTGACACTTTATATTTAGAAAGCAAATAGAGTTTTATCCTCATCACTTTAATGACGAAAAAACGCCCAGTTTGTAATACTATGTTGGCATTTAGCGGGCTTACATGTGCAATCCGCCGTGGCGGAGACAATGACAACAAAATATAAAATAACTAATTTTAAATATTATGAAATTATTTGAAATTAAAATTATTATTACAGTTGTATTGTTTTTTAATTTAATAGTACCTAGTAATTTGTTTTCACAGCAAATTAAAGACACTATAATTACAGACATAGATACTATTCCGTGTATAATTACTTATGTTAATAGCTATAGTATCTTTTATAAAATTGAAGAAAATAACAATACAAAAGCTAGAATATTGCCTCGTTTATATGTTGAAAAATTAATAATTAATAGCAAAAATGTTCCGGTTTTAGAACAAAAATATGACAGTCACATAAATGGTTATTATAAAAAATCAAAACTTGATAAAAAATACGATGCTCTACTATTAAAAGAAAATTTAAGTGATAATTTAAAAATACTAGCTGATAGTACATTTACTTTAAAGAAGAATGATTATTTTAAAATTGCAATTTCTGTTGAACTATTTGCAAAGAAATATAATTGTAAATTGATTTATGTTTCCGAACCAGTCAAAAATAATTATAATTCGTTTAATGTTAAATTATACGATGCCACAGATGCTTATTATCATGAATTATCAGACTTATATAAACAAAATACAATATATTTCTTTCGCGGAAATAATGCAATAGAACCAGAAGAAATTAAATTAAAGCATAATGATACTATTAAATGGCTCAAGAAAAATGAACTTGTAGAATTCAAAATTAATAATAATGATTCTGTAAGTTTTAAAAATGATCTAATTTTGAATAAAAGTATTTGTCAGAATCAGTATTTTTTTGTTGGTGACATAAGTCGTTATAAGTTTACTTCGAATGTAATAGCATCTTTATTTGTATCAGTGGCACTTTCTACTATTTCTGGCTCGTTTATTTTTATTGGAATAAACAATAATTTGCCTAGGACAAGTAATTTTGTTGGAGAGTTTATGAAAATATTAACTAAATCACAGTAACAAAAAAATACCTACAACACCTTGCAGTTATTATGGGTTTGAGTATGACAACAAAATAAAAATGGTTCAGAGGTTTGATAATCCGCTGCGGCAGACTGCAAGCAAATGCTCGTCAATTTAAACATCCAAATTTTATGAAACAATTGTAAGATAAAGTTATCAAAATGGATAATTAAAACCACAATGATTGAAGAGTTATCTAAAATAATTGAAAAGTTAAGAGAACAAATTAATAAATAGAAAACATTGTATAAAATACAAAAACAATGAAACTAAATAACTGGACTAAAGTCATAATAATAATAATCTGTTTGGCTTTTTCTCTTGTTGGGTTTTTAATAAAGCTGCCATTTTGTTTTAGGCATATCGACAAAGAATTACATTCTATATTTTACTTTATTGCAGCTGCTTTTTTTACTGTGTTATTTGCTAATAAAAATATCATTAGGCATATATTAATTTTTATTTTGCTATACTTATTTAGTGTTGCTATAGAATATGCACAAGAGTATTCAAATATATTATTTCATAAAAGAATTCATGGACTTTATGACAAAGAGGATGTTCATGCAAATCTTATAGGTTTGATTTGTTTCTCAATTTTATGGATTATATATATTGTTATTTTGTTTCTATTTAATAAATCCAAAACAAATAAAAATCATAAAAAAGAACTATAATATTGCATTCTGATAACTAAAGTCTAGCAAAAATGCAGATTAAATTCTCCCAGACAGCTTTATCTTTATAAATTGCCATTTTTTTATTAGTTTTAAAATATTTGCAGTAAATTTGACAATAAAATAATGAAAACAAAATGAATAGATTGATTTTATCAATTTCCATTGTAACAATACTTACAAGATGCAACTCTACAAATAATAAAACAATTAAAATGGTTGAACAAAAAAATGACACTACTAACATAGTTTCAGCTAAGGATACAACTCCTATGGTTACTGGAATTGGTGGCATTTTCTTTTATTCTGACAATCCCCAAAAAACAAAAGAATGGTATACCAAAAATTTAGGTATTAAAATAAATGAATGGGGTTCGTCGAGTTTTGAATCCAGAAACATTAAAAGACCAGACGAGATAAACTCTCTTCAATGGAGTCCATTTAAAAATGGAGATGAATATTTTTCTCCATCTAAAAAAGATTTTATGATTAATTACCAAGTTCAGAATATTGAAGGACTTGTAAACAAACTCAAAGCAAATGGAGTAACCATACTTGACAGCATTGCGACTTACGATTATGGAAAATTTATTCATATTATGGATACAGAAGGCAACAAAATTGAACTATGGGAACCTGTTGACAGCATATCCTCAATAATTAGCGATAAGACAACTAAATAATAAAGAGAGTTGCAATTAATGAAAGAAAAGCGAACGCATAATGTTTAAGAAAATACTTTATATTTTGTATGATTTTTGAAAATGAGATATTTGTATAAGGCATAATTAAATAAGGATAAAATAATTGCATCTAATTAATCAATTAAAAAATAAATAAATAATGTTATGAAAAAAGCTGTATCAGTTTTAATTATTCTATTTGCTATAATAACATCGTGTAAAAATAATAGCACAAATTCCGTTGATGGAATTTACAGAAACTATTGGGGAGAAAAAGATAGTTATAAAGTTTGGTTTATTGATGGTGATAAAGTAAGAACAACATTATATCAGGAATATCTTTATGGTGGAAATGAACAGCGTTATTTATTTAATCCAAAAGGTGAAATATGGATTGATAATGCAGTTTCGTGTGAAGAGTTTGAAATGACTTTAGCTCATGAATTAAATGAACGACATTTAATGGCAAAATTTGGTTGGACTTATGCTGTAGCTCATGATTCTTCGCTTGCAATTGAAGTTATTATGCGTCGAAAATTTGATAGAATATGTCGTGCTCATGAAGATTCACTTCCAAAAATGCTTGTTACCGATTATTCTAATTCAAAAGAAATTAAAGATATTCAGGATAGTGTTAAATTACAGAATATTTATAGGGTTCCTTTAGGTGATAGAAGTGGAATTAAGGTATGGGTAGTTGATGGATATTTAGTGAGAAAAAATATATTTCCCGATTTTGGTTTTAGTGGTAACGATATAACATATCACTTTATACCCAAAAATGAAATATGGATTGATGGGCAAATATCCGCTGAAGAAACAGAATACTCAATTTCACTTGAATTAATGCAACGCGATTTAATGTCAAAAGGTAAAAGTTATGATGATGCTTATGAAACAGCAATATCTGAAATAAGAGCTAAAAGGATTAAAATGGTTGAACTGGTAAATCAGCAACTGCCAGTTGCTATTCTTGATTCTACTACACGTGATGCTGGAGAAATAGATAAAAACGAACCAAATTAATTGAAAATTGTTGTTAATATTTTGAATTTTTGTTATCAAATAATAATTTAAATCTATGAGTAAATTTTATTTAAAAAAGGTAAGAGCATTTGCATTTAAAGAATGTAAATTAGTTTTAATAGTTTTATTTTTTTTATTTGTTACAATTCATGATTCCTCAGCCCAGAATATACTTTTTGATTTTGATAATGCCCCATTACATACATCTCTTCCATTAGATCAGACAGTGAGTGGTATTACTGCACATTTTTCGGCAACTGGTCAAGGTTTTTCAATACAAGACAATAGTTCTCCAGTTGTTCCTCTAGGTTTTACTGGACGCTTTATATACCCTAATAGTATTTATTTAGCAGATCTTCTTATAAATTTCGATCAAATGCTAACAGATTTTTCGATTTGGTATTCTTGTCAGGAATTAGGCTGCGATGATGCAGCAACAATGAGGGTAACTGCTTTTAGAAATGGCATCCTTGTAGGAACAAATACAAAAACTGCAACAAATCCTGGAACATGGCCTGTAGATTCCTTGAAATGTAATTTCACTTTGGGTTTCGATAGTGTTGTGGTTCATTATGACAGTCACCCACCAACTTGTCAAGATTATGGTGTTATATTTTTAGCAGATAATATGAGGGTTACTCCAATTAATACTAACATATTGCAAAATAAAGGAAGTTTCATTGAGGAATTAATTGTACCTAATCCAATTTCAGCATCAGATCTTATTTCAATTTCTCTTTTTCAACCCGAAAATATAAATATTTGTATTTATGATATTACAGGGAAATTTATAAAAAATCTTTTTGATGGTACCTTAAACACTGGTGAACATAAAATAGGTTTGAATATTATTGATTCTGAAATTGAAAGTGGTTTATATTTGATGAATATAAAAGGAAAGAATTTTTCACGATCCTATAAATTACAAGTGATAAAACCATAGTTTCATTAATTATAATGAATTTGATAGAAAGACAATAATACTTTTTATTTTAATTGTTTTTTATTTCTGAACCATTTAACCAAAGCCTTAGTAAATTTAAACAGGTATAACTTCTCCAACTTCTTCTTTCATTCTTGTGTTTAAATCTCTAACTGAAGTTATACTTTCCATTAAGCCTGGTAGATATTCGGTTGAAGCAATAAAAGTCCATAAATATGATACTATAGAATAAATATTACCGGTAGTAAATTTATCAACATCTACACAAATAAAAAGTACAACAATAAACACAATCATTAATAACACTTTTACTATTCCATAATCAAATGAACTCCATTTTGCAATTTTTGCCTGTGGTAAAACCATACTATGGTAATACTCATGAATGCGCGATGTGTCTTTATCTTCCAATACCTGATACATTTCTTCACGTGTATCGTGAATATTCTTTTGAAGTTTTGTTACATGTTTTCTGTAAAGATTATTTATTAAAACCATTGGTAATATTACAAGAAGACAAACAGCTGCAATTCGCCAGTCGTAAAAGAATAGTGCTGTAATGCCACCTATGGTTGCAGATAGTTGCCATAAAATTTCAGGAATACGCTCTTTAAGAAAAACTATATATTCTTTAGCAAGTTCTGCTCTAGCCAGCATTTTAGAAATAGTATGATTTTTTGATTTCGATTTTAAAATGACTTCTGTAGCCACGTCTGCATATATTCTGGCATAAGTTTTTCCACTTAACAATCTGCTCATTGTTCCACCACCTACATTTATTAGATAAAATATAATCCAAATTGTAAGTGGGTATATATAATTTACATTTTCTTCTTTATAAAAATCATCGATTAAAGCATCTAAAAGAAGTCCAAAAAATGTTGGTTCAATTATCCATGCAATATTTTCAACTAAAGTAAAAAATAAAATTGTACCAATTGAACCTTTATTGTCCTTAATTATTTTTGTAATCATAAAACTATCGCAATTTAATTGCCTCGCAAAAGTATTAAATTTTAAAACATTGAAT
>CAIQJL010000341.1 GCA_903872185.1 uncultured Bacteroidota bacterium | reverse complement strand
CATGTCTAAATAGCTAGTGCTACCAGTAGGATCGGCTTCTACTTTAATAAAATGAGAAGTGATTCCCCAGTTTATTGTATTAAATATGCCATAAGTAGGAGTTCCTAAACCAACTGACAGATTTGCAATTCCAAACTGATTGGTAGAAGTTGTATGCCTTTCAATGTATACTGTAGTTCCAGTTGCAGAACCAGAAATAATACTTATTTGAAATCCAATGGATTGGTTTGGTAATACATTACCGCTTAAGTCACGAACAACAGATTGGTATTGAAAAGACTGAGGTGTTTGAGCAAATAACTTTGCTGAAAACAATACAAAAATGGAATAAATGAGATATTTTTTCATATTGAGTGAGATAATTGTTAAACAACCAAAAATACAATATTTTATTAAATATTTTAAAAGTTATAAAAGAATAATGTCCAATTAAAGTGAAAGCTAAATATGCATTATTGATAGTTAGGTTATTTATTTTTGAATTTTAGCAATTGTTTCATTAAGTTTTTCAATCTGTATTTTTAATTCTTCAATTTGTTTTTGTTGTTCCTGAACAGCTTTAACTAATGGGACTGTAAACAATGAATATGCAACACTGTAGTTGTCGCCATCATTTGAGGGTTTATGAACTCCGTTAAAATTATAACCTGATTCTTTTGCAGCTTGTTCAACTTCCTGTGCAATAAAGCCGGTTTGTCTTATATTAGTTGATTCAGTATAATCTTTTTTATCCATTATTGAATTTCTTAAACTATCACTCATATCTTTCATTAAGAAAGCATCAAACTTTTTTGTGTCGAAATTATAAATTATAGGTCTGAGTTTTGTTATAAAATCGAGCCCTTTTACTTCTTCTGTAACATTGTTCTTAAATCTACCATCAGAAGGAAAAGTATATGCTACCTGGCCTTCAATAACCGTTACCGTTGCATCCCCTATACGAACTTTATTACTAAGACTGATAACAGAATTAGCACCTAAAGCTGTTGAATTTGAATATGTAGTTCCAGCATAAAAAGCATAATATCCAAGTGCTGAGTTATTACTACCAGTTGTGTTATTATAAATGGCATAAGATCCAATACTTGAATTATTATTACCAGATAAATTTTTACCTAGTGCCAAACAGCCATGAGCAGAATTAAAATTTCCATTTTGATTTATTGAAAGTGCACTATATCCAATTGCAGAATTATCCCAACCTCCAATATTATTGCTTAAAGCATTTTGTCCAATTGCCGAATTTCCATTTCCAGTGGTATTTCCAGCGAGAGCATATCTTCCCAAGGCTGAATTATTACTTCCTGTTGTATTATCACGTAGACATTCCCATCCACAAGCAGAATTATAAGTTCCATTTGTATTACTAAATAGTGAATGATAACCAATAGCTACATTCCAATATCCGGAAGTGTTTGTAAATAGTGCCTCGTAGCCAATAGCTACATTTTGATATCCACTTATGTTATTATATAATGCCTGGTATCCATTAGCTACGTTACTAGAACCTGAAGTATTATAATATCCTGAATTATATCCTAAAAATACATTATTATTACCATTATTGCTATATCCTGCTGAATATCCAAGAAAAACATTTTGTGAACCAATCTGATTGTTTATTCCTGCATTTTCTCCAACAAAAATATTTTGCGCCCCATTTAAATCAAATTGACCTGCTTTACTACCGATATAAACATTTCCACCACCAGTTGTGTGACTCTTACCAGATTCATATCCTATAAAAGTATTATCACTACCTGAATTTGTATAACCAGCTTCGTGTCCTAAAAATGTATTATAATTACCTGATTTATTTAAATACCCAGATTTAAATCCAGAAAACACATTAAAACTTCCAGATTTATTACTTATTCCACATTTATAACCAAAAAACGAATTATATAAACCTGTTGAAATAGAATCACCTGCTTGATGACCAATAAAATAATTATCTGGATTTAATTGCATATAACTTGTTGCAGCACCAGTGCTAAGATTTCCAACTCCAAATCCAGAAATTGGATCACCAGTAAAAATTCGTGTACTATCTGGAGTAACGTGCAAATAATTATGAGTAAATGTTTTTGAACTATTTCTTCCACTTACTGCAAATCCACCTCTATTACTTTGAATTGCATCATCGTTAACAAAAACGTTAACGCTATCTTCATATACAACAAATACAGTTTGACCAAATTTATTTTTTACTTCAAACAATGGTTCTGTAGGAAGCGCAGTTGCACTTCCACGAATTACCATTCTTCCATTTGGATTAGTCATACCAACACCTAATCTTTTATTGGCATTATCCCATGCAAATGCAGTATCACCGGCAAATGAACCGGAATTATTAAACTGCACAGTTTTATTTAATCCGCCAGGTGTTCCAGAATTTAAATCGGTACTACTGATTGTGAAATTGGGATATGTTCCACTAACTGTTGTAGCACCTCCTTGTGCTATTGTTACAGATTGGTTTGGGGCTGTATTATTTATTGTAGTTCCTGTGATATTTATTCCAGTTCCAGCAGAATAGGTAGTATTATTATCGGTGCTTGAAATTGTAAAATTCGGATAAGTTCCCGAAATGGTTGTTGCTCCACTTTGAGTTAAATTTACTGTTTGATCTGGTGCTGAGTTAGTAATTATTGTACCTGTAACGTTAATTCCAGTTCCACCTGTATATGTTGGAATATTTCCTGCATTTTCAGAATACAAAGCATATGGAACAGATAGTAATTGAGTAGTTCCCATATCAATATAACCACTGCCTAAATCAGCTTCAATTTTTATGAAATGAGATGAAATTCCCCAAACTATACCAGAAAAAGTTCCAGTTACGGGAGTTCCATTTCCAATTAATAATGTTACAATTCCAAATGTATTAGTAGTTGCTGAGTGAGTTTCAGTATATTCAACTGTTCCAGTAATTGAACCTGAAATTATTGATATTTGAAAATTCACAGGTTGACTTACCAAAGCTATTCCAGCAGCATCGCGAACTACAGCTTGGTATTGAAATGACTGAGGAGATTGTGCAAATAGAAACTGAAAAGTATATATGCACATAAATAACAAAAAGTATTTTTTCATAATTTATTAATTAAATTGATGGACAGAGTATTTCTTTCAAAAATAATGTTATTAAACATATTTTAATGATAATATTAATACATTTATATCAACATCATATTAACATAAATAGAAAAAGATTATTGATTTAATATATTCATTAAAACTATAAAGCCTATCTATGTATTTGTGCATTTGCATAATACTACTTTGAAATATTATAATGCATATTATATTATTATAATTTATTTTGAGATTCTTTTAGAGCTGTAGTATGATTTAAAATTATTAAATTGTATAATATTATTTTATGCAATTTATTAATACAATTATATTTTAAAATCAAATTAGTTGTTAGTACGTGATATTTCAACCCAATCAGTGCCATTATACATAAACATGATTGTATCATTAAGGCCAAGTACTACTATTCCATTCATTTTAGTATTTGCATTATCAAGTATAGTTACTGTTAATACATCTGATGATCCTTCAAGAATTAGAATATCTCCAAGAGTTCCATCAGCAATAGCTGTACCTGAAGGGCCTATAGTTACATTACTTCCGGTGCCTGATCCAACAAGTACATAAGATTTTGTTGGTGTTAATGTATTTGATGATATAGCAGTTTGTGATTCTCTTGCCATTCCAAACATATCTCTAACATTAACATGTGCATTAAGAGTTAAATGATCAGTGTTAAAATCTCCAAATAGCAAAGAAGTTGTATTTGCAGCATTTAAATCGTTATCAACCATGAGTTTATTTGACCCAACATTATTATATCCTACCTGATATCCTATAAATACATTTCCGCTATTTGTATTATTACCATAACCGGCATATGAACCTAAGAATACATTATTATTACCAGTAGTAGAATAACATCCAGAAGCACGACCTATCATTACGTTTTCATTTCCTTTAGAGGTCTGCCCGGAAAATGTACCTAAATAAACATTTCCAAAACCTGAAACATTCTCGATACCTGAACTATAGCCAAGAAATAGATTTTCATAGCCAGTGACGTTTAATATACCAGTTTTATATCCCACAAATAAATTATATGTACCTGTAACATTTGACATTCCACTTTGATATCCCATAAAAGCATTGTTGCTACCGGTGGTATTTTCTATACCGCACTGATAACCTATGAAAATATTGCTAGCACCTGCAGTTGTGTTCTTGCCGCTCTGATATCCCATCATTGTATTCCAATTACTATTAAGGTAATATCCACTTTCGAACCCAATTGCAATATTACCATTACCAATTGTATTTGTGTATCCTGCAGTTGTTCCCATAAAAGTATTGTCATCACCTGTTGATGTAGAATACCCAGACTGGCTTCCAATAAATGAGTTTCTGTAACCTGTAGTAAGAGAATAGCCAGCTTGAAAACCAAAAGCATTATTATTATATCCAGTTAGAGTTGTGCCTCCAAAACCAGCCTGATAACCATAAAAAGAATTATGGTTACCAATTGTGCTATTGTAACCTGTCTGATATCCTGTAAATGCATTAAAATCTCCTCCAAGGTATTTAAATCCACTAAGATGTCCAATAAATAGATTTCTAGGAGTTATGTTCATATATGATTGTTTGTTAACTCCATTTATGTTTTCAACTCCAAATCCTTTTATTGTATCTTTTGTCCATATTTTTGAGTTGTCTGGTGTTACTGATAAATATTTATTGGTAAATGCTTTGGAGTTGTTTCTTCCGCTAACTGCAAAGCCACCTCTGTTAGATTGGATAGCATCATCGTTTACAAAAACATTAACGCTATCTTGATAAACAACAAATACTGTTTGCCCAAGTTTGTTTTTTACTTCAAAAAGAGGTTCGGTAGGTAATGCAGTTGCACTTCCTTTAATAACAACTCTACCTGTAGGATTTGTTAAACCAACACCAAGTCTTTTATTTGTATTATCCCAAGCCAATGCAGTATCTCCTGCAAAGGCACCCGCATTATTAAATTGAACTGTTTTAGTTAATCCTCCGGGGGTGCCACTGTTAACATCATTAGCTGGAGCCCAGTTAGTCCCATTCCAACCTAAAACTTGACCAGTAGTTGGAGCGGTATTTAAAATATTTCTACTTTGAATTTGATTGGCATTCCATAATGCAGAAGTAGTTTGTGCATTAAATGTTGTACTAGTTAAAGTCATTCCAGTGCCGGCTGTGTATGTTGTGTTAGCGCTACTAATAGTGAAGTTAGGGTACGTGCCAGTAATATTTGTCGCGCCTCCTTGAGTAAGTGAAACAGTCTGGTCAGGTGCAGAATTTGTTATAGTCGTTCCTGCAACGGTTATTCCAGTTCCACCTGTGTAAGTATTGTTAGCATCAACTGCAGGAGCCCAGTTTGTGCCGTTAAATTTTAAAACCTGACCACTGGTTGCAGACATTGAATTTAGTTTTAATGCTGTTACGTTTCCGTCAAGTATTTTAGTCGTTGTTACAGCATTGTTGACTATTGTTAATAATCCGGAACCAGTAACATCTCCAGTGTGGGTTGCATTTGGATTAGCATTAGTTAATGTGAAAGCTGGATAAGCTCCAGTAACTGACATTCCTGTTCCTGCACCTAATGTTACTGTTTGGTCAGGTGCAGTATTGGTGATAGTTGTTCCAGTTACATTAATCCCTGTTCCAGCTGTGTATGTAGTATTGTTATCTGTACTTGAAATTGTAAAGTTAGGGTAGGTGCCAGTAACAGTTGTAGCACCCCCTTGAGTTAAGGTAATAGTTTGGTCTGGTGCAGAGTTTGTAATTGTTGTTCCTGCAACATTTATTCCTGTTCCTCCGGTATATGTATTGCTTGCATCCGTTGCAGGAGCCCAGTTTGTTCCATTGAATTTTAATACCTGACCATTTGTAGCAGACATCGAATTTAATTTTAAGGCTGTAACATTCCCATCTAATATTTTGGCAGTTGTTACGGCATTGTTTGCTATGGTTAATGCTGCTGCTCCTGTTACATCACCTGTATGTGTTGAATTTGGAGAAGCATTTGTTATGGTTAAGTTTGGATATGTTCCGGTTACTGACATCCCTGTTCCTGCTGAAATAACAACACTCTGATCAGGTGAGGTATTAGTGATTATGCCTCCTGAAATTTGAATTCCAGTTCCTGCTATATAAGTACCTGCTGGGCCAATTAATGAAGTGCCAGATCCCCATACTCCAGCAGTTTTTGGTCCAAATAATAAATTAGTTGAAGTATTAATATAAAAATCTCCGTCAACACCTTGAGAAGTCGGATTTACAGTACCGTTTAATACTGTTGCACCGTTAATCCCATTAATTCCATTTGTTCCGTTGGTTCCATTTGTTCCTGCTATTCCTTGTGGACCAACTAAAGATATTCCAGTACCCCATGCCCCGGCCGTTTTTGGTCCAAAAAGTTTGTTATTTGTTATATTTATATAAAAGTCACCATTTACACCCTGAATTGTAGGATCAACAGTGCCATTAAGTATTGTTTTTCCATCAATGCCATTTGTTCCTGCAATACCTTGTGGGCCTGCTGGAGCTTGAAATTCTACCCAATGAACTGCATCCTGATAAGGTTGAGTTGTTGAGGAGAATGATGCTGTCTGGCAAATCCACATAGAGTTAATTAAAGCATTTGTTGTAGATCTGTCAAAGACATAATCACCATTTGAATAAGATGTACCACTCAACCAGTTTCCGCGATTTGTTAAACCTGTTCCTGCGGGGCCTTGAATCCCTTGAATTCCTTGTGCTCCAACTAAAGATACTCCTGAACCCCAAACTCCTGAATTTTTTGGACCATAAAGATAATTTGTTGTGGTATTAATATAGAAATCACCATCAACTCCCTGGGTAGTTGGATTTGTTGTTCCATTTAATACAGTTTTTCCATTTGTTCCATTATTTCCGTTTGTTCCAGCAATTCCTTGCGACCCAATTAAAGATGTTCCAGTTCCCCAAACTCCTAATGTTTTAGGACCAAATAATGTGCTAGTTGTTGTGTTAATATAAAAATCACCATTAACTCCTTGTGAAGTTGGATTTGCATTACCATTTAATATTGTTTTTCCATCTATTCCATTTGAACCGTTAGTTCCGTTTGTGCCATTTGTTCCGTTAATTCCGTTAGTCCCATTAAGTCCATCTTGTGAAAGAATTTGCCAAGCGGAACCATTCCATAAATAGGATTTTTTATCAGTCGTATTATAATAGGCATTGTTTAAAACTGGTGATCCAGGTGCAGCAGCAAGTGAGCCTAGCCATGCAATTGAAGATCCGTTAATCCCAGCATTCCCTTGTATTCCTTGTAATCCTTGAATCCCTTGAACACCTTGAATCCCTTGAGCTCCATCTTGTGATAAAGTTTGCCATGAAGAGCCATTCCATAAATAAGATTTTTTATCTGAAGTGTTATAATATGCATTGTTTATTGCAGGTGAAGCAGGTGCTATTGCTAAAGATCCTAACCATGAAATGGATGAGCCATTAACTCCTGCGTTTCCTTGAATTCCTTGTAATCCTTGAATACCTTGAACTCCCTGAACGCCTTGTGCTCCATCCTGTGAAATAATTTGCCATGCAGAGCCATTCCAGATATATGATTTTTTATCAGTTGTGTTATAATAAGCATTATTTAAAACTGGCGATCCAGGAGCTACGGCTAGAGAACCTAACCATAAGATTGAAGATCCATTTGTTCCTGGAGTACCCTGAATTCCTTGTATTCCTTGTATTCCTTGAAGCCCATCTTGAGCTAATGTTTGCCATGAGCCATTCCAGATATAAGATTTTTTATCTGTAGAATTATAATATGCCTGATTTATACTTGGTGTTAATGGGGCAGTAGCTAATGTTCCAAGCCAGGAAATTGAAATACCATTTGTTCCATTAGTGCCGTTAGTGCCATTTATTCCATTAGTTCCATTTATTCCATCAATTGCAATTATTTGCCACGAAGAGCCATTCCATAAATATGATTTTTTATCAGTAGTGTTGTAATATGCATTGTCTAAAGTAGGAGAGGCAGGAGCTATTGCGAAACTTCCAAGCCATTCCATAGATGTTCCATTTGTTCCGTTAATGCCATTTGTGCCATTTGTTCCGTTAATACCATTTGCTCCGTTTGTTCCATTTATTCCATCAATAGCAATTGTTTGCCATAATGAACCGTTCCATATATATGATTTTTTATCAGTTGAATTATAATAAGCCTCATTTATAGTAGGTGATCCAGGTGCAACAGCAAAAGTTCCAAGCCAATTAAGGCTTATTCCGTTTATCCCATTAACACCATTAATCCCATTAGCTCCGCTTAATCCATCTTGTGATAGAATTTGCCACAATGAACCATTCCAGATGTAAGATTTTTTATCGGTAGAATTATAGTAAGCGTTGTTAAGAATTGGAGAACCTGGCGCAACTGCAAAAGTTCCCAACCAAGAAATGCTAATTCCATTTGAACCATCTTGACCAGCTGGAGCTTCGAATTCTACCCAGTTTGCTGAATTATTATAAGGTTGAATTGTTGAAACAAATGGTGTACCTGCTTGACAAATCCACATAGAATTTACACCTGGTGTACCTGATGATTGGTCGAAAACATAATCGCTAGAAGCATAAGTATTACCACTTATCCATGAACCACGGTTATTTAAACCTGTCCCAGCTGGACCTTGTGGCCCAATTGGTCCTTGCGAACCATTTATAGCAATAACATTCCACAATAAGCCATCCCATATATAAGATTTTCCATCTGATGAATTATAGTATGCTTCATTAATTGAAGGGTTAGAAGGAGGTGTTGCAAAGTTTCCTAACCAAATTATAGATAAACCATTTAGGCCAGGCAAGCCTGTAATTCCTTGGATGCCGGGTGTTCCGTCTTTACTTATAATTTGCCAAGATGACCCATTATACACATAAGAAATACCATCTGATGAGTTATAGTATGCATCGTTTAAATTAGGAGTTGATGGAGCATTTATAAATGTTCCTAACCAATTAATTGATATTCCGTTTTGTCCAGCATTTCCAGAAGTTTTTGCATAAAGTGCATATGGAACACTTAATAATTGTGTTGTTCCCATGTCAATATAAGAAGTTCCACCTGTTGGATCAGCTTCAATTTTAATAAAAAAGATATTACTTCCCCAGTCAATTGTTGAAAATACTCCCGTTATTACTGATCCTGTTCCCACGCCAAGGTTTACAACACCAAATGTATTTGATGTTGCAGTGTGATTTTCAGAAAATTCAACAACTCCTGTTGGTGAACTTGAAATAATTGATAGCTTAAAACCAATTAGCTGATTTGCTATAATAACTCCATTTATATCTCTAACTACTGCTTGATATTGGAAAGATTGAGGTGATTGTGAGAAAAGAGGTGCAGTAAGCAATACAAAAATGCTTATTAAAATAAATTGTTTCATAATTATAATATTTTAATGAAATTAATATGGGTTTCAGTAATTTATTCCAAATTTAAAATAAAATCTAGATTTTAAAAGATTTAATTTAATGTTTAAAGGCATAATAAAACTATTTATTATGCCTTTAAACATTCATTAATAAATTTAATCTATTTGTTTAGGACAATTTTTTCTAAAGCTTCGATTCTTTTTTGAAGGTTGTTATTTATCTCAATAAGTTCTTTGTTTTTTGTATTTAACTCTTGTACTGCTTTTACTAATGGTACTGTAAATAAAGAATATGCTACACTGTAATTGTCATTGTCATTTTCAGGCTTATGTAAGCCGTTAAAATCATATCCACATTCTTTTGCTGCTACTTCAATTTCTTGAGCAATAAAACCTGTTTGACGAATAGAAGATGATTTACTATAATCTTTTTTGCTCATAATAGCTTCTCTTAGGCTATCTGGCATGTCCTTCATTAAAAAAGCGTCGAATTTTCTAGTGTCGAAATTATAAACGATTGGACGTAATTTTGTTATAAAATCAAGACCTTTTACTTCTTCAGTAACAGAATTTTTAAATCTTCCATCAGATGGCCATGTGTATGCCACTTGACCTTCAATTACAGTTGTTGATGCATCGCCAATTCTTACTTTGTTACTTTGATTTATTACAGTATTTGCACCTAAAGCAGTTGAATTGTTGAAATTTCCATTGTAAAATGCACAGTATCCTAGTGCAGAATTATTAACGCCAGTTGTATTGCTTCGAAGTGCTGCAATACCAATTGCAGAATTCTGACTACCAGTATTATTTTGCAAAGAACTTGATCCTGCAGCTAAGTTACCATTTCCTACTGAGTTAGTATAAAGAGCAAGATTTCCAATTGCTGTATTATCGCTTCCAGTTGTATTGTTAGCTAATGCATATGAACCTATAGCAGTCATATAACTTGCAGTTGTATTATTTAAAAGCGTTTGATATCCAATTGCAGTATTTTGAGATCCTGATGTATTATTAAAACCAGACTGATAACCTATAAATGCATCATAAGAAGCAGTAGTTCTATAACCAGCATCGTATCCAATAAAAACATTATTACTACCAGTTGAATTATATCCAGCATCGTATCCCATAAAAGCATTATTAGAACCAGTTGCATTAAAACCAGTAGAAAATCCCATAAAAGTATTATTCGATCCTGTTGCATTATATCCCGTTAGATAACCTAATGCAGAGTTGTTATTTGAAGCAGTTCCCATACGTAATACTGCAACTCCAACAGCAGTATTTTGATTTCCAGTAATGTTATTTTGTAATGAACTTGACCCAACTGCAATATTGTCACTTCCTATTGTATTTGAATACAATACTAAATTTCCAATGCCAGTGTTATCTGATGCAGTAGAACTGTTATGAAGAGCATAAGCACCCATTGCTGTATTATATTCTCCAGAAGTATTATGATTAAAAGCCATATATCCATTTGCAGTATTTTGATTTCCAATTGTATTAGAATAACCAGATTGATAACCAATAAACGAGTTATATGTTCCAGTTAAATTGTTTTTACCAGCTTCAAAACCCATAAATAAATTATAACTGGCTGTGTTATAATAACCTGAATTATATCCTAGAAAAACATTATAACCTCCAGCAGTATTTGTAAAACCACTTTGAAATCCAATAAATGAATTGTATTTTCCTGTTGTTGTATTTTTTCCTGCATCGTGCCCAATAAAATAATTTTTTGGAGTCATTTGCATATAACTATTATCTGTTGTGGTTCCAATATTTTGAACACCAAAACCTGCAAGAGTATCGCCAGTATAAACTCTGGTAAAATCTGGATCAACATATAAGAAATCGTGAGTTAAAGCTTTTGCATTGTTTCTTCCGCTAACAGCAAAGCCTCCTTTATTAGATTTTGCACCAGTATCCTTAACATAAATATGAACACTATCAGGATATACAACAAAAACTGTCTGACCTGCTGCATTTTTAACTTCAAATAATGGATCAGTTGGAAGTGCAGTAGCATCTCCTTTAACAACCATTTTACCAACTGGGTTATTAATTCCAACACCTACATTTCCTGTATTATTATTGTAAATATGATTTCCGCTTTGAGTCCAAACGCTATTAATTGTATTTCCACTTAAACTTAATCCAGTTCCAACTGAACCAATAAAAGGATTTTCCCAATATACATATGTATTTGGGGAGATTCCTCTTACTGTCAAGACTTGTCCAGCTATACCATGACTACCTGCATAGTCACGAATATGACCCCAGAATAAATCAAAGTAATTGGCATTACTACCACCTAATCCTATAATATTTGCACCAGTTATACTTTGGTTATTCATTAAGATACTGCTTGTTCCAGCACTATTGCCATTTGTTAAAGTTTGAGAAAGATTTTGGGTCGAACTAAATGTAGTTCCAGTTAATCCAATTCCTGTACCAGCAGTGTAGGTTGTATTGTTATCAGTGCTGGAGATTGTGAAATTTGGATAAGTGCCTGAAATTGTAGTTGCGCCTCCTTGAGTTAATGCTACAGTTTGGTCAGGAGCTGTATTTGTAATTGTAGTTCCTGTAATGTTTATTCCTGTACCTGGAGAATAAGTAGTATTATTATCTG
>CAIQJL010000340.1 GCA_903872185.1 uncultured Bacteroidota bacterium | reverse complement strand
CATGTCTAAATAGCTAGTGCTACCAGTAGGATCGGCTTCTACTTTAATAAAATGAGAAGTGATTCCCCAGTTTATTGTATTAAATATGCCATAAGTAGGAGTTCCTAAACCAACTGACAGATTTGCAATTCCAAACTGATTTGTAGAAGTTGTATGCCTTTCAATGTATACTATAGTTCCAGTTGCAGAACCAGAAATAATACTGATTTGAAATCCAATAGATTGGCTTGGTATTATACTGCCGTTTAAATCACGAATAACAGATTGATATTGGAAAGACTGAGGTGTTTGAGCAAATAAATTTGCTGAAAACAAAACGAAAATGGAATAAATTAAATATTTTTTCATAATTTAAAAAATAAGTGTTAAACAACCAAAAATACTATTCTTTTTTAGAAATTCCCATATTTGATTTTAAAATCTCGATTTCAGCTTTTAGATTATTTATTTGATCTTGATGACCTTTTTGTAACAAATTGTAATTAGTTTCAAGTTTGGAGTTAGCTAATTTTAAGTTTTCAATTTGTTTTTGTTGGTCTTTTATTGCTTCTATTAAAATAGGTGTAAATTTAGGATAATCAACCATTTTATATCCTTTAGAATCCGTGATAACTAATTCAGGAAATAGTGGTTCTACATCTTGTGCAATAACTCCTATTTGTAATTTGTTGTCAAATACCATTTCTGGAAATTCATTAATTCTCCAATTATAATAAACTCCTTTTATTTTTGATATTTTTGATAAGGCTTCAGATATTTCAACAATGTCTTTTTTGTATCTTAGGTCAGAACATGCTCCAAATGTTCCGGTATAACATAAACTGCCATTTATTTGTACGTTGTTTAAATCGAATTCGCCATAGATTAGAGGAGCATTAGTTGAAGAATTATCAATAAATAATCTGTTTGAAGTGTTAGCAGTTAAAGATCCGCCTGCACTATATCCAATAAATACATTACCTGTACCAGTTCTTTGTGTTGTGAAATTTCTTCCAGCTTGTTGTCCGATAAATGTATTTGAACTTCCAACAAAATTTTCTCCTGAATGAGAACCTAGATAAACATTATAATTACCGGCTCCATTATAAAAACCGCAATCTGCACCCAAGAATGTGTTATATTGTCCAGAGCTTGTGATTCCACTATTATAGCCAAAAAATGTATTATATGAACCAGTGGTGTTTACTTCTCCGCTTTCATTTCCTACAAAAGTATTTTTCTGGCCAGTTGTAGTGTTTGTACCTGCTAAATTACCTATAAAAGTGTTATAATAACCTGTAGTGTTATCGTAACCTGATTTATAACCCATAAATGTGTTTTTATAACCTGTAATATTTGCAAATCCAGATTGGTATCCAATAAAAATGTTGGCCCATCCAGGATAAACAGGATTAGCTACTGTTCCACCTGTATTGCTTCTTCCTGCTTGAT
This sequence comes from uncultured Bacteroidota bacterium, assembly GCA_903872185.1. Classification (GTDB taxonomy): domain Bacteria; phylum Bacteroidota; class Bacteroidia; order Bacteroidales; family GWA2-32-17; genus GWA2-32-17. Next base: position 3,608 of record CAIQJL010000340.1, on the reverse strand, counting down.
AACCAAAGAAGGTATTGTATTTTCCATTTGTTATTGCAATACCTGCTTCATGTCCAATCGAATAATTTTCTGGAGTTAAATTCATGTAATTAGATTTTAATGTCCCTGCTATATTTTGAACGTTAAAGCCCATTACACTGTCTTGTGTCCATACTCTGGTATTTAATGGATTTACATTTAGATAATCGTTAGTTAATGCTTTAGTATTGTTTCTTCCGCTTACTGCAAATCCGCCTTTATTAGATTTTGCTCCTGGCATATCTTTAACATATACATGAACACTATCTGGGTAAACAACAAATACGGTTTGTCCTAGTTTATTCTTTACTTCGAAAAGTGGTTCTGTATCTAATGAATTTGGATCTTGCATAACCTCTAATTTACCGTCAGGTGCTGTTGTTCCAATACCAACTCGTCCGGTATTTTTAATTGTCATTCTAATCGGTAATGTTGTTTTGCCAGAAACGCCAATATTATTTACAGCAAAATGTAAATCACCCGAAGAGAATGATCCTGTTCTAGAAGCTACAATTGCTGCAGTTCCGGTATATCCAGTTGTGTTTCCAATCGAGAATTTTATTCCAGAACCATAATTAGTATTTGCCGTTTCTTGTCTTACGTCTACACCAATATTTGCCAAAACTATACTGTCTGCACTTGTATTCATTGGATTTAAAGTTTGCCGAACAACCAGATTTGATTGAAGTGGAGTAGAGGCTAAGCCATTTATTGCAAATCTTGAATTAGTGTTATCCCAGAATAATCCTTGAACACCACCAAATACTCCGGTATTATTAAACTGAACCATACCGTTTGTTCCGCCAGGTATTCCGCTATTTGTTGTTGGTAACCAGTTTGTCCCATTCCAGGATAATACTTGTCCGCTAGTGGGTGCAGTTGCAGAAATTGCTCTTCCTTGCAGCATGTTAGCATTCCATAATGCTGTTGTTGTTTGTGCGTTGAAAGTTGTGCCTCCTAATGTCATTCCAGTTCCAGCTAAATATGAAGTTGGGTTTTCCCAGGTAACATAAGTATTTGGTGCCAATACATGATTAGTTAAAACTTGTCCGTCTAAACCGCGGTTACCATTATAGTCTCTAATACCACCGTAGTATAAGTCAATGTAACTTAGATTATTGTAGTTCAATCCTAAAATATATGCGCCTGTTAAGCTTTGATTATTCATTAATATACCAGATGTTCCGGCACTATTGCCATTTGTTAATGTTTGTGCTAAAGTTTGAGTTGAACTAATTGTAGTACCTACAATTCCAATACCGGTGCCTGGTGAGTATGTATTGTTAGCATCCGAAGCTGGAGCCCAGTTTGTGCCATTAAATTTTAATATTTGACCAACCACTGCAGCCATTGAATTTAATTTTGATGCAGTTACATTTCCATCTAATATTTTAGCTGTTGTTACAGCATTGTTTGCAATTGTTAATGCTGTTGTGCCTGTAACTTCACCTGTATGTGTTGCATTAGGGTTAGCATTTGTAACTGTAAAATTTGGATAACTCCCGGTAACAGAAATGCCAGTTCCTGATGAAATAACAATAGTCTGATCAGGAGAAGTATTTGTTATTGTGCCAGAAGAAATTTGAATGCCTGTACCAGCTAAATAGGTTCCTGCAGGACCAACTAATGATGTTCCGCTGCCCCAAACACCAGCTGTTTTAGGTCCAAATAAAGTATTCGTAGCAGTATTAATGTAAAAATCGCCATCTACTCCTTGAGATGTCGGATTTACAGTTCCATTAATAATTGTTTTTCCATTAGTGCCATTTGTTCCGGCAGTTCCTTGTGGTCCGGCAGGAGCCTGAAATTCAACCCAATGAATTGCATCCAGATATGGTTGAATAGTTGAAGTGAAAGAAGTAGTTTGACAAATCCACATTGAATTAACTAAAGCGCTTACTGTTGATCTATCAAAAACGTAATCTCCATTAGCATAAGTATTGCCACTGACCCAATTACCTCTATTTGTTAGCCCAGTGCCAGCAGTTCCTTGAATGCCTTGAATACCTTGAGGCCCAATAAGTGGAGTTGCAGTTCCCCATGAACCAGCATTTTTTGGTCCGAACAAAGTGTTATTTGAAGTATTAATATAAAAATCTCCATCAACTCCTTGTGAAGTAGGGTTTGAAGTTCCGTTTAATACTGTTTTTCCATTTGTCCCGTTGATACCATTAACTCCATTTGTTCCGTTAGTTCCATTTGTTCCATCTTGAGTAATCATAAGCCATGCAGAACTATTCCGAATGTATGATTTTTTATCTGTTGTATTATAATATGCCTGATTTAAACTTGGAGTAGCTGGTGCTACAGCGAAAGAGCCTAACCAGGAAATTGAAATTCCATTTGTTCCAGCCGTTCCTTGTATGCCTTGTAATCCCTGTATTCCTTGTAAACCTTGTATTCCTTGTGATCCATCCTGTGATAAAGTTTGCCATGTTGAACCATTATAAATATAAGATTTTCCTAATGCAGAATTATAATATGCGTTATTTAAGCTTGGACTGGATGGAGCAGTTGCGTATGTTCCAAGCCATAAAATGGAAACTCCATTAACACCTGCTGTCCCTGGTATTCCTTGAATTCCCTGATTGCCCTGATTACCCTGTAAGCCAGGAATTCCTTGAACTCCTTGAATTCCCGTGCCATCTTGAGCTAAAATTTGCCAGCTTGAACCATTATAGATATAGGATTTTCCATCAGCATTATTATAATATGCGTCATTTAAGGATGGAATAGCAGGAGGGGTGGAGAAATTCCCCATCCAGTTAATTGAAATTCCATTAGCACCTGGGGTTCCTTCATTTCCTTGTGTTCCTTGATTCCCTTGCTGTCCTTGTGGACCTTGATAGCCAATTGGTCCTTGGATCCCATCTTTTGCAATTATTTGCCATAAAATCCCATCATAGATATATGAAATTCCGTCAGTTGAATTATAATAGGCATCGTTTAAATTTGGTGAAACAGGTTGACTGGTAAATGTTCCAAGCCAATTTACTGAGATTCCGTTTTGTCCTGCATTGCCAGATGTTTCAGCATATAATGCATAAGGAACACTTAATAACTGGGTTGTTCCCATATCAATATAAGAAGTTCCACCCGTTGGATCGGCTTCTACTTTAATAAAAAATACTTCGTTACCCCAAGCTATATTTGAAAATAATCCTGATTGAATTGTTCCTGTTCCAACTGCAAGATTTACTACTCCAAAAATATTTGATGTTGCCAAATGACTTTCAACATATTCTACAATTCCAGTAGGCGAACCAGAAATAATTGATAATTTGAAATTTACTATTTGATTTGATAGAACAGTTCCATTCATATCTCGCACTACCGCTTGATATTGAAATGAATGAGGTGTTTGTGCAAAAAGAGATACTGAAACGATTGCTAATAAGCATGAAAGAATAAAATTTTTCATAAAAATTGAAATAAATGTTTAATAACCAAAAATACAATATTTAATTAAATATTGTAAAGTTTTTAAAAAAATAATGATTATTTAAATTGAAAATAAAATAAGCATTATTGATAGTTAGGTTATTTATTTTTGAATTTTAGCAATTGTTTCATTAAGTTTTTCAATCTGT
>CAIQJL010000339.1 GCA_903872185.1 uncultured Bacteroidota bacterium | reverse complement strand
ATCGGTTAATACCCTGGTTGACCTTTTAGGTGCAACATTAGGGTTTCCTTCTGCATCTACTGTTCCTACAAAACATTGCTGTGCAGCAATCATATCTTTCATTTCCTGGGTAAGTGTTGCCATATTAATTTTTATTTTTGTTTCTTCAAAATTACAAAGTTTTATATTATTAAAAAATCTAGATATTTTAATAACTGTTAAAATATTTAATCGTCAAGTTATTTTAAAAATCTTACAAAATAATTCATATTTTCAAGAGTAAATCTTAATTCTACAGTGCCTTTCCAGTCATCATGAAAAGAACTTGCATCGTAAATAATTAGCAATTTTTCGTTTTCAATAGAAAACTTTAAGTAAGAAAATTTCTCGTGATTAACAGGAACATTTATTAGCATATTATGCTTTGTTGCTGCAACAAATAAACTATTTGAATAACCTATCGATGCTTTACCCTTCATTATTTTATAACCATAACTCCGCATTGGTGTTTTAAAATTTCTATAAACAATAGAATATTTAATACTTTCTTCGGAATAAATAATTTGATCACTGATATGAGTCGGAATTATCTTTACTGGCTCTTTGCTACTTTTAAAAAGATTAGAAAAAAACGACATAATATTGTAATTTGTTAATATATCTTTAATCCCAAACACGAAGCTATCATTGTGCTTACCATTTCGGCAGTACGATTACCATTATCAAGTATTGGATTTACTTCAGCAATTTCCATTGATGATAGACAACCACTTTCTGCAATTACTTCCATTAACAAATGCGATTCGCGATAACTCAACCCTCCTATTACCGGAGTTCCAACTCCAGGCGCTATCTTTGGGTCTATAGCATCAACATCAAAACTTAAGTGAATATGATCAACTTTGTTTTTCAAATCTTCAATTACTTTTGTTATGATTGCAAATATTCCTAGTTTATCTATTTCATGCATCGAATAAACTTGTATTCCAAGAGAATTCATATTTTCGCGTTCATGAGTATCGATAGACCTTACACCAATTAATGCACAGTTTTGTGGTTCTGCTTTTGGATTAATATTCATAATACCAGTTAATGCATTATTGCCAAGACCTAACGATGCAGAAAATCCCATTCCATGTATATTTCCTGAAGGCGAAGATAAATCGGTATTCATATCAGCATGTGCATCAACCCAAATAATTCCAAGCTTTTTGTTATGTTTTTTGCAATGACTTGCAATTCCTGCAATGCTGCCAATAGCAATTGAATGATCGCCACCAATGCAAAGAGGAAAATTATTATTGTTTAACGATTCCTCAACCTTTACAGCAAGATTTGTTGACGAACTAACTATCTCTTCAAGATATTTTAACTTGGGATTTGAAATATTAAGTACTTCTTTTGGGTTAATTGTTATATCGCCTCTATCAAAAACTTTCAAATCTAAATCTTCTAATTGCTTTTGCAAACCTGCTAAACGGATTGCCGATGGCCCCATATCAACTCCTCTGCGTGAGGCACCAAGGTCCATTGGGAAACCAAAAATTTCAATTGTTTTCATAATTAATTTTAATAATGCACAAAAATACGAGCATTATTTCAATTTATATGTTTTAAAACAGAAATTTTGACTAAATTTCTAAATTTAAACAGATTGCGGATTGATTAGCCGCTTCGCCACGGCGGAGAACGAAATTTCGAAAAAAAAATTACGTTTAGTTACAAACTAAGCTGAGAAAGAGATTAAAAGCCTATTCAACTATTTCAGCTGCATCGTGACCCAGGTCATTAATCACTTTTATTATCTTTTTAACATCTGTTTTATTTGGCTTATATGTTACAGTTAAAATCTGTGTTTCTCTGTTAAGCTCCGATGATACAATGCCCTTTTCATAAGCCAAAGTTTTTTCGATTTTAGCTTTGCAATTCTCGGTATGTGCCGAAGTTTGCAGTTTTACTACTTTAACATCAACCGTCTTTTGTGCATAAATATTATTTTGAACAAAAAGTAATGAAAGTATTATTACGACTGAATAAATTGCAATTGTTTTCATAATAATTAACGTTTAATTCTATTACAAAATTACTATCTAAACTGAAAAATAGAATATATTCAATAAATAAGAACTATTCTGTGATTGATTTCTCTACTTTGGGCTCTTCTTTCTTTTCAATTGATTTAAGACTTTTTATAATTTTCTTTTTTGCCTCTTCAGTTTTTTCACCTTCTAATACTTCTCTTTTAATTACTTCGTGTATAAGTATTTTTTGCAAATCTTCGTTGTTTGCTTTAACTTCTGGAGCAATTTTCTTGAGAGTTTTTCTAACTGCATCAACAACACTTTCAGTCAATAACAATTGACCTATAAAATATTTATTAAGTGTTTGTTTTTGAATATAATAATCTTCTAAAGATAATTTTTCAAAACCTTCTTTAGAGAAATAATATAATTTTTCGATATCATCTACATTTTTAATATTTAAACTTAAAAAATCAAATTCGTAAACTAATTCCTGCATTATTGGTTTACCGAAAATTATTTTATAAATTTTCCAAATACTTCCATTAGTTAATATAATCCAGTCTACACCCTCATTTGCGCCATATCCTAATGATTGCCTAATATGATCATCTTTTAAATTTAAGCCAGAAGCTTTTACTTCTAATATTAATCTGATTTTACCATTTATTTTAATTGCAAGATCACAGAATGTTTTTTTAATTGCATATTCTGATGTTATTTCAGAATATTTATCATATCCAAAAACTTCTGCTAAAATATCGGTAATAATAACAACAGTATCAGATTCATTAATATCTTTAATTTTAGCATTATTAATAATTGGTTGGAATTTTTTAATACCTGAAACAATTCTAGCTTCTACTTTTGGTGTTATCTTAACCATATAATATTATTTTAAAAAGATTAATCCAGTAATTTCAAAAACCAAATATAATCAATAACAGATTAAAACAAAAACAAATAAAAAAAAATAAAATGCAGATTGACTAACTTAAGGCAATTAAGTATTCCAAGAACTTAAGGCACTTCTTTTATTTTATTTCGAAATCATCTGCATCCTTCCATGCAGGAAATTTCTCTTTAGAATCTTTAAGTAAGTCAAGATTAAATGTGCAGGTTAATATTTCTTCAGCATTAGGTTTAGCAACTGCCATCTCTCTTCCTGCATAGTCTAAAATCATGCTATCTCCTGTGTGAAAAATATTTTTCCCATCATTACCAACTCTATTTACTGCAGCAATATAGCACTGGTTTTCCATTGCTCGTGCATAAAGTAATTTCTTCCAGGCATCGTTTCTGCGCTCTGGCCAGTTTGCAACTAATAACATTACATCATAATCATTTTTATTGCGCATCCAAACAGGAAAACGCAAGTCGTAACAAATTTGCAGGAAGAATCTAAAACCTTTATATTTTATTATTGTTCTTGTATTTCCAGGTGTGTATTCATTGTTTTCACCGGTAATACTGAACAAATGATGCTTATCGTAATAATGTATTAAACCCGAAGGTTCAGCAAAAACAAAACGATTAAAATATTTTCCGTTTTCGGTAATTATAACACTGCCACCAATTGCAAAATTATTTTCTGTAGATTGTTTTTTTATCCAAGCTACAGTATTACCTTTCATTGTTTCTGCAATAGGTCTTGGATTCATAGAAAACCCTGTAGTAAACATTTCTGGCAATAAAACAATATCAGTTTTGCCTTTTAAGTCTGAAAATTTAGCTTCAAACTTTTTCATGTTTTCGGCAGGATTTTCCCAAACTAAATCGCTTTGTATAAGCGAAATTTTTATTTCTTCCATATTAGCTTTCTGTAGTAAAACCTTCGGGATGCTTAGCTTTAACGCCGACATAACAAGCTTTAACTTTTAACATATCGGCATCAAAGTCGCCGGTTGGCTCGAATATCCATAACGGACCAAGTTGTTTTTTTCCATAATCAACAGTTGATACAACAACAGGCACTTTAGCTTCAGTTGCTATCTGATAAAAACCTTTTTTCCAACGTTTAACTTTTTTGCGTGTTCCTTCGGGAGTAATTACAAGAAAAAATGAATCGCGTTTTTTATATTCAGCAACCATTTGAGCAACCATATCGTTATGTCTATCCCCTCTTTTTACTGGTATTGCTCCTAATGCACGAATAATTGGCCCAACAGGAAAAAAGAAAAACTCTTTTTTAATTACAAATTTCGCACTAATTCCAAAGCTATGTAAACCTAGCCAACCCATAATAAAATCCATAATGCTGGTGTGCGGAGCTGCAATAACCAAAAGTTTTTTAGCATCTGGGGGAAATGAACCTATTAAATGCCAACCCATTATTTTTACTACAGTTCTTGCAAATCTTTTAGCAGCCATTATCTAATTTAGGAATTACGATTTTTAAATTTAGGATTTTGAATTACAAATATAATCTAAAGAATTAAAAAAGTGCCTAAAGTACTTAAAGTTTGGAGTACTTAAAGTTAACTCCAATCCTCAAAACTTTAGACACTTTAAGTACTTAAGGCACTTAAGTGCACTTTTTTAATAATTTTCTGCCAATAATTCGAAATAAGCTTTTGGATGTGCACAAACTGGGCAATTTTCCAAAGCTTTTGTTCCTTCATGAATATATCCGCATTCGCGACACATCCATTTTACTTTTTCGTCAGATTGAAAAACCTTTTGGTTTTCAACATTAGCTAATAATTTCCTAAACCTAGCTTCATGTTCAGCTTCAATCTTAGAGATTAATTTAAATGCCATAGCAACATCTTTAAAACCTTCTTTTGATGCTATCTCTGAAAATTCAGGATAAATTGCAGTCCATTCCTCGTTCTCTCCATTAGCCGAAGCTAAAAGATTTTGAGCTGTTGTACCAATAATACCTGCAGGATAAGTTGCAGTAATTTCAAGTGGACCGCCTTCAAGGAAATTAAAAAATCTTTTTGCATGAGATTTTTCCTGCAAAGAAGTCATCATAAACATTGCCGAGATTTGCTCGTAGCCTTCTTTTTTAGCTACTTTTGAGAAAAACTCATAACGGTTTCTTGCTTGCGATTCACCTGCGAATGCTTTTAGCAAATTTTTTTCTGTTTGTGATCCTTTTATACTCATAATTTATTTATTAAATATCATTTTTTGCACTTCAACTCCGTTTAATTTTTTAAGCTCAGATTCAAATAAATCCATTTCTTCTATTAAACCTGTTAACTCAATTATTACTAGTCCGCTTGCGCTGCAATAATTATCAACAACCTCATGCAAACCTAATCTGGTTTTAATAGAACAACCAAATTTAGTAAACAAATTTTGTATTGCAATAGCATCTTTATTTCGTTCAGAAATATATATGCCTAAAATTCTAATTTCTTTCATAGTTTTTTATTGTTTTTGTCATTCTGAACGTCCGCCGCGGCGGATGAAGAATCTATTCTAGTATACCCTTCGACTACGCTCAGGGGGACTGTAGAATCGTTCTGGATGACAGTTTAATTATATCGAAAAATTCATTTCCTGAACTTCAATACCACCAATTTCTGTAAGTTCCATTTTTAATTTAAAAAACTCTTCGGGTATATCTACAACGTGCAAAACAATAAACCCTACTCTACTGCATGTATTTTCAGACACCTCATGAAAACCAAGCCGTGTCTTAACAATGTGTGCATATTTAGACAGAATAACCTGGGTTTTATTTGCCTCTTTAATCCTGTCTTTAATAGCGATACCAATAATTTTATAGTTAGACATATTGATATAAATTAAAAATATAAATCGTGATTTCCCTGTTTAATAAGTTCGATACGTTTTTTTAATACTTCGGTATTTGAATTATTTTCCATTGCAGATAATTCTTTTTCAATTGCTTTCCAGCCTTCTACTTTAACATCTGGAGTTGCATAATCCATTAAATATTCTGCTAATGTTAAAATTGCATTTGGAGTACAGAAACGTTTGATAAAGCCTGGAACAGAGAATTCCATAAAATGCTCTCCGGTTCTACCTTGCCTGTAACAAGCTGTACAGAATGAAGGCAAATAACCTGCATGTAACAAATCACGAATAATTTCATTCAATGACCTATCATCGTTAATTTTAAATTGCTCACGGTTTAAATCCTGCTCCTGATTTTTAAATTTGTCGTATCCACCAAGCTCAATCTTTGTACCGCCATCAATCTGAGAAACTCCAAAGCTAATAACTTCATTACGAATTTCGGCACTCTCACGGGCTGTTAAAATTAATCCTGTATATGGAACTGCTAATCTTAAAATTGCTACAAGTCTGGTAAACTCGTCATTACTAACTATATACTTTGGATCAACATTTAGCGAAGAAGCATCTTGAATTCTTGGGAATGAAATTGTATGTGGACCAACATTATAACAAGCTTCCAGATGATTTGTATGCCTAACCAAAGAAAGCACTTCAAAACGCCAATCATATAAACCAAATAAAACACCAATACCAACATCATCAATTCCTGCTTCCTGAGCACGATCTAAGCCAGTTAAGCGATAATCGTAATCAGCTTTTTTACCACCTAGATGATATTGTTTATATGCTTCAGGGTTATATGTTTCCTGAAAAATCTGATAAGTACCTATACCTGCTTTACCAATTGTTCTAAAACCAGAAATATCTAATGGAGCTGCATTAATGTTTACACGCCTGATTTCTCCAAAATCTTTTTTAACACCGTACACTAATTCAACATCATGAGCAATACGTTCGGGAGAATATTCTTTATGTTCACCATAAACGAGAATCAATCGTTTCTGACCATTTTCCTCTAAAGCAACAACTTCTTTTACAATCTCTTCATCATTAAGAGTTTTTCTAATTGCATCTGTATTTGTTGAACGAAATCCACAATACTGACAATTATTAGAGCATTTATTACCTATGTACAATGGTGCAAATAAAACTATTCTGTTTCCATAAACTCTTTCTTTAAGAGTTCTTGCACCTTGTTTTATTTCTTCTATTAATTCTGAATCTGTAGCATTAATTAACACAGACGTTTCTTCAAGTGTTAATCTAAGTTTAGATAATGACTTTGCAATTACTTCACGAACTCTTTCTTTTGATGATACAGTATTGTTAATATAGCTCCAAATTTCATTCTGATCGATAAATGGTTGCATTCTTTTATCGGGAACAACACATTTTTCTGGATTAAATTTCATTTTAATAAATTTAGGAATCAACAAAAACTTAACTCTTCTACATAACAAAATTAGTTTTAATAATTAATAGGATAGATGATTTAAGTTGGGTGAGATTCTGTTTTACAATATTATATATCT
>CAIQJL010000338.1 GCA_903872185.1 uncultured Bacteroidota bacterium | reverse complement strand
GAGAATCCAGATGTACTGTTAGCTTTAAAGCTTGTTGTTGAACCAGTAGGGTTGTTAATTGGATCATAAATATTCAAATAACCATCATAATTATTTGTTGTGTGACCATACCATAAGTTGGTTGTAGCATCAGCATTTCTGTTCATGATTTCTCTGCCACCTTGTTGTAATTTAGCAGCTAATTGACCAAGTAAACCTTTAATTTCAGTTCTAACTGCACCAAAGTATGGGTCTGTAGCGCTTGTTGTTACTGTACCTGCACCGTGACAATCTGTAACGTTACATCCGTTTAAATTACCTTCAGCTTTGAAAGTGTGGCCACCAGCAGAACCTGATACAGTTGCCATATGACAATCCTGACATGATGTTTCTGTTGTGTGTTTTGAGTTAGTGTATGATAATGTTCCAGGGAATTCAATACCTGCAAAACCCACTCCAGCATAAATAGCACCAATAGTACCATAATGTGTATGAGTTCTGTAACCTGGTTTAAGTCTGTTTGTAGTTAAAGTAGTATCAAAGAAAACGTCAGTTGGGAAATTCTTTAAAGAGTCATAATTTAAAAGTCTACCATTTTGACCTGAAGCTGTAAATGGACGAGGTTGGTGACATTTTACGCAAAGGTTAGAAATTCCACCATCTTGTGTAAGATTAATTGATTTTGTTCCACCAAAGAAAGTCATAGAAACTGGAGCAACTGTTGTTAATGCAGGTAAATCTGTAGAACCATAAGTTGTATGTAATTTATTATGGCAAGTGAAACAAGAAATTTCACCATAAGCTGCAGTACTAACTGAAGCGTAATCGTTTACGTATTTATTAGTAGTTGTGCTTAATGTAAAAGTTGCAGGAGTGTTATTTGCACAAACATATTTAAATCCTTCTGATTCATGACATGGTGCACAACCTGTATTACCTGCTTCAGCAAATGAAGCTTCACCCCATGAGTGTTTTGATAAATCGTATTGAACAGCAACAGCATCTACTACTGAAGCATTGTGACAAAGTTTACATGTCTCGTTTGCATCTTTACCAGCAGCGCCTTCAGCACCGTCTTTTGGTTTTGTACAACCTGCAAGTGCTACAACTAATGTTGCAATTGCAATAAAACTTAAAAAAATGTTTGTTTTCTTCATAGGATTTAAAATGTTTATTGATTAATAGAATTATTAAATATTTACGACAAATTTACATAAATACACCTATTTGAAATTAGGATATGTAAGATATTGAGCGAAAAATAAAGATTAATCAACGAAAAATTTACAATAAAGAATTAAAATAAAACGATAAGAAACGATTAATTAAATGCCAAAAAACATCTTATGCGAATATTTGCAGAGAAGTAAATAAATGAAGAATATCGTATATGTCACATGTATACAGAAAGGTAGGTGTATTTAATCGTTTATATTTTTTTAAAATATGTTTTATGACAGAATATGTTAAAATATAATATTAAAAAATAAGAAGGTAATTTACAAGAAAATATTTTTAACATTTAGGGGCTCTTTTTACTGACATTTATTCAAAAAAAATAAAATAAAAAGGCGCTAACCAAGTTAACGCCTTTTTATTAAAAAACTGAAATTAATAAAGGTAGTTGCTCAATTGAATTTTGTAAAAGAGCTTTAATATATTTATAGTTATGAATACCTAAACTATATTCTCTTAAAGCAAACTAACTGCACCAAAGTAAGGATCGGTAGCTGTTCCTGTTACATCACCATTATGGCAATCAGATAAATTCTTTTACTATATTTTTTAATTTGTATGTGTAATAAATTATTTAAAGACTGAAATAATCAAAAAAAAAGCCTCGTAATTTACGAGGCTTTTTTAATATTTTGCGTTTACTTATGGAAGTATAGCAATTGAATTTGTTAATAAAGCTTTTGTATATTTATAGTTATGTATACCTAAGCTGTATTCTCTTAAACACATTTGGAAATTGATAATTGATCCAAATTGTGCATTTGTTAACATTAGTTTTGGTAATGTGTTGTTAAAAGCAATTTGTGCAGCTGAGAATCCAGATGTACTGTTAGCTTTAAAGCTAGTTGTTGAACCAGTAGGGTTGTTAATTGGATCATAAATATTCAAATAACCATCATAATTATTTGTTGTGTGACCATACCATAAATTGGTTGTAGCATCAGCATTTCTGTTCATGATTTCTCTGCCACCTTGTTGTAATTTAGCAGCTAACTGACCAAGTAAACCTTTAATTTCGGTTTTTACTGCACCTAAATAAGGATCTGTAGCGCTTGTTGTTACTGTACCTGCACCGTGACAATCTGTAACGTTACATCCATTTAGATTACCCTCAGCTTTGAAAGTGTGGCCACCAGCAGCACCTGATACGGTTGCCATATGACAATCCTGACATGATGTTTCTGTTGTGTGTTTTGAGTTAGTGTATGATAATGTTCCAGGGAATTCAATACCTGCAAAACCTACACCAGCATAAATAGCACCAATAGTACCATAATGTGTATGAGTTCTGTAACCTGGTTTAAGTCTGTTTGTAGTTAAAGTAGTATCAAAGAAAACGTCAGTTGGGAAATTCTTTAAAGAGTCATAATTTAAGATTCTACCATTTTGACCTGAAGCTGTAAATGGACGAGGTTGGTGACATTTTACGCAAAGGTTAGAAATTCCACCATCTTGTGTAAGATTAATAGTTTTTGCACCAGCAAAGAATGTCATTGAAACAGGAGCAACTGTTGTTAATGCAGGTAAATCAGCACTACCATATGTTGAATGTAAACTGCTATGGCAAGTGAAACAAGAAATTTCACCATAAGCAGCTGTACTAACTGAAGCGTAATCGTTTGTCCATTTATTTGTAGTTGTGCTTAATGTAAAAGTAGAAGGAGTATTATTTGCACAAACATATTTAAATGCTTCTGATTCGTGACATGGTCCACAACCTGTGTTGCCAGCTTCAGCGAAAGCGGCTTCACCCCATGAGTGTTTTGATAATTCGTATTGAGTTGAAGCAGCTTCAACAACGTTTGCATTGTGACAAAGTTTGCAAGTTTCGTTTGCATCTTTACCTGCAGCACCTTCAGCACCGTCTTTTGGTTTTGTACAACCTGCAAGAGCTACAACAAATGTCGCAATTGCAATAAAACTTAAAAAAATGTTTGTTTTCTTCATAGGATTAAAATGTTTATTGATTAATAAAAAATGTTAAATTTATTTGAACAAAGATATATAAGTAAAAATATCTATCTAAGTATTAAATATATATGTTGCGCGAATAAATTATGATATTTTCCGTAAAATTTTGAATTAAACACAAAAAATAAACGATAATTATCGGCTTGTCAAATGCTGATTAACACAATTTTTTTATCTGTTTTAATGAAATGTTAAAGAATAGTTCTTTAAAGTCCTGGAACACATAGCATGACAAAGGGGTGCGTTAGTGTAATTTGTTGTAGTATGTTAAAAAGTCAAGTCTATTTTATTAATAAATAACCGTGAAAGCGGAATAATTTATTTGTTAGAATTCTAATTTAAGGTGTGAAAAAAGTGTAAATATTAAAGGTAATATTTACTAGCCGTTATTGCTGATTTGAATAAGTTTTTCTAAATCTATAATAGTAATAGTGTTATTGCAGATTTTTATAATATTCTCATTGTCAAAACCTTTAAGCACTCTTGTTGCTGTATCTTTTGACATGCCTGTCATATCAGCAATATCGAATTTAGTTATAGAAAGTTTTATAGGATTTGTTTTATATATATCATTATATAAATACAATAAAGTTTCTGCAATTCTTCCGTTTACTTGTTTTTGTGTAAGACTAATAAATTTATTATAGTATTGCATAGAGTGTATGCATATACTTTGTGTTAGAATATCGTAAACTTTAGAGTTTTTACGGGCAATTTCTTTATAAATTTCTAAATCATAAAACTGACAGTTTGAATCTTCTATTGCCATGACAGAAAACTGATGGTGAGTTCCAACATAAGAAGCTAAAACACCAATAATTTCGAAGGGTTTAATAAGTCGAATTATCAAATTTTTATCGCCATATCCTTCAATATATGATTTAGCTAGACCAGAAGTTAAAAACATTAATTGAGCTGTCTTTGTCCCTCTTTTAAATATTACTTCTCCAGCTTTGTAACTTACTTCATATTTTGTTTTTTCAAGATTATCCAATTCTTTATCAGACATAAATTGAAAAACTTCAGGAAGTACTTCTAAATTTCTTTTAATAGAGATCATAGCAATAATTAATATAACAAATTCAAAAATAAATAAAAATTAATGAATAAAAGATAAAATTTTATATAAACCGTTTATAATATGCTAAAGAACATCATATATTGCATAAAAACATAAAATTAAACTGTTTTACAAACTATAATTCTAATTTTTAAGATCTCATTTGTAAACAATATTTGAAAATAATATTATTTAATGAAAAGTAGGCGTTATTTTTTAATGCTTGTAAAACATTAAAAACTATTAAGGTTATATATTATTGGGAGAATTAGAAACTGTTTTGAATGTTAAATTTATTAACATAATAGGTTTATTATCATGGCATGCCTAAAATGTGCATGGGTAATTCTGAGGTTTTCGAAGAATGTGCAAGAACGTGGGTACATCTTTCGAGTGCATTTCGTCAAGCTAAGTAAAGGCTCTCAAGATGACTGTGATTAGAGTGTTGTAATTAAGAACAATTATGGTACGTCAATTATTGATAGGATTAAAAACCAAAACAGTTTCTTAAAAAAAAGAATATTATTTTGTTTAATCTGTTATTCTATTGGCAAGCTCTTTTCCTTGTTTAATACGGTCGGCCATGCCAATTCCATCTTTTAAATTTCCACCGAAAAATAAACCGGGGTATTTGGTTTCAAGATTTTTTACTTGATTAAATCTAGCTTCTGATTCAATTCCATATTGTGGAATTGCTCCTTTATGCCAATATAATTTAAATAATGAAGGATTAAATTTTGAAGGTTTTAAAAGCTGCATAAATTCCTTTTCAATAATTGCTTTTAATTCTTCTTCTGATTTTTCGAAAAGATGAGATTTTCTCATACCTCCAATAAACATTGTGAATAATGTTCCGTTTTCTGGAGTTCTATTCATAAATAATGTTGACATAAATAAAACACCTAGCACATTGCGATTCTCAACAAATGGAATTAGTCCACCAAAACCTTCAGGATTAAAACCATCCCAATTTTCGAAACCCATAACAACTTCTACAACATTTGCATATTGTAACGAAGTGATTGGAGCTAGAGTTTCTTTGTCTAAAAATGACATGAAATTGTCAAGCTCAAATGCTCCGGTAGTTGTAATTAATTTATTTGATTTTATTGTAATTTCTTTTCCTTCTGAGTCTTTTAATGTTGAAATATATTTTCCGTCAACATAATTAATTTGTAAATCTTTTGAACCTAAAATAAATTTTTCGGTTCCAGTTTCATTATAAAGGGCATTTGTTAATTCTGATAAACCACCTTTTACTGAAAATACTTTTTTGGTGGCTTTCATTTCTCTTTCAGTTTTCTTTTTAAATCCTTTTTTTATTGTGCCTCCAATAAAACTTCCATATTCTTGTTCAAGTTTATAAAGCTTTGGCATTGCATGACGGGTAATTAGAATTTTAGGATCGCCCGAGTAAACACCTAAAATAAATGGATCTATAGCATAATCTAAAAAGCTTTTTCCCATTCGTCTTAAAACCATTTGTGCCAGATTCTCGTTTGGATCTTTACCTCTTGAACGAAATGGTTCGCCAAGTATTCTGAATTTATCTCCTGTAGAAAATAGGGGAGTGGTAATGCCTTTCCATAAACCTGACGGAAGTGGTTCCCATTTAGAGTTTTTTAAAATGAAACGTTTGTTTACTTCTTTTCCGGGAATATCTATTTCACATTTGTTTCCTAAATCTTCGAAAAGTTCTGCAACTTCTGGTTGTCCAACAACACCAGTATTTGGACCAGTTTCAACCAGATATCCATTATGCTTTTCGGTTTGAATTACTCCACCAACTTTATCTCTTTTTTCAATTACAATAAAATCAGCTTTCCCTTTGTTTAAATAATATGCAGAAGTCAGGCCCGTTAGCCCCGCACCAATAATTACTATATCTTTTTCAATGATTGAATCCATAAACTATATTTTTTATCATCTCAATAAATGAAGGATGAATTGCTGGAATATTAACTCTTGAAATATTTAAAGAGGTTTCTTCCTTTATTAAAGGTATAATCTGGTTATCGAGATCGTAAAGTGTTTCTAAATTTTCGCTTACAAAACTAATTGGAATTATTACAACTTCATCTATTTCTTTTGAAGCTAAATCTTTAAGTGAAGATAAAGTATCTGGTCCTAACCAGGTTCTTGCATTCATTCCAGATTGATAAGATACTTTATATTCTAATTCCAATGAACTTGCAATTAGTTCTGCCGATTCTTCAATTGCATTTTGATAAGTGTCACCTTTTTTAATAAAAGAAACAGGTATAGAATGAGCACTGAAAATAAGAAATGGATTTGATAACTTATTGTTTTTAATATGGCTCTTGATTAAATTGTACCAGAATTCGATAAAAAATTTGTTTTCATAAAATTCAGGAGCAACATTTATTTTAATGTCTTTATTTATTGTATTATTAATATCAAAAATCACACTTTCTGTTGTTGTAATGCTTGCTTGCGGGTATAGCGGAATAGCAATTATATTCTTAATGCCATCGTTATAGAATTCATTAATTGCTGTTGAAATGAATGGCTCTGAATAAGAATATGCAGCTTTTATATAAAAAGAAAGACCTAATTTATTTTGTATTGCATTAACTAGTTCTTGTGTATTTTTTTTAATAGGAGTGCCTCCAATTATATTATATTTTTTCCAAGATTTTTTATATCGCGAACTACTAATGAATAACGATAAAAGATTTCTTATTATAAATGGAGCAGGAATAATATGTTTATCAAGGAACATGAGTCGTAAAAACTTTTTTACTTCTGCAGGACTCACTGGTCCCCCCATGTTGATAAGCAAAATACCTGTCATATAGTTTTTGAATATTTGTCTCCGTCAGTATTTAGCTGAGGGTCAAAAGCCATTGCTATATTTCTTACTATTAACATTCCTGTTTTACTAACATCAATACCTTTTGGAGTAATTGTAAGTAAACCATCATTAACAAATTCCAGAAGTTTTTCGTCGCTATAACCAATAATTGATTTTACTTCTTCACCAGTAATATGGAAACGTTCACCAATTTCAGAAAAATCAATTATGCCATTGCACATTGTTTCGTCAATTACTTCCTTACAGATTTGTTCATTGAAGCTTAACGAATAACCTCTTTCAACAGCCATGCCTTCGGCTTCTATTCTTTGCATGTATTTACCTAAAGCTTTTTCGTTTTGACTAAATCCACCCCAAAGTTGTGTTATTGAAGAGCAACCAAAACCATAAACTTGTCCTGTAGTTTCTTTAGTACAATATCCTTGAAAGTTTCTATGTAGTTGTTTTTCGCGTAATGCTTTTGAAAGATCATCGGTAGGTTTTGCGTAGTGGTCTAATCCAATTTGCTCGTAACCGCTATTTGCAACAATTTCCATTGAAGAAAGAAACATCGAAAGTTTTTCTTCCGGAGTTGGTAAACCTAACTTTTCAAGATTCTTTTGTTCGTCCATTACCCATGGAACATGAGCATAGGAGAATGTTACAAGTCTGTCTGGTGACAATTCTATAGCTTGTCTAATTGTATTATTAAAACTCTCTACAGTTTGTCCAGGAAGTCCGTAAATGAAATCATAATTTACCCCAGTAAATCCTGCTTCTCTAACAATTTTTATTAATTCATTATGTGGAAGTTTTGAATGTAATCTGTTAACACAATCCAGAATTTTCGGATTGAAATCCTGAATTCCTATACTGATCCTATTAAATCCGGAATCTCTTAAAAAATGAATTTCATTATAATCAAGATAGGCAGGATTGCATTCAATAGCTATTTCTGCATTTTTATTTATTGTAAAAAGACTGCGAATTTCATTCATTACACGAATAATATGTTCGTGTTTTATAGAGTTTGGAGTTCCTCCACCCCAATGAATTTGAGTAACCTGTCTGTCTTTTGTGTTAATGTGAGTTGCAACTGAATGAATTTCTTTTATTAGACAGTCAATATATCTGATAACAACTTTTTCACTATCAAAAAGTGTAGTATTACAACCGCAAAAATGGCAACGTTGTGAGCAAAATGGGATATGAATATAAATCGAAATATTTTCTGGACCAATTGTGTTTGATTCTACAACATGTGCAATTAAGTTATTGTTATTATATTTGTTATGAAAAAAGTTAGCAGGAGGGTAGCTTGTATATCTTGGTCCGGGACGGTTATATTTTAAAAGTATTTGCTTTTTGTTTTCCATTTTTGTAAACTTAGATAAATGAATTTCTGCTTTTATGATCTTTTCCAATTAGCAGATTTAATCCAGTCAATTGCATATTTTGCATTTTCGAATGGAGTATTTGGAAGAACGCCATGGCCTAAATTAAATACCCATTTTGTTTCTTTACTTCCAAAATCAATATAATTTTCAAGTTCTCTTTTTATTACTGCAGGAGAAGTGAGAAGTAAACGAGGATCTAAATTACCTTGTAATCCTACTTCTGGCCCAACTTGTTTGCGAACTTGTGAAATGTCAGCTTGCCAGTCGATGCTAACAACGTCTGCAATATTATGATTCATATCAACTATACCGTTGCCAATCCCTTTTGGGAAGAAGAAAAATGGTGTCCCTGTTGCTCTAACAGTTTTTCCAATTTTTTCAACAGCGGGAAGGAAAAGTTTTTTATAAATAGGATAAGGAATTAAACCAGCATGAGTTTCGAAAAGTTGAAATGCCTCAACTCCACTTTCAATTTGTTTTTGTGCATATACCTGTGATATTTCAACAATCATATCAACAAGTTTTGCAGTTAATTCAGGTTGCTCAAAAATGAATTTTGTTGCATCAGGAAATTCATGATTTGAACTTAAGCCCTGAATCATATATGATAAAACAGTTAATGGAGCACCACAGAATCCAATTAATGGAACATCTTTAGGTTTAGTTTCATTAATTATTTTAATTGCTTTGTAAATATATTCGAAGAATGATGCATCTGGATGCAAATGTTCTAAAGGATTTGAAACTTCTTTCAAAGGCTTTTCAAAACGTGGACCTTTATCAGAAAATTCAACTTTTAATCCCATTGCTTGTGGAACAACCAGAATATCTGAGAATAAAATAGCTGCGTCAACACCTAAATCATCAACAGGAAGTAATGTTACTTTTGCAGCTAATTCTGGTTCTAACATTAATTCGCTGAAAGTGTAAGTTTCGCGAAGTTTAAGATATGATGGCAAAACTCTTCCAGCCTGACGCATAAACCAAACTGGTGGACGTTCACATTTTTTTCCTTTTACTGTATCTAAAAATATTGACATTACTATTTTCTTTGTTTATTGTTAAAAAATATTCTTAAAGTTGTTGAAGTGCTTTTAAGTTTGCTGCCAAAAGATTGTTTAAATCTTCTTCGGAATGTGCTTCTGAAATAAACATACTTTCAAATTGTGAAGGAGCAAGGTAAATTCCTGATTCAAGCGATAAGTAAAAGAATTTAGCATATTTTTCTTTATCACTAGTCATTACTTCATCAAAAGAAGTTAATGTTTCATGTTTATCATTAAAGAATAAAGTCATCATTGAACCAACACGGTTTACAACTCCTTTTACTCCCGCTTTTTTAAGATTTTCTATAAAACCAGCTTCAACTTTTGCTGCTTTTTGTTCTAATTTTTGATAAAAGTCTGGTGATGAATTTAAGTAGTTTAATGTTACCAAACCTGCAGACATTGCCAATGGATTTCCTGATAATGTTCCTGCCTGATAAACTGGGCCAAGAGGAGCAAGCATAGCCATAATATCTTTTCTTCCACCATATGCTCCAACTGGTAAGCCACCACCAATTATTTTGCCTAATGTTGTTAAGTCGGGTTTTACATTATAATATTCCTGAGCACCACCTTTTGCAAGTCGGAAACCAGTAATTACTTCATCGAAAATTAATATTGCTCCGTATTTTGTAGCAATCTCACGAAGTCCTTGAAGAAAACCTGGAGCAGGTTTAACAACGCCCATATTTCCTGCAACTGCTTCAACAATAATTGCGGCTATTGCATCTTTATGTTCGATAAATAAACGTTCAACAGATTCTAAATGGTTATAATCTGCAGTTAAAGTATCTTTTGCAATTGATTGTGTTACTCCTGGGCTATCTGGAAGTCCTAAAGTAATTGCTCCTGATCCTGCTTTAATTAAAAAGCTATCACCATGACCATGATAACATCCTGCAAATTTTACAATTTTTTCGCGTTTCGTAAAACCACGAGCAAGACGAATGGCGCTCATTGTAGCTTCTGTTCCTGAGTTTACCATTCTTACCTTTTCGCAAGAAGGAACCATTTTACAGATTAATTCAGCCATTTCTGATTCAACAATTGTTGGAGCACCATAGCTGGTTCCACGTTTTGCTGCATCAATTAATGCATTTAGAATCATATCAGGACAATGCCCTAAAATCATAGGTCCCCATGAACCTACAAAATCAATGAAAGAATTGCCATCAATATCTTCAACTCTTGAACCTTTTGCTTGTTTTATAAATAAAGGAGTTCCGTTTACACTTTTAAATGCTCTAACTGGTGAATTAACGCCTCCTGGAATACTTTCACATGCGCGTTGAAATTCTTTTTTGCTTTTATCTGTTATCATTATTTATATTTTATATTTATAAAAAACAGTTCATAAAGTGCCTAAAATACTTAAAGTGCCTAAAGTTAACTTTAAGTACTCAAAACTTTAGTGCACTCTAAGTACTTTTATTATTTTTTATCTCTTAAGAACTTAGCTATATCTTTTGCAAAATATGTAATAATAATATCTGCACCTGCTCTTTTGATTGATGTTATGATTTCCATCATTACTCGTGTTTCATCAATCCAATCGTTTGCAGCAGCAGCTTTTACCATAGAAAATTCTCCACTTACATTATAAGCAGCAACTGGCATACGAAACATTTGTTTTGCACGATAAATAATATCGAGATAACTCATAGCTGGTTTAACCATAATGATGTCTGCACCTTCTTCAATATCTAAAGCAATTTCGCGCATAGCTTCGTCGCTGTTTGCAGGGTTCATTTGGTATGATGCGCGATTTCCAAATTTTGGTGCGCTATCAGCAGCATCTCTGAATGGTCCGTAAAACCCAGAAGCATATTTAGCAGCGTATGACATAATTGGAATTTTCAAAAATCCGTTTTCGTCAAGAGCTTTACGAATAGCTCCAATTCTACCATCCATCATATCGCTTGGAGCAATCATATCTGCACCAGCCTGTGCTAAAGAAACAGATTGTTTTGCAAGAATAACAAGTGTTAGGTCGTTGTCAACATCACCATCTACAATTGGTCCACAATGTCCATGAACTGTATATTCGCAATTGCAAACATCAGCAATTATAAACATTTCAGGAAGTTCTTTTTTTATTGCACGAATTGCTTGTTGAACTATTCCATTATGCTCACATGCAACGCTTCCGTCATCGTCTTTATGTTCAGGTATTCCAAAAAGTAAAACTGATTTAACGCCTAAAGAATAAATTTCATGGCATTCTTTTACTAAATTATCTACGGATAATTGAGAATTTCCTGGCATTGATTTAATTGGATTATTAACATTTGTACCTGGACAAACAAATAAAGGCATTATTAAATTGTCAACAGAAACTGAAGTTTCATTAACCATGTTACGAACAACACCATTATAACGAAGTCTGCGTAATCTTGTTTGTGGAAAAGACGCTTTATAATTCATAATATTAAGATTTTGGTTTATAATATGTTTTTATTTCTTGAACTATTCCTTCAATATTTGATTGTTTTGCTGTAAATAGTGGAATTACTCCATAGTCTTTCATTGTTTTTGTGGTTGGTTTGCCTATGCTTACAGCTTTAAGATTTTGAATTTGAAAATTGTGTTTTATTAATGTTTCTGCAAAATTAGAAAAACATGACGAACTTGTGAAAATAATCATGTCATATTTATCAGAATTAATCTTTTTTATAAGATCTAAATCAATACTTTTTGGAATTGAATTTTTATAGCAATCAATTCTGACAGTGTTTACGTGATTTTCAAGAGTATTTTGGATTAAATTACCTGCAAGGTTGCCGAGTAATAAAAGCACATTAGAATTTTTATCAATTACTTTTTCTTTTAATTCTATTGAAAAAATTTCTGCAAGGTTACTTTCGCTTATAAAAGTTGGAGTAACTCCATTCTTGATTAATTCGGTTGCAGTTTTTTTCCCAATAACTGCAGTTTTTAAATTTTCTGGTAGTTCTTTTTTTTCTGTAAGGTCAAAGTATTTTTTAAGAAAATACTGAATACCGTTTTTACTTGTAAAAATAAGCCAATCAAATTGACTTATATTGATAATAGTGTTTTTTTCTTGCTCGGTAATTTCTGCTTCAGAAACAGAAATCATAGGAAGGCTATAAATAATTGCACCGGAATTATTCAGCGCATTTTCAAATTCGGGAAAACTTTCAGCTGGCTGTGTTGATATTAGTACTTTGTTATGAAGATCACACATTCAAGTCAAATAAGTTAATATTTTGCTTTTGGCATTCTTCAAGAAGAGTATCTGCCATACGTTTAGCCATTTCCGAAGCTTTGTCTATAGTAGTTTCTTCAACTTTTCTTAAATATTTTCCTGTTGTAAGTTGTCCAGCTAAAACATCTAGTAAAACTTTATTTCCAGAAACAGTTGCATATGCAGCAAGAGGGAATTTACAACCGCCTTCTATTACTGCCATAAATACTCTTTCAGTTTTTACTGCTATTTCTGTGGCTTCGTCATTAATTTTTCTTATAGCTTCTATAGTTCTTTTGTCATCAGCACGGCATTCAATTGCAATTGCACCCTGACCAACAGCAGGTAATAAATCTTCAACAGAAAGGATAGCAGATTTTGGAAAAGTTTTTCCAAGTCTATTCATTCCAGCTGCAGCTAAAATTATTGCGTCATATTGATTTTCTTCTAATTTGCGAAGTCTGGTGTCAATATTTCCTCGAAGATCTGAAAATTGTGCATCTGGACGAAGTTTCATTAACTGAATAATTCTTCTTGGGCTACCAGTTCCGCATTTGAATCCTTGAGGCATGTCGAATATTGACACGTTGTTATTAGAAAGAAAAAGATCATTTGTGAGTTCACGTTTTGGAAAACAAACTAATTCTAATCCATTAGGAATATTACTAGGAACGTCTTTTAAACTATGAATTGCTAAATCGGCTTTGTTTTCTAATAAAGCATTTTCAAGTTCTTTTACAAAAACACCTGTTCCACCAAAACTTACTAATGGTTTATCGGTAATTTGATCACCCATAGTAGAGAATTGAGTGATTTTAAATGTGCTTTCTGTATTTTGTTTTCTAATGGCATCAACTGTTTGCTCTGTTTGTGTTCGAGCTAGTAAGCTTCCTCGTGTTGCTACAATAAAATTTTTATCACTATACATGATGATGATGTAGATGTGGATTAGGAACGTGGGGATTTTGAGGTTTTTCTGTACTGTGTGGGTGATGTGGACTATGAGGATGGTGTGGATTTAAAGCACCGTGTTGATTTGTCTCGCCGTGAGGATTATGATGGTTTTGAGAACCATGCGGATGAGCAGCATGCTCATTAATATTTACATTAAAAGTTTTCTTTAATGCATCGCCTAAATGATGAAGGTGGGTTGGGTCGGTAACTTCTTTTAAATTCAGCATGATCGTTTTAATTAAAGTATCAGAATAACTATCCATCATGCTTTTAATAATATCCTTTTGTGGTTCTGTTAATCCAGAAAGTTGAGAGCTATATGTTTCAACCAATCTGTCTTTAATAGCATTAAATTCGCCTTTAATTCCTCTCATTACTGGAACAATAGATTGCATATTATACCATTCGAAGAATTTACTCTCCACTTCTTTAATGATTACTTCAGCTTTAATGATTTCTCTTAATCTTTCTTCTCTGCTAGTATCAATAATTTTTTCTAAATCATCAACTGTTCTTAAGAAAACATTTTCATTTTTACCTAAAGCAGGATCAATATTTCTTGGAACTGAAAGGTCAATTAAAACAACTTTTTTTCCATTAGAAACATTTAGTTTTTCAAGATCTGAATTTTTGATAATATATTCTTGTGAACCTGTTGAAAAAATAATCACATCCTGTTCTGCATAATGTTCATCTCTAATTTCGTAGTTTACAAAATGAGCATTAAATTTCTGTGCAAATTCATCTGCTTTATTATTTGATCTGTTAGTTACGGTAATATTGCAATCAATTTTATTTGTAAGATTTGTAGCCACTAAAGTTGATACTTCACCAGCTCCAACAAGCATTACATTTAGTTTTTTGTCATTAGGATAAATCTCTTTAATAAGATTTACTGATACTGATCCTACAGAAATTGCTCCTTTTCCAATTCCAGTCTCTGTTCTAACTCTTTTTCCAACAACAGTAGCCATTTGAAAAAGTCTATTAATAAATTCTTTAGTACAGTTTAAACTTTGAGCTTTTTCGTAAGCGTTTTTTACTTGACCAAGTATTTCATATTCTCCAACAATCATAGAGTTTATGCTAGAAGCTACTTCAAATAAATGTTTAACAGCTTCACCGCATTTCTTCATATAAATATGAGGAAGGAAATTTTCCTGAGGAATTTTATGAAAGTCGCTTAAAAATGAAATTATACTATTAAAAGCAATATCGGTATTTTGTGATACTACATAAATTTCTATTCTGTTGCATGTAGATAAAATTACACATTCATTAATTTCTGGATAGCTTAGTAAAGTAGGTAGTGCAATTTCTAGTTTGTTTGTGGAGAAGTAAAGTTTTTCTCTGTCGTCAACTTGGGTGGTTTTGTAATTAATTCCAACTAATACTGTATGCATTATTTTAAATTTTAGACAAAAATATAAAAACTAATTGTATCTAAGCTATTAAAATTAGTTCATAAATGTTAAATATGTTTTATAACACATAACTCAATGCAGATGTTTGTAAGCATTAAATGAAATTATATATATAACTAAAAGTAACAGTTAAAATTAACTACTTAGGTGAAATAAATGGCAATTGAGATTTATTAGTTCATATTATATAACATCGATGCTAAATGAAGTTCATGAACAATTTATTTTATAAAAAATGTTAAAAAAGAATCATTTTCAATAATAGATGTTGTAACGTATAAAGTTATGCCGTATATTTGTGCCATAATTAAAAAATTAAAATAATGAAAACAGTAAATTTATTTTTCGTAGCTATGTTTATAGCATTTGCAGTTAATGCACAAACAACAAAATGGGATTTTGACGGAGCGCATTCATCTGTTAATTTTAGTATCGAGCATATGGTAATTTCTGAAGTTACCGGACAGTTTACAAAATTTGAAGGAAACGTTTTTAGTGATAAACCAGATTTTTCAGATGCTAAAATCAATTTTGTAATTGATGCAACAAGTATTAACACAGATAATGAAATGCGCGATAAACATTTAAAAAGCGCAGACTTTTTTGAGACTGATAAATTCCCAGTAGCTACTTTTAAAGGTACATCATTTAAAAAGGTAGATGCAAAAAATTATAAACTTGTTGGTGACTTTACAATGCACGGAGTTACAAAATCAATAACATTGGATGTGACCTATGGTGGAACAGCTGTTGATCCTTACAAAAACACTAAAGCAGGTTTTAAAATTTCAGGAAAATTAAATCGTAAAGATTATGGATTAAACTGGAGTGCTTTAACAGAATCAGGTGGTTTAATGGTTGGCGATGATGTGACTTTCACTTGTAGAGTAGAATTAGCAAAAGCTAAATAATTTATTAAAACCACTGATTCAGCATTGCTAAATTCAACTTGTGAATCAGTGGCTAATTTTTTAATATTGCCATTATGAAAATTGAAGATGAAATAAAAGGAAGATTCAGGAATGAATATCATAAAGGAATGATTAATTTGACTTATACAACTAATTATTTAAGTTATAAGTTTCTTCAGTTTCTTAAAAAGCATGACGTAACAGAGCAACAATATAATGTTTTACGAGTTTTGAGAGGCTTTAACGAAGGTCCTTTAACTATTGGTTTTATAAAAGAAAGAATGCTTGATAAGAATTCAGATGTAAGTCGAATTGTAGATAAGCTTTACGAAAGAAAACTTGTTGAACGTTCCGAAAATAAAGAAGATCGACGTCAGAAGGATGTGCGAATTTCTGAAGATGGTTTGAAGCTATTATTAAGAATGGATTGTATAGAAAAAGATGTAGATAAATTTCTTCATAAATTAACTGAAGATGAAGTTATAACATTAAACAGATTGTTGGATAAAATTAGATCGTAAATATTAAATGTCAGGTCGAAAGACTTTAGAGCAATTAAAAAGATGGCGGATCAATTCGCCGCTCCGCCACGGCGGAGAACGCCATGACGAACTAAGACATTACAAATGCAGTCAGGTCGAAAGACCTGACTGTTTTTATTGTAGATTGTCATATAGAAAAAAGTGACAACAAAATTGTGAGTAAATAAAATTTCAAATTGATTACTTTTGCCGCATGAATTTTTGTGGAATTGAATTAAGAGATAAGCCGATTTTTCAGGCACCAATGGAAGATGTAACAGATTCAACTTTTCGTTTAATTTGCAAAAATCTTGGTGGAGTTGATGTAATGTTTACCGAATTTGTTTCATCAGATGGATTGATTCGCAATGGAAGAAAAAGTTTACAGAAGCTAAATATTGCAGATTATGAGAGACCAATAGGAATTCAAATTTATGGTCATGTGCCAGAAAGCATGGTAGAAGCGGCTTTACTTGTTGAATCTGCAAAACCAGAATTTGTTGATATTAATTTTGGTTGTCCGGTTAAGAAAATCGCTAATCGTGGAGCGGGCAGTGGAATGATGCGAAATGTTCCATTGATGGTTGAAATTACTGAGAAAGTTGTAAAAGCTATTAAAATTCCTGTTACAGTAAAAACCCGTTTGGGCTGGGATGAAAATTCAAAAAATATTGAAGAAATTGCAGAGAGGTTACAAGATGTTGGAATTTCAGCTCTTACAATTCATGGGAGAACTAGAGCACAAATGTATTTAGGAAAGGCAGATTGGACATTAATTGGAAAAGTTAAAAATAATCCTAGAATTAAAATACCAATTATTGGAAACGGTGATATCGATAGTCCCGAAAAAGCTCTTGAGATGTTTGCTAAATATAATGTAGCTGGAATTATGATTGGTCGTGCAGCAATTGGTAAACCATGGATATTTAATCATATTCGCCATTTTTTAGATACGGGTGAAAAACTTCCCGAACCAACAATTGCTGAAAGGATAGAAATTGCAAAAAACCATTTAGCACAATCGGCAAAAGATAAAGGCGAGTTTGGTGGAATTATGACAATGAGACGTCATTATGTTCAATATTTAAAATCGTTGCCGGATAGTAAGGATTATCGGCTTAAGCTTCTGACATCTAGTTCTTATCAGGAAAATATTGAAATTCTAGACCAGATTACTGATAAGTACAACAATCAGTAAAACAGACTACAAATAAATTGTTTCGGTTTATTTGGGAAATCTCTTTACGAAAATTAATTTTACACGGAATTATACTTTAAAACGACTATAATTATTTTTAATTAAATATTGGCTAAACAACAGAAAAACAAAGTTCAGAATGAGCAAAATATTTGATCCACGAAAAAATTACGAAGAAACCAAAAAAGCTATTGGTTATGTTTTAAGAAAAGATGCAACTCAGGCCGATTACGACAGAATTGGGTTTATGTCAGGTTTAGAAGTTCATCAACAACTAAAAACGAAAGAAAAATTATTTTGTAATTGTCCAGCTGGAAAATTTCAAAAACCTGATGATTACCATGCTGAAATTATCAGGCACATGCGCCCAACCTTAAGTGAGCTCGGCGAATATGATGGAACAGCATTGATGGAATTTAAAACCCGTAAAGAAATTGTTTATCGTTTAAAACACGAGACAGCTTGTACATACGAAATTGATGATACTCCACCTTTTAAAATTGACAGAGAAGCTTTAGGAATTGCACTAGAAATTTCGTTGTTAAGCAAATTAAATATTGTTGGTGAAGTTCACATTACCCGCAAGCAATATCTTGATGGTAGCATTCCAACTGGATTTCAACGTACAGCAATTCTTGGAGTTGAAGGTGAAATCCCTTTAAAAAATAAAAAAGTAAGATTAATTCAATTAAGTATTGAAGAAGATTCTTGTCGCGAAGTTTCAGATATTGGTCATCGTAGAATTTATATGACTGATAGACTTGGTATGCCTCTAATCGAAACGGTGACCTATCCAGAAATGGTAAATCCTGATGAGGTAATGGAAGCAGCAAATTATATTCGTTTTTTAAATAGAAGCACCGGAAAAGTTAGAGTTGGAATTGGCGCTGGTCGTGAAGATGTAAATGTTAGTTGTAAAGGTGGCTCCAGGGTTGAAATTAAAGGAGTTGCACATAATAAATGGATTCCAGAATTAACTCATAATGAATGTTTCAGACAATGGTCTTTACTTCAGTTAAGAGATAAATTATTAAAATCAATTTCAAATATTGAATCCTGGAAAATTAAATCTCAGGAAATAAATTTTAAAGATTTTAATTTTCCATATCCTGCTTTAAAAGAAGCATGGCAATCAGATCATAAAATAATGGCAATTGGTTTAACTGGATTTCATTCTGCTCTTTCGCATTTTACTCAACCAGGGAGATGTTTTGCAAATGAAATATCTGAACGTTTAAAAGTTATTGCTTGTTTGGAACATCCAAATATGGCACATAGCGAACAGTTTAATCCTGAAGTAGGAATTGCCGATTTTAAAATATTAAGTCAGCTTTTAGAATGTAATGAAAATGATGCTATTCTTTTAATCTGGGGACCTGCAGATGATATGAAAACAGCGTTGGAAACAATTGAAGAACGTTGTAAAATGGCATTCAAAGGAATACCTAATGAAACTCGTAAATCAATTAGTGATGGTACTACTATTTTTGAACGTGTTCTTCCAGGTGCCGATAGAATGTATCCTGATACTGATTCTGCTCCAATTCCTTTGGAAAGTGATTATATTGATTCATTACAAAAACAACTTCCTGTTGAAGTAATTGACAGGTACAATCAATTAAAAAAATGGGGTGTTCCTGAAGATTGTTATCACTATATATTTAGAAATAATTTAGTGCCAATTATCGAAAGAATAATTAATGAATTTAAAGCTGAACCTGTTTTTGTAGGTACATTCTTTGGACATTTCTTAAAAAATATTCAAGGTAAAATAAAGCCAGTATCTGAGTTTAATTACGAAATAATTTACGGTCTTTTTAAATACTTGCATAACGAAAAAATTAATTTCCTTTTTGCTAAAGAGATGTTGCCAATGATTTATCAGCATCCTAAAATGGAATTTTCGGGAGTGTTAGATACTATGAAATTTAAAAAACGACAGGAAGAAGATATTTGTGCTCCAGTTGTGTTTTTAAAAGAGAGATTTAAAGAAGTTGGTAAAAATAAAGGCGAAGTTGAAAAAGCCAATTGGGTAATGGGACAGTTGCGCAAACAGGCAATTGGTAACATTAGTCTAAAAGAATTGAATAGTTATATTAAGAATCATTAATATCTGGAATATGAGTGAAGATTTTTTTCAAGGATATAAAGGGCATGCTCTTGAGTTATTAAAAAAATATAATGTAAGAGTTTGGGGTACCGCAGAAATTGAAACTACACGCGGAAAATTTGCAGGAACAGTTTTACCTCGTTCAGAAAATGATGATGACTTGCACATTGTTCTGAAAATTATTACTGGCTATAACATTGGGCTAGATGTTAAAACTATAACCGATATGAAAGAGATAGGTTATAAAAAAGCAAATTATAAAATTCCCGAAAAAGAATTTCCATTTACTGATGGTTTTCCAGCTGTAAAACTTATTGGTACAGGTGGAACAATAGCATCACGCTTAGATTACAGGACTGGCGCAGTAATTCCTGCATTTTCTCCTGGAGAATTATATGGTGCAGTTCCTGAATTGGCTGATGTTTGTAATTTAACAACAGAAAAACTTTTCGCAGTTTTCAGCGAAAACATGGGTCCTGAGCAATATAAAAAATTAGCTATTGCAATAGGTAAAGAAATTGAAAATGGGA
Source organism: uncultured Bacteroidota bacterium (assembly GCA_903872185.1). Classification (GTDB taxonomy): domain Bacteria; phylum Bacteroidota; class Bacteroidia; order Bacteroidales; family GWA2-32-17; genus GWA2-32-17. Next base: position 1,604 of record CAIQJL010000338.1, on the reverse strand, counting down.
TTGATGGAATTATAATTGGACATGGTACTGATACATTAAGTCATACTGCTGCTGCGCTAACATTTATGGTGCAGAATTCTCCAGTGCCAATTGTTCTGGTAGGTTCACAGCGTTCAAGTGATAGGCCATCATCTGATGCTGCTTTAAATCTTATTCATGCTGCAACAGCTGCAGGTCATGGTGATATTGCTGAAGTTATGGTTTGTATGTTCGGTCCAACTTCTGATGAATATGGATTTTTACATCGCGGAACAAGAGTAAGAAAAATGCATTCTTCATATCGTTCTACATTCAGAACATTGAGCGATACTCCTCTCGCAACAATATCCAAGAAAGATGGTGTTAGGCCAATTAAAAAAGAATACAATCATCGCAGAAAAGATCGTAATGTAATAATTAAGCCATTTTTTGAAGAAAAAGTTAGTATTGTATATTATTATCCAAATATGCAACCTGATATTATTGATTCGTTAACTGATAATGGTTATCGTGGAATTATTATAGCAGGAACAGGATTAGGGCATATTAACAAACCATTATATCCAGCAATTGAACGTGCTGCTAAAAAAGGAGTACATATTTTTATGGCTGTTCAGACTTTATATGGTTTCTGTCACATGTATGTTTACGATACCGGTCGTGATTTAATGGCAAAAGGAATTATTCCTGCTGAAAACTTTTTACCTGAAACAGCTTACATAAAATTGGGTTGGGTGTTAGGACAAACTGATGATCCTGAAGAGGTAAAACGTTTAATGATGACTCCTATTAATGACGAAACCACAAGGCGTGAGCCATATAATGGATACTTAGTTTATCAAGGCGGAGTGCCAGAAGTAGAAGATTTTTTAAAGACATTTCATAAATAGTTTTTGGTGAATTTTATTGAAAAGCTTCGCTCGGAACTTCAAAAACCATTACCTGGTGAGAATTCTCAATTTGAAATGGCTTCGGGTAATCGTATTTTTTACAAAGAATTTCAGCATACTGTACCACATAGAGATGGTAGTGTTTTAATTTGTCTTTATTTGCACGATGCTATTTGGTCGGTGGTTTTTATAAAAAGAACGGTAGGGCATGGTCCACATAGTGGACAAATGGCATTTCCTGGTGGAATGGTAGAGGAAGAAGACGAAGATTTATATGCAACTGCTATTCGTGAAGCGGAAGAGGAAGTGGGTATTAAAAAAGATCAAATTGAATTTATAGGAAAGCTAAGTCCCTTACATATTCCGGTAAGTAATATTATGGTTCATCCGTATATTGTTTGCATGAAAGGAAAGCCAATATTAATTGGAAGTAAAGATGAGGTTGAGGAAATTTTAGAAACACCAATAGAAGTTTTTCTTGACACTAATAATCATTCATCTTTTAATTTTGAGTATAAAGAAAAAACATATACCTCGCCATGTTTTATTATTGATGGATTTAAAATTTGGGGAGCTACTGCAATGATCTGGAATGAGTTTTTATCTGTTTACAAGAAAATAAAATAATGGCAAGAAAACATAATACACGAGTAGTTTTAGAGAATGTAGAAATTATCGACGTTGCTGCTGAAGGAAAAGCGATCGCACGTATTGAAAATAAGGTGCTCTTTGTTC
>CAIQJL010000337.1 GCA_903872185.1 uncultured Bacteroidota bacterium | reverse complement strand
TCGTTGCCCAATGGAACTTTCAACTTATTTCAGAATAAATGCTGAAAATACCGGACAGTTTGAACGTACTTTAATAATTGCCGATGAAGGTTCGTATGTAAGTTACCTTGAAGGATGCACCGCGCCAAAACGTGATAAAAATCAGTTGCATGCTGCAGTAGTTGAGTTAATAGCATTAAAAGATGCAGAAATAAAATATTCTACAGTACAAAATTGGTATCCCGGCGATAAAAACGGGAAAGGTGGTATTTATAATTTCGTAACAAAGCGTGGAATATGTAAAGAGGATAATGCAAAAATTTCGTGGACTCAGGTCGAAACTGGTTCGGCAGTTACATGGAAATATCCTAGTTGCATATTAAAGGGCGATAATACATCAGCAGAGTTTTATTCGGTTGCGGTAACAAATAACTATCAGCAAGCTGATACCGGAACAAAAATGAAGCATATTGGAAAAAACACAAAAAGTAGGATAGTGTCAAAGGGGATATCTGCCGGACAAAGTCAAAATAGTTATCGTGGTTTGGTAAAAGTTCTTAAAAATGCCGAAAATGCTCGTAATTTTTCTCAGTGCGATTCTTTACTTCTTGGAAATAATTGCGGTGCTCATACTTTTCCATACATCGAAGTTGATAATAAAGAAGCAATAGTCGAGCACGAGGCAACAACGTCCAGAATAGGAGAGGATCAGATTTTTTATTGCAATCAACGTGGAATATCGACTGAAGATGCAATAGGGTTGATTGTTAATGGTTATGCACGCGAAGTTTTAAATCAGTTACCAATGGAATTTGCTGTAGAAGCGCAAAAACTTCTTCAGATTAGTTTGGAGGGAAGTGTAGGATAAAACATAATTTGAAAATGAATAAATTATTTAATTTGAAAATTTAAAGAAGTTTTAGTGAAATTTTGAGTTTTAGTGTATTTGTGGCAAAAAAGTAAAAAGAAAAATATATGTTATCGATTAGAAATTTAAAGGCATCTATAAACGGAAAGCCAATTTTAAAAGGAATTAACTTAGAAGTAAAGGCTGGTGAAGTTCATGCTATTATGGGACCAAATGGTTCTGGTAAAAGCACCTTGGCATCGGTTCTTGCTGGTCGCGAAATATTTGAAGTTACTGGTGGTGAAGTTATTCTGGAAGGTAAAAATCTTTTAGAGATGTCGCCAGAAGACAGAGCTAGATTAGGAGTTTTTCTTGGATTTCAATATCCAATTGAAATTCCTGGAGTAAGTATGGTAAATTTTATGAAAACAGCGGTAAACGAAATTCGTAAATATCGTGGTTTACCACTTTTAAGCTCTTCAGATTTTTTGAAAATGATGCGAGAAAAAAAGGAAATGGTTGAGATAGATTCCCAACTTACAAATCGCTCAGTTAATGAAGGCTTTTCTGGTGGAGAAAAAAAGAAAAATGAAATTTTCCAGATGGCAATGCTAGAGCCTAAATTAGCAATACTTGACGAAACTGATTCTGGTCTTGATATTGATGCTTTGCGAATCGTTGCCAATGGTGTAAATAAATTAAAACGGCCAGATAATGCAACTATTGTTATTACACATTATCAAAGATTATTAGATTATATTGTACCTGATGTTATTCATGTTTTATATAATGGTCAGATAGTTAAAACAGCTGGAAAAGAACTTGCTTTAGAACTCGAAGAAAAGGGTTACGATTGGATTAAAAAAGAATACGCAGTTTAATCATATTGATTATGAGTGAAGTGATAAAAAAATCGTTAGTAAACGACGAGCTTGTTGATGCTTTTCGAAAAAATAGTTCAGTTATTTTTGAGCAAACCCCTGATTTTATTAATAAATTAAGAGATGCAAATTTTAATGAATTTGAAAAAGTTGGATTGCCAACAAAGAAAAATGAAACATATAAATATACTGATATAGAATCAGCTTTCTTTGGAGCATACAAAAGGCAATATTCACCACAACCTTTAACTATAGATATAAGAGAAGTTTTTACATGTGATGTGCCTGAATTAGAAAATCATTTAATGCTGGTTAATGGTTGGTTTTACGATAAAGAAAATAAGTTAAAAGTATTGCCAAATGGAGCAATTATTGGAAGTTTAATAGAAGCTACCAAAAAGTTTCCTGAAATAGTTGAGAAGCATTATGGCAAGTATATTATCGAGCAAAATGATTCCTTGTCAATGCTTAATATGTCATTTGCTCAAGATGGGCTTTTTGTTTATGTGCCCAAGGGAGTTGTTATTGAAAAACCAATTCAACTTATTAATTTAATTGTAGCTACAGAAGAGCTAATGGTTCAGCCACATAATCTTATTATTGCCGAAGAAGATAGTTCGGTAAGTGTTGTTATTTGCGACCATAGTTTAAATCCGCATGCTTTTCTTTTGAATAGCACTACAGAAGTTATGGCGGGTAAAAATTCTAAATTAGAGATTTATCGACAACAAAATGCACACGATCACTCTGTGCAGCTTACTAACACTTTTATTTTGCAAAAAGAAAGCAGTTATGTGAATTCTGTTTATATTACTTTGCACGGTGGTACAGTTCGCAATAATTTATATGTAAAACTTTCTGAAACACATGCTCAGAACAAATCTTACGGTTTATGGCTGGCAGATAAAAACCAGCATATAGATAATAATACTTTTATTCATCACGCAGCACCAAACTGTGAAAGCAATCAGCTTTATAAAGGAATTTTAGATAATGCGTCAACTGGTATTTTTTCGGGTAGAATTTTAGTAGATAGATTGGCTCAGAAAACGATTGCTTTTCAGTCAAACAAAAATTTGTTGATGACAAATGATGCAAAAACCCGATCTAAGCCACAACTCGAGATTTATGCTGATGATGTTAAATGTAGTCATGGCTCTGCAACTGGTCAGCTTGATGAAGATGCAATGTTTTATTTACGTCAACGTGGAATTTCTAAAAAAGAAGCTTGTCATTTGTTAATGCTTGCTTTTGCAGATGATGTTATAAATAAAATTTCTGTAGCTCCTTTACGAGATGAAATTACTGGCTTAGTTGAAAAACGTTTACGTGGTGAATTATCCAGATGTAATAGGTGTAAGGTTAATTGTGGGTAAGTTGATTATTATTTAATTTGTCATTCTAAGTTTTACCGTTTATAAAAAATGCATGAAGTTAAATGACAAACGATACCTTATTTTCTTTTTGTCATCCAGAGTGTAGTGTAACGGAACGAAGGATCTGGTTTGAATTCAATACTAGATTACCTTCGGTGAGAAAAGTGCTTCGCTGCGCTCTGAATGACAAATCAAAAATCCAAAAGAATTAAACTATCTTATTGCGATAACGTAAATTTAACACTTACACCAATTTTAGTGTCGTAAGTATCGTAGCTTGTTGAAATTTTTGGTTTACGAACGTTTCGTTTATAAAAGATTTGTAAATTAAAATTCTGACCAAGTTGATAATCTGCTGTAAAATTTAATGTTAACATTTTTTGTCCAGCTGTAAGTTGATCGTATCCACCAGTTAATCCTGTTGTAGTAATTTCAAGTTTGTGAATGATAGTATAATCAGTTCTAATAGATAAATCTGCCCGAAGATTTAAATCACTTTTAAATGTTTTTCCTCCAACAAATTGCAGAGTTAAGTCTTTATATCTGTATCCAGTTCCGAAAATAAATTCTTTGCTTTGCATCTCAGTAATTTGATTGTTATTTAAACCAAATGAAAGATTCCTGCTACGTTTAAGCTCAAATTTTGCAATTACACTATTAATCATAGTGGCATCAATACTAATTAAAGGACTAAATTGTTCGCTAATTGATACTGCATTTATTTCACGTTGTGGTATAAAGTTTCCTAAGGTGTATTTAGTCCAGCTAAATCCATCTTGATTAAAGTCATCAAGGTTATAATCTAAACTTGTAGAAAATGAATTTACACTATACGATGAACGATAGGCATGAGCAAGAGTAATTGTACGGAAATATTTTTTTAATATTTTAATCTTTGTTAAGCCGCCATAATTAATACTCCAGTTTGGACTCATGCTTGTAATTCCCGGGAATGATGTTAGTGAAATACGGTCTGGGCTTTTACCAGAATATGCCGCTAAGAATGCTGGAATAAGTACTTCTTGTGATGTTGGGCCATATCCTTCTGGGAATTCATCTAAGCTAGACGGTACTATATATCCGGTAGAGTTAGCAATTGAGCTTTGAGCACGTTCTGCTGCAAGTCTTCTTGCAATTGCAATTCTGTAATCTTTAAAGTGCTGAAAATTATTTGAACTATAATCGGCATTAAATTTTTCAAAAGTTGTATGCCAAGTATTATAAGTCATACTAAAACTTCCTGTAACTTGTTTTCCGAAAGCAGAAAAATAGTCGGTAAGGCTGTCATAAGTGTAGTATCTGGTAGTGTTTTCAGAAAATGTTCTGTTACCGGTAACATCAATTCTCATTCCGCTTAGAGGTTCAATTGTAGCTCGAATATTAAGGGTTTTAGTGTTATTCATTAAGTATGCTGCATTCAACCGTGTATCATTTGTTACCCAGCGATGATCGTTAGCTGCTTTTGACCCAAAAGCAGTATCTTGAAAGCCCGAAATAAAGCCAAAGCCAGGGGCCCAGCTAGGGCTATTTGGGTCCATTCCCATTATTTTAGTGCTAGGTAAAAAACCAGGTAAAACAGTTCCACTATTATCCGAATAAGTTACAGTAATGTTTTTTACGCACATTAAAAGTCTTGCTGTTTGCTCAAGAGCAATAATGAAGAAATTATCTTCTTTTTCTTTTTGTCCGGTAATTACAACTGTTGCTCCATCCACGTCTTTATCTACCGTAACAAGAATTCTGTTTTCCGTAACAACTTTAAGAACATTTGGTACATCAGCACCCGAAGAGTCAGTAATTTTTATTGTAACATCAATTGTTGCAAGCTTGTGAGAAATTGATTTAGGAATTTTAGCTTTAAAGTTGTACTTTCTAGGTGGATCGCCTTGTTTTGGGAATATAACAGTTTCTTTTTGCTTTTTAGTTGGTTTTTTACCTTTAGCATATTTCTGATTTATTCTTTGTAAAACAGGCAATTTGTTATATAATGAAAGCATGTTTGCTTGTCCATTAATCTGACGGGTGTTACTGTTTTTTATAGTGTTTCCTAAATTAATTGATTCGTCTGCAAAACGTGGGGTTGCAATCCACTCGTATGTGCCTCCATATCTTGCGGATGCTGTTAGCCAGTTTAGGATAGGAATTTTATTTATTGGAATAGTATAGTTTAAATTGAAACTATGACGGTAATTTGTTGTGCGACCAAAATTCTGAACATTCTTCCAAACGGAATCTTTCCATAACTGATACTCTTCCTTATAATCTTTATCAACCCTTTGACCGTATTGAACAGGCTCATCAATTTTGGCAATGTTATTTGCCGAGAAATCAAATTTAAGTGACTTTGTTATATCATATTTAAAATCGTAAATTCTGTTCCATTGAAAGTCTTTTGTGTAAGTTGTTGGTATGGTATAACTCATGTTTTCAATGTTACGTAACTGAACTTCATTATAAGTTCTATCTACGTCAGTCATAAACGAGAATTGTGATGGCAAATAGTTAAAATTAAAATCCTTAATAAGTTTTAAAATAGGTTTGTTAAGAAACTTACTGTTTTGAAATGGTAGTACATTTTTAGGGGTAGTGTTATAATTATAAGTTAATGCACCACGATACATTTTCTGACGATTAAATATTGTAGAAATATTTCTAGAAAATTGTTCGCTATAAGAGTAACTTACTGCAAAGTTCGAAATATTCCATGGAGCAGGAGTAGTACTTGTAGAATTTAATTTAACATTAGTGAAATTTAAACTTTTTCTTCTTGTGTAATCCTGAACCATTTTTCTTAATGAGTCTTTTTGTTCTTTTGTTTCAAGGTCGGCAAGTGAAACTTTTAATGGAATATCAGGGTCTAATGGATTATATTGTGGATTTCGAAAACCTTCTGAAAATCCAATAAACATTGGTATACTAAGCTTTACTTTTTCGGGTAAAAATTTACCTAATTCAAAATTAGAAGCAATATCATATTGATATGCCTGTTCTTTACTTCGTTCATTAACTTTCTTTTCAATACTTCCAAATCCAGGTGTGCTAGTTGATCCCGAAACGGTAACTGTACCAAAATCTGCAAGCTTAGCCGACATTCTTAAATTAGCTGCCCAGCCGCCTTTTTCGTCAAAATCTGTAAGTCGTAATTCGTTAACCCAAACTTCAATACATTTAGACATACCATCATCGGGAATATTATTTTCAGTTTTTTTACGATTGCGAATCCCAATCATTATGGTTCTTATATTGCTTAAATTAGGATTTCCAACAACAGATACTCTATTGTTACCAACTGAGATGTCGTATAACTTTGTTAATGAAACATCACTTCCACCTCGCCTCATATCGCTGTTCCTAAGCTGCTTTACTCTTTGTAAATCTTCAAATGGAAAATCGAACATGTTGGATTCCGGCCAAACTATTTTTCTTGCTTCTTCGTCATCATTATTGTAAGAACCAGGAGGTGTTATTGAAAGAGGAATTTCATATTCGTAAAAATTGTTTTGGTAGTCAGATCCAATTCTAATAAACACACACACATCATTATTGCTAAGAGGTAAGCCTAGCATTGCTTCAGCATGTACAAACATTTGTAAACGCTTATATTGTCTCACGTCAAGTGTAACGTTTCTGTACGCAGCACGACCATCGCCATCTTCAAGTGCGCACGCTTTTAAAACCAGAGCCTGTTCATTTAACTGGCGTAGTTGAGGGTTTGTTGGGTCAATTACCCTGTCAACACCTGGAGGTAATACGTAATTAATAGGTGATTTGGAACCGTTTTCTTCAATGTTTACAGCAGAAATATCAAATGCAGCATCAGATTGTTCATCTGGTAAAACAGCTCCACCTTCCATAAGTGAAGTATTGTATTTTCTCCATTCGCCTCTTACTAGTTCTAGTTTTGCAAAACGCAAAATAACAGGTTTTTCAAAATCTTTTACAAACATTCTGAAAAAGCGAATAGATTTAAAATCCTGAATATTTCCAACAATAGTATCTGGCTTATAAAGTGGAACTTTAAATTGATACCATTTTACAGGATCACCATTTTTGTTTTGACCGGTTATTTCGTCAACAATATAATTTTGCCCAACTTGTAATTGCCCGCGACTCATCTGAATTTTATATTGAAAATAACTCTCAAATTCACTTAAAGTATTGTCTCGGTTTATATCTTCTGTATTTGGTTGTGTGGTTGCAGCATTTGGGTAGCTTTCTGGGGAAAGCTCTGTTGGTAAGCTATTTGCCTCTAGGCCGTTATAGTCTTTATATCTGTCTAAAATGCCAAGCCCTCTTGTATCATAATCACTACCTCTGTAAAAACGATAATCGTCAGATGATGGATCATTATTAGCATTATTAAATGCAACACTGGCAGGATACAGATTAGACATTGAGTCAATAAAAGCATAAGTTACATCTGGGTTGGCGCTACTAAAAAATGAGCGTTCATTTGCATTTGAAAGTCCATCTAAACCAACATCCTGAAAAGGTCTTGAGTCAACTTGATTATCAAATGCATTAACAACAGACTGAATAACTGGAACTCTACCCCAAACAGTTGTGTCGACTAAAGAAACAGTGGATGTTGTTGGTAATCCGTTTTCAAATGATTTTCTGCCATCGCGCAAAACATCTTCAGATATATCTCCAAGGTTAAAATAAAGATTACCGCCTTGATATAAAGAGTCGGTTTCGTATACAAATGGATCCATTAACCAAAATTCAACAAACTCAATATTGGCTGCTTCAAAATCGTTACTTTCAATTTTTCGCATTATACCACCCCAACGATTTGTTGGGTTTGTAAACTTTCCAGTATTAGGATCAATGTTACGAATGTCGTAATTATATGGACCTCTTTCTTCGGGATAAAAGGCAAAATTTAAAATTGGAATATATGAAGGTACACCATTTTGTTGCTCTTTGTTAGGCCAAATTTCTTTTTCGTATACTTCGCGACTTAGGTGATTTGTTAAATCTGCTGTAATATTAGAAGGAGTAACTGAAGTTTCGCGATAAAAAACTGATGGATCGATAACATACCATGCAGTTTTTGCACGGTTAAAACCAACAGAAAGATTGTTAAACAGATTTCCTTCAGCAAACATTCCTGGTTGTCCTTGAGGTGTACTTGCAAGCACCCATGATCCAACGGATCTTAAATCTATAGATGACTTACTGCCTTCAAAATCATCAATATAAGAGATTCCGTTTTTGGCAATTGCTTTACTGTGTCCGGGAATAAGATGTGCAAATTCACCAGTTACCATGAAATTTGATGCGGCTTTTGTTTCTAAAAATGGAAGTTTGTCTACAATTTTTGTTAAAAGCCTAGATTCTGTTCTATAAGTACCATCAAGTCCCCAGATTGTGTTTGAAATAGGCTCGTCGCCAATGCCAACTTTCTGAGTTAATGGTCTTTCGGTTAAATTTAAAATTGTGCCACCTAAACTAAAATCTTTATTAACCTGATAATTTAAATGCATTCCCATTAAGGTTTTGCTTTGTATGTTAAATAAAGATTGACTTTCCAGAGAAATTTTAATTGGTGTTCCTGATTGCAATAAACCTTGATTAATAATTTTTACACGACCTAAAGTATAATCAACTGTATAATCCTGATTTTCAACTAAAATTTGTCCGCCGGCAGTTACTTTTACAGAACCTTGTGGAATATTCATTGCATTTAAAGCAATATCTGAACCCGATGCAGATTTATAACTTCCTTTCATGAAGAATTTATTTTTCTCTGCAAGTTGTCTGGCTTTACTTTGGGTAGAATCGTAAAGTTCCTGATATGAAAATTGTGATGCTAAGGTTTCTTGAGTAGGATCATTGTAAACCATTTTATCATATAAGTAATTTCCAAATGGTTCTTTTACAGGAAAAATTACTCTTCCATTTGATGAGTTAATAGTAACTTTATCAATAAAGTCAAAACGACCATCTGGATAAGGGTCTAATTGAGAATTTAATTTGTCGAGATTCAGAACTTCAATAAGTGGTTTTCTATCAATAGCACCAACAGGAACAAAATTTATAGCTGTACCTGTTTTATCGTTTTGGTACATTACGTCTAATTTAAAATCTTCGCTATTAACCTGGTATGCTCCAATCGAGTATATGTTTTTCATCATTAAATGCCACATTGGGTTTTGAGGTGTAAGCGAAGTCCCTTTTATAAGTTTTAAAATTAGAGCATTAGGAGAAGCAATGGTGTTTGAAAATTCTCCAACTTTAAAGTTTTTTCCACCAACAGTATATTCGTATGCAACTGCTAAAACTTCATCAGAATTTAATGCCGAATTAAGTGAAATATATCCAAGAGTTGGGAATATAGTGTATTCTGATGGACTTAACAATCTCATCGATTCGGTAGCATTATAATCTGTTCCACTTATAAAAATACCGCTTAATATACTATTTACAGAAGAAAGTGTTCGAATAGAAGGGTAATCAACTTCGGCATGATTTAATGAATTTATTGAATCACTAGGGTAAGGGTAGGGATATCCGGGAGTTAATGAAACAGTTGAATTATAAATGTTTGGTAAGCCTGTAACTGTGTTAATTCCTTCACCTAAATCTGTAAATGCAACTACGTTGCGGGCATCGGTGTAATTACCACTTTTATTAGTAACCCATACTTCAATTCTGCTAATGTTAATTCCAGAATTAATAAGAGGAAGATTTGCTAAGAAATTATCGTAATTGTCGTAAAAATATTTCCCAAGGAAAAAATGGCGATTTGCTTCATACTGGTCGGCATATACTTCAAAATTACTTATTTGAGCCCCGCCTTGAACTTCAACTACCTGAGATTTTCCTTTTTGTTGAGAAAATATATTTGTAACTGTTAACTTACCAAATTGCAATTCTGTTTTTATTCCAAATAAGCTATAACTTCCATTTATAAGTGATCCTGTTAAAGGTAAACTTACATTACCAGCTTCAATTTTTCTGATAATTTCATCCTCTTTACCTTCATACGCAAGCTTCATGTTATTTTCAAATTCAAATGAGGCTTCGGTATTATAACTAGCGCTAAGTTTTAGTTTATCACCAATTTGTCCTGTAACATTCATCTGAATTTTTTCCTGAAAATCGAAAGTTGTAACTTTTCTTTGTTTTACGGGAAGCTGAGGATTATCTGTGCGTTGAGTGTTTAATCCAAAGATTAGTTCAGCCGAGCCCTGAGGTTTTATATCTATTGTGCTGCTTCCAAAAATAGTGTTAAAAACATCGCCTAATATTCTAATTTGAGGAATAAGGTGTGATTGGTTTTGGAAATTTTCACCCTGAAAGCGTTGTCTCCAATAACCTTTAACTGCTCTGTCAAAGTCTTCTTTTTGATAGTCTTCAAAAGACATTGATTCAGGGGTGCGGTATCTTAGACTACCAACATTTTCATTAATATTATATTCGTTGTTTTCGGCGTCGTATTCCACATCGGTTGAGATGTTTGAAGGTTTATGCAAATACATGCCAGATTCGTATCCCTGATTAACACCAGATTTATTTCCCTGATCGTTAAATGGAAAAGGAAGGTTTGTTGTAGAATCTTTTTTTCCGGTATCGGGAGGTGCAAAATATAAATCTGACCCAGTAGCAATTCGTTGCTTAGTAACTGGCTTTAACATTATAAATGGCCAAACAGAAGCAAGGGCTGCAAAAAAAACGATATTTACAAATACACTCTTCAACTTTTTTAATAGATGTTTATAGTTGCTTTAATGCCTGTTTCACAAGTTCTTCGGCAGACATTCCTGCTTTTTCTGACAGTAATTTATCAAGTGCTTTTTCAGATACATTTCTTGGAAATCCTAACATTAACAGTGCAGATAACGCTTCATCTCTCATTGTATTGTGTATGCCCTTAAAAATTTCTTCTTGACCTCCAATTTTTGCGATTTTATCGCGCAAATCAACAATAATTCTTTCTGCAGTTTTTTGTCCAATACCTTTTATTCCTTTTAATAACAATATGTTGGCACCCATAATTGCTCTTTGAATTTCTTCGGCGCTAAGTGACGAAAGCATCATTCTTGCAGTGTTTGGGCCAACTCCACTTACAGAAATTAATTGACGAAATAATTCTCTTTCCTGTCTTGTGCTAAATCCAAAAAATAGTTGAGCATCTTCGCGAATAACATGATGAAGATATAACTGGCAATTTTCGCTACCGTTAATTTTTGAATAAGTACTTAGCGAAATATTTATAATATAGCCAATTCCATTATTTTCAACCACAGCATAAGCTGGTGTAATTTCAGTTAGTTTACCGCTAATATATTCGTACATAAAATAAAGTTAGAAAGTCTAAAAAACTTGCTAAAATAACTAAAAAATGTGGTTTAACATTATAAATAAACTGTCTTATTGATTATTTCCATTTTCCTGAATAACAAGAGGATTAGCAGTTAATTTGCGGTATTCAATTCTTTTTCGGAAAATATCACATGCCATATAAAGTGCTTTTCGGAAAGAATCTGGCGACGCTTGGTTCTTATCAACAATATCATATGCCGTTCCATGAGCAGGTGAGGTGCGAACAATTGGTAAACCAGCAGTGAAATTTATTCCATCTTCAAAAGCTAGTGATTTGAAGGGAATTAGCCCTTGGTCATGATACATTGCAAGTATAGCATCGAATTTTGCATAATTTCCAGAACTAAAAAATCCATCAGCTGGATATGGACCTAATGCCATAATTTTTTCGTCGCGGGCAGTTTTTAATGCGGGTATAATTTCTTCTTGTTCTTCGTTACCAATTAAGCCATTATCGCCAGAATGAGGGTTTAAACCTAAAACTGCAATTCTTGGGCGACGAATTCCAAAATCTTCAATTAATGATCGATTAATAAGTCTTAGTTTTTGAAGAATTTTATTTGTTTTTATATTTTGCGCTACTAGTGAAATAGGAATATGGCCAGTAACTACTCCAACTTTCATGTTATCGCTAATCATAAACATTAAAACATCATCACTTTTCCATTTTTCCTGAAGATATTCGGTGTGACCAGGGAAATTAAAATCTTTAGATTGTATGCTTTCTTTGTTTATTGGAGCAGTTACTAGTACATCAATTTCACCTTTTTGTAAATCGCTTACTGCACGTTGTAAGGCATCAAAAGCAGCTTTTCCACTTTCTGGAGTTGATTTGCCCGGCTCTACTTTAACTTCTTCATCGGTACAATTAATAATGTTAGCTCTTTTAGGATTTGCTTCGCCAGCATTTCTAATTTGATTAAAACTGAAGTTTTCAATGTTTAATGCTTTACGATGATATGATGCTACTTTTGAGGATCCATAAACTATTGGTGTGCAAATCTCTGTAATTTTAACGTCACTTAAACACTTTAAAATAATTTCGTAACCAATGCCATTAATATCGCCATGTGTTATACCAACAACTATCTTTTTTTCACTCATGATATATAATTAATAAAGTATGAATACCTACAAAGGTAGTAAGAAAAATGTGATAGGGTAATTGAAATTAAAACAGAAGTCTTAATGTCCTTAATTATAGGATTTAAATTTCAAAATTTACATAAAAGTCATGTTGCCATAACCTCTGTCAGAAGTGAAAGTAACCTGAGGTTGAGCGCCAGATGAAACAAAAACTTCAAAATATTTTCCGTCTTTTACTTTCATCATTGTTCCTTCAACTTTCTTTTCTAAAGAAATAACTTTTACTGTAAATGATTTGTCAACACTGTCGGTAAAATTAACCGAAACTTCTTGTTCGTTATAGCCAATAGTAGCAACTACTGCGTTTTCTTTAACGGTTCCATCCTGATTCGTAACAAATTGTTTGGTTACTTTTAATTCAGTTTTTGGAAGAGATGAAACAGATGTAGAATCATTTGTTACAGCATCTGTTTTTGTTTCAGAATTGCTGCACGAAAAAAAGAAAGCAGCAAATATTAACGAAATAATAAAAAAATTCTTTTTCATATAAATTCTTATTTATTTATTAGCGATTGTATTTGGTTTTCTATTGATTTAATTTTTATCTCGGCATCGGATTTTTTTGCAAGTTCTATTTTTACTACTTGTTCAGGAGCATGATTTACAAATTTTTCGTTTGCCAGTTTATTATTTACAGAAAGTAAGAAACCACGAAGATAATCAAGTTCTTGTTGTAATTTATTAATTTCATCTTCAATATTTAATTTTGTTCCAATCGGAATAAAATATTCTACTGTTTTAACATGGAATGTTGCAGTGTTTTCAATCTTTTCAGAAGTTTCAATTATACTTGTTAAATTACAAAGTTTTGAGGTTACTGAATTTAAATATGTTTTATTTTCTTCGCCGTTTGATTTAATAAATAATTCAATTGCTTCCTTCATAGGAAATCCTCTTTCGGTTCTAATGGTTCGAATATTTGCCGTAAGTTCTTTTAGGTTTTCGAAATCAGTTATAAGTTGTTGGTTATATTTTTCGAATTTCGGCATTTGAGTAATCATGATACTTTCACCATTTTTGCGAGTTTCAATTATCTGCCAAATTTCTTCAGTGATAAAAGGCATAAAAGGATGCAATAATTTTAAAAGTTTATCGAAAAATTCAATGCTCGATTTTAAAGTAGCACCATCTATTGGTTGTTGATACGCAGGTTTTATTATTTCTAAGTACCATGATGAAAATTCGTCCCAGAAAAGCTTATATATTTCCATTAAAGCCTCTGAAATACGGTATTTCGAGAAATTATCATCTACGCTTTCTAAAGTTTTGTTTAAAATAGAATTAAACCACTCAATTGCTATTTTTGAATGTTCTGGTTGAGCAGCTTTTTCGTCAACTTCCCATTGATTTATTAAACGGAAAGCGTTCCATATTTTATTTCCAAAATTTCGACCTTGTTCGGTAAGGTTTTCATCAAATGGTAAATCGTTTCCTGCAGGTGAACATAACAACATGCCAACACGAACTCCATCTGCTCCGTATTTTTGCATGAGTTCAATAGGATCTGGGGAGTTTCCAAGTGATTTAGACATTTTTCGTCCCTGTTTATCTCTTACAATACCGGT
The DNA here is from genome assembly GCA_903872185.1 of uncultured Bacteroidota bacterium. Classification (GTDB taxonomy): domain Bacteria; phylum Bacteroidota; class Bacteroidia; order Bacteroidales; family GWA2-32-17; genus GWA2-32-17. The sequence goes on along the minus strand of CAIQJL010000337.1, from coordinate 25,329 downwards.
TAGGTACACATTAGAAAAAGGTTTGTCACCTAAATATTCATATCCAGCAATTATCATTCTTGCAACCCAAAAGAAAAGAATTTCAGGTGCAGTTACTAAATCGTTGGTAGGATAATAATATTTGATATCGGCATTGTTTGGATTTCTAATTCCGTCAAAAACCGAAATTGGCCATAACCATGATGAGAACCATGTATCAAGAACGTCTTCATCTTGTTTAAGTTCAGAGGCTGTAATTTCTGGATGTTTTACTCTTGCAAGAACTAATGCTTTTTCGATATCTTCGGCAATAACAAATTCGTGAGAGTCTTTTATATACCAGGCAGGAATTTGCTGTCCCCACCATAGCTGACGACTTATACACCAGTCTTTTACATTTTCCATCCAATGCCTGTAAGTGTTTTTAAATTTTGCAGGAATTAGCTGGATGTTGTCGTTTATAACATTATCCAAAGCTGGAGCAGAAAGATCCTTCATTTTCAAAAACCATTGTAATGAAAGTTTAGGTTCTATTACTGCATTTGTGCGTTCAGAATATCCGAGCTTATTGTTATGTTTTTCAATTTTTATAAGATTTCCAAGTTTTTCTAGTTCAGGAACTATAAGTTTTTTTGCTTCAAAACGATCAATGCCAATATAAAATCCTGCTTTTTCGCTTAAAGTTCCATCGTCATTAAAAATATCTATTGTTTCAAGATTGTATTTAATTCCTAATTCATAGTCATTAATATCATGTGCGGGAGTAACTTTTAGTGCACCTGTTCCAAATTCGCGATCAACATAATTGTCAAAAATAATGGGAACAACCCTGTTTACAAGTGGAATAATTACTTTTTTACCTTTTAAATGAGCGTATCTTACGTCTTCGGGATGAACGCAAACTGCAGTATCTCCAAGTATAGTTTCTGGACGAGTTGTAGCTATTGTTATATATTCTTCAGAGTTTTCAATTTTATATTTAACATAATACAGATTTGATTGCTCTTCTTTGTAAATTACCTCTTCGTCAGAAACAGCTGTTTTTGCCTGGGGGTCCCAGTTTACCATTCTAACTCCACGGTATATTAGTCCTTTGTTATAAAGATCAATAAATACTTTAATAACGCTTTCTGAAAGTGATTTGTCCATGGTAAAACATGTGCGTTCCCAATCGCATGAAGCGCCAAGTTTTTTAAGTTGTTCTAAAATTATTCCGCCATGTTTTTCTTTCCATTCCCAGGCGTGTTTTAAAAACTCTTCTCTTGAAAGAGATTTTTTATCAATTCCCTGTTCTTTTAATTTTGCAACAACTCTTGCTTCGGTAGCAATAGATGCATGATCGGTTCCAGGAACCCAGCATGCATTTTTTCCTAGCATTCTTGCCCGTCTGATTAAAACATCTTGCAAGGTATTGTTAAGCATGTGTCCCATGTGAAGAACACCGGTAACGTTTGGCGGAGGTATTACTATAGTATATGGTTCTCGGTTATCGGGTATTGACCTGAAAAAATTATTTTCCATCCAATACGAATACCATTTGTCTTCTGTTAATGCAGGGTTGTACTTTGCTTCAATTTCTTTCATCTCAATTCTTTTTCTATAGTTGCAAAAATATAAATTTTCTTTATGATATATTGACTGTTTGTCATTTTACGGTTATAAATCAATTAATTTTAAGTCTAAATCTTTAATAGATTATTTATAAAACAAAAAATTAAAGTTATTTAAGAAATTCCATGTCTCAATATATCAGCGATTAAGCGACAAGGTACGTTCCTTGATGAATAAAGAAGCAACTAAAAATATATTTTTTCGTCTAAATACTGTAATTTCGCAAATGTTAAAGTTCAATTAAAATAAAAACGTTATGAAGTCAATTATTTTTGTATTTCTTTTTACAGTTATTTCAGCAGGAGTAACTTTTTCTCAAACAATGTCTCATAAAGACAGCGTAAAAGTGGCTAAAAATGCAGCTTTTCTAATGTTCGAGAATATTACACATGATTTTGGCACAATTCCATATAATGGTGATGGTAGTGTTGATTTTAAATTCAAAAATACAGGTAAAAGCCCTTTGATTATAAGTAATTGTCAGGCTTCTTGTGGCTGTACTGTTCCTGATTGGCCAAAAGATCCTATTGCTAAAAATGCAAGTGGTGCAATAAAAGTTAAATATAACACAACACGTGTTGGTCCTTTCCAAAAAACAATAACCGTAACTTCAAATTCTTCAAATTCACCAATAGTAATTACTATTAAAGGAACCGTAGAAAAAGCTCCTGAAGAAAAAACAGTTCCTACAAAAGATGAGACTGTTCCTAGCATTAATAAGGTTAACGAACAGCACTAAAATTTTTCAATATGCTTTCTATTTCCGAAAAGGGGAAGTTGATGCCAGCTTCTCCAATACGTAAATTAGTTCCTTTTGCAGAAGAAGCAAAATTAAGAGGAACTAAGGTTTATCATTTAAATATAGGTCAACCAGATATAAAAACTCCAGAATGTGCTTTAAATGCAGTTAAAGAAGCTGATTTAAAAGTGATAGAGTATAGCCATTCTGCTGGATTCTTATCTTATCGTAAAAAATTGGCAAACTATTATCAAAGCGTTGGAATTAATATAAACGAAAACGAGATTATAGTAACTAATGGTGGTAGTGAAGCAATACTTTTTGCATTTATGGTTTGTATTAATCCAGGTGAAGAAGTCATTATTCCCGAACCATATTATGCAAATTATAATGGTTTTGCAATAACTGCCGGAGTTGTTATCAAGCCTATTGCTTCTTCAATTAAAAATGATTTTGCATTACCAGCAATCGAAGATTTCGAAAAAATTATTACTCCTAAAACAAAGGGAATAATGTTATGTAATCCAAATAATCCAACTGGTTATTTGTATTCAAAAGAAGAGCTTGAAAAAGTTGCAATTCTTGTAAAAAAATATAATCTGTATCTTTTTGCAGATGAGGTGTACAGAGAGTTCTGTTATGATGGAGAAAAACATTTTTCTGCAATGAATTTAAAAGGTTTAGAGCAGAATGTAGTTTTACTTGATGGTGTTTCTAAGCGTTATAGCATGTGCGGTGTAAGGATTGGCGTTCTAATTAGTCATAATTGTAATGTAATGCGTGCAACTATGAACTTTGCACAAGCCAGATTGTGTCCACCAAGTTATGGGCAAATTGCAGCCGAAGCAGCTATTGATACACCTAAAGAATATTTTACAGAAGTATACAATGAATATATAGAGCGACGAAATTTTATGGTTGCCGAATTAAATAAAATGCCTGGTGTATATAGCCCCCTTCCTAAAGGAGCGTTTTATACTGTAGCTTCTTTCCCTATTGATAATGCAGATAAATTTTGTGAATGGCTATTAACAAGTTTTAGTTATAAAGGACAAACTGTTATGCTGGCACCAGCAAGCGGATTTTATTCACACCATTCATTAGGAAAAAATGAATGTAGATTAGCATATGTTTTAAATATTGACGATTTACGAAATGCAATGGAAGTTCTTGCAGAAGCATTAAAAGTTTATCCAGGAAGAACAATTTAAATATTAAATTAATTTTTAAATAAAAAATCCCAGAATGAATTTATTTTGGGATTTTTTTATTAGGTGTTTTTATTCTGAAATATCCTTTTTCTTTTTCTGATGTTTTAAAACTTTTGCTTCCATAAAGAAAATTAATTCTTCTGCAATATTTTGTATGTGATCGCCAACGCGTTCTAGTTTCCTGATTATTGATAATACATTCATTGCAATCATTACATCACCGGGATTATTTATAATATAATCAGAAACAATTTTTGTTGCATCTCTATTTATTTTATTTATGGCTTTATCGCGACATAAAATATTTCTTGTTTCCCAATTATTTTCATGTTCAAAAGAAATTAAGCTTTCTTTTAACAGCTCTTTACACAAATTGAACATTTCAACAATTTTTGTTGAAGTAAATAATTCCTGAGTAATTGGATTTTCTAATTCGTTTACTAATTTACTTATTCCGCTTGCATAATCGCCAATTCTTTCAAGGTTGTAGTTTACTTTTAATACCGATAAAACAAATCGCAAATCAATAGCAACAGGACTATAAAGAGCTAAAATATTTTCACAATCTTTGTCAATCATTAATTCAAAAGTATCAACCATTTTTTCGTTTACTTTTATATTCTGACATAGGTTTTTGTCAAAATCAGTCAATACTCTTTGTGATTTATCAAGCTGACTATTTACCAAATGCCACATTTCAACAACGTTTCTTTTTAACGATTTAATTTCTGTTTCTAAGTGGTTCATATAATAATATTATAAGATTGTTATTTTAAATTGGATTAATAGGTGATTTGTTATAATCAACCAAATCTACCTGTTATATAATTTTGAGTTTTAATGTTTTTAGGGTTGATAAACAATTCTTTTGTAATCCCTTTTTCTATCAGTTCGCCTAAATAGAAGAAAGCTGTATAATCACTAACTCTCCCGGCTTGCTGAAGATTATGTGTTACTATAACAATTGTGTATTTACTTTTTAATTCATAAATTAATTCTTCAATTTTTGCTGTAGAAATAGGATCGAGTGCAGATGCAGGTTCGTCCATTAAAACTATTGACGGTTCTATAGCTAATGCCCTTGCTATACATAGTCGTTGTTGTTGTCCGCCCGATAATTCAAAGGCAGATTTTTTTAATTTATCTTTAACTTCGTCCCATAATGCAGCTTGTTTTAAAGAAAATTCAACCTTTTCTTTTAATACCGACATTTCGTTAACGCCGTTCACTCTTAAACCATATGCAACATTTTCGAAGATTGATTTTGGAAAAGGATTTGGTTTTTGAAAAACCATTCCAACTTTTCTTCTTAACTCAACAATATTAGTATCTTTTTGATAAATATTTTCTCCTTCTACAGTAATATTTCCAGTAATTTTCACATTGTCTATCAAGTCGTTCATTCGGTTAAATAACCTAAGGTAGGTTGATTTTCCACAACCCGAAGGACCAATTAAAGCTGTTACAGTATTTGGTAAAAAATCTAAAGTAATATCTTTCAAGGCTTGTGATTCACCATAAAATAAATTTACTTTATCTGTTGTTATAATATTTTTCATTTTAATTCATTTTAACTTTTTTTCCAAAGTATCTTCTTAATGCATTTGCTAATAAGTTCACAATTAAAACAAATCCAATTAAAACTAAAGCTGTTCCGTAAGCTATTGGTCGAGATGCTTCAACGTTTGTTCCACTTGTAGAAATCACATAAAGATGGTAAGGTAATGCCATAACCTGATCGAAAATGCTTGAAGGTAATTTAGGTAAAAAATATGCAGCAACTGTAAATAAAATAGGTGCAGTTTCTCCAGAGACTCTTCCTATTGAAAGAATAATTCCTGTTATAATATTTGGGAAAGCCATTGGCAGAACAACTTTTCTGATTGTTTGTAGCTTAGTTGCACCTAATGCTAAACTGGCTAATCTAAACGAATTATCGACTGCTTTTAATGCTTCTTCAGTAGTTCTTATAACAACGGGCAGCACCATTAACCCTAATGTGAGTGACCCAGCAATTATTGAATCGCCAAAACCTAATGTGTTTACAAATAATGACATTCCAAATAATCCAAATACAATGGATGGAATTCCTGCAAGATTATTTGTCATTAATTTAATAAAGCGCTTATACCAACTGTCTTTAGTATATTCATTAATATATATTCCAGAAAAAACTCCAATTGGAATTGCAAAAATCATACTTCCTGCAACTAAATATAAAGTGCCAATTATAGCAGGATAAATGCCTCCTTTTGTCATCCCATCTTCTGGCATTTGAGTTAAAAAATTCCAGTTTATAACGCTGATACCATTATAAGTAATAAAGGATAAAATAGCAATTAAACTTAGAACTACAATTGCACTAAAAATTCGAAAAATATTAAATGCAATTTTTTCTTTTAAATTCTTATTCTGTATGACTTTTTTACTAATTATCATTTTGCGTTATACTTTTTCTTAGAGGAAATATATCCTACTATAAGATTTATAGCCATTGTTATAATAAATAATATACAACCAAGCGCAAATAATGCTTTGTAATGAAGGCCGCCTTGTGGAGCCTCTCCCAATTCTGCAGCTATAGTTGCAGGAATTGTTCTGACGGGTTCTAAAAATGAATGCGGAATAACTGCTGCATTACCTGTTACCATTAATACTGCCATGGTTTCACCAATTGCACGACCAATACCAAGTATTGTAGCAGCTGTAATGCCCGAACCAGAGTAAGGAATAACAACTCTGTATATTGTTTGCCATTTGTTGGCTCCAAGTGCCAGACTGGCTTCTTTCATAGATTTTGGAGTTGTTCTAAGTGCATCTTCAGAAATTGTAATTATTGTAGGCAATGCCATAATAGCTAGAACAATGCTTCCTGCCAATGCTGTTTCGCCTACAGGTAAATTAAATAGTTTCTGTATTTCGGGAACTATAACAACTAAACCAAAAAATCCATATACTACAGACGGAATGCCAGCTAATAATTCAATAAGTGGTTTTAAAATATTTCTGATTTTCGGACTGGCTATTTCTGCCATATAAATAGAGGTGGATAATCCTAACGGAAGAGCAATTAATATTGCACCAAAACTTACCCAAAGTGTTCCTAAGATTAATGGTAAAACTCCTAGTTGTGCTGCTGGCTGTGCAGTAGGAAACCATTCTTTTTGAGAGATAAACTCTGTAACTTTTACTTTTGGTGTAGTTAATATTTTTCCAGTAAAACCTTTTTCTGTATACCTTGTTGAAACAAAGGCTACCACTCCTGGGTTTTTTTCGGTATAATCACTTATGCATTGTGGAAGAAATTCAAAATTTTCACCTATTGCAGAATCTGAATAGAATTCGCCGATATTATCTAAATTGAATAATGTTATAGAATCATTTTTACCACCTACTGTTTTCCAGTTTGTAATATTTTGATCGAAAATATTTTTAATTTCCGGGGCAGATAATTCATTAATGGGATTGTTCTTATTTACTACTAACGAAAAACCATCTTCAATAGGAGTCTGATTAAAAGTTCCAATTCCTTCTTTAAAAAGGAAAATAATAATCAGCACTATAGCCAATGTGGTTATAGTGCTGCTTAAAAATAATGTTCCTTCTATAAGCTTTTCAAATATGGATTTTAAGAACTTAATCATTTTTATAGTTTCAATTATTTCAAACTAATATATCCAACTTCGTTAACTACTTTTTGTCCTTCTTCAGATAAAATGTAATCAACAAATGTTTTTACTTTAGCTTCATCTTTTGTTAGGTAATAGTAATATAAAGGACGTACAACAGGGTAAGTTTTGTTCTTAGCGTTAACTACTGTAGGTTCAATAAACGTTTTACCTTTATCATAAGATATTTTTATAGCTTTTATATTTTTTTCAATATATGCAAAACCTACATATCCGATAGCGCCTTTTGTCTGGCTAACAGATTGCACAACAGCACCAGTTGCAGGCATCATTAAAATTGCTGTTCCGTAATTTTTGTTATTTAAAAGGTGTTCTTTAAAAAATTCAAATGTTCCTGAGCTAGATTCGCGTGAGTAAGCAACAATTTTTTCGTCATCGCCACCTACTTCTTTCCAATTTGTTATTTTTCCTGTAAAGATTCCTTCAATTTGTTCGCGGGTAAGCTGACTTACTTTATTAGCAGGGTTTACAATAACCGAAAGTGCATCATTTGCAATTATTACTTCTTTAAAAGCTTTTCCAGCATCTTGCATTTTCATTTTTTCACTCATTTTCATTTTTCGTGATGACATTGCTATATCAGTTGAACCATCAACAAAAGCTGCAATTCCAACACCGCTTCCACCACCAGTAACTGTTATTTTTGCAGTTTTATTTTTTTTCATAAAAGTTTCGGCTTCTTTTTGTGAAAGAGGAAGAACTGTGTCGCTTCCTTTAATTTTAATATTCACTACGTTTTGTGTGAATGCACTTAAATTTATAACTATTGCTATAAAAAGTGCTGCTGTGATTTTTGTTTTCATTATCTTAATATTTTATATTACAAATTTCGTTTTATAGTATTAACTCAATGTTTTCGTAATCTTAAGTTATTGTTAAGTTATTTTAAAACTTATACTGAACCCTTAAAGTAAAAACATTATCTTTTAAGTCTTTTGTATATCCTACAACATTTTTACTTGTTTCATTTTTAACTATATCATAGTAAGCAGTAATTTTAATGTTGTTATCCCAGCGATATGCTATACCTAATCCAATGGTTGTGTATCTCAAATCTTGTTTCCCAGTCTTAGTAACTTTTATATCTGCAGAAGATTTTACTGTTTGTCCAATTATATCACCTGCTACATCGGTATTTGGATCATACCAATCATATTTTGCAATAAGTTGAAATTTTGTTGTCCATATATTTTGCAAGAAATAAAAATATGCACCATTAAAATTTCTCATGTAGTTATCTGTTGTTGGCTGTGCTGTTGGACTAGCAGTTGATGATGATGTTCCTGGTTGTTGTCCTTGAATATATTCTGCACGAATAGTTGTCATACCTATTGGTAGATCAAGATTCAATTGAAAGTCGCCACCCAGATATGTGCGCTTTGCTATTTTACCATAATTAGTAGTATCGCTATTTAAAACATAAGCCATTAAACCTGATGAATCGGCTGCATTGGTATAAACATTTTTTCTTCCTTGGCGATATCCACCATTATAATATGAAAGTCCTGCTCCATAAGATATTTTCTCTGATTTTGTAGATTTATCAATTCTAATTCTGCCAATAAAATCCTTTTGATAATCAAAGTCAACTGCAGTTGGTCCTGTTCCGTTAAACATCCCAGCTTCGGCTTTTATATAATTCCATCTTGATGTTTTTGGCATTTGTAATGTTATCATTGCACCTAAATCTCTTTCGCTAGGAAAAATAATTTGAGACATTCTACCTCTTTCTGGAGATTCTCTTAAGCTTGAAGAGTAACCTATTTCGTAACCAAAAGGACGATTCATACAACCAACTGTTAACGAAACCGCCTTTGCCCAAGGCTCAGTAAATTTAGCATACATGTCTTTTATTGCCAATCCAGATTGCGTTGCATCTATTTGAAATACATATTGGGTTAATAATGTTTCATAAGAAAATTTTATACGTGCTCTTCTTAATAAGAAACGTTTATCTGTGTTAGCATTGAAATTTCCACCAGAATAATTTGCAGATCCGTTTGAATCTGTCATTTGAAATTGAGGTTGTAAATAACCAGAAATTTTTATACGTTTCAGTAAATCTACATCATCTTTAATTTTATTTACACTATTAGCCAATGTGTCAAATGGTGTAAGTTCTGTTTCCTGGGCTTTAGTTATTAGTGACAAATTCATTAATAGTGTTACCAGAATTGTGTTTAGAAAAAAATGTTTTTTCATCTTTGTTTTCATTTAAATTATATTGCAAATGTATTCTCCCAATATTAACTAGATGTTAATTCCAGATTAAGCTATTGTGATTAATTTGGATTATAAAAAGGAATAATGCTATTGTGGAGGCTTGTATTGTATTATTTTTATAGTATCCTTTTAGTATTAAAATATAAATTTCATTAATGTATTTGGCTGTAAAAAAACTATTACATATCTTCGCATCCCTTAATTGTTTTGCCCGGATGGCGGAATTGGTAGACGCGCTGGTCTCAAACACCAGTGAGGTCATACTCGTGCCGGTTCGACCCCGGCTCCGGGTACAGATTAAGATAAAAGCCAGAATTACTTTAATGTAAAACTGGCTTTTTTGTATAAAACCACAGAGTAAAGTGTCTTTTTTACTTTGTATCAAATCTGTTGGTCAATAAATTTATATTTCTCAGGTATTTGTTTTTTAATTGTGAAATTTGTTTGTTGTTATAGTCTTCTGTAAGGTGATAACCGTTTTGTTTTCCGCCAACATAAAATCTAAGAATTGGATTTAGTCCGTATATAACGCTAGTTACATATAGTCCAGATATTATACTTTCAACTAATACAAAACCAAATGTTGCATGTAATAAAATACTTGTTGTTCCTTTTGTGGGGTATCCTGCATAATATTGGCCTAAGCCAGGAAATAATCCAGACAAATGCATTGCTTTAAGTGGCGATTTATATTTTATTCCAATTGGTAATTTTTCAAGTTCTTCTTTTTGAAAAGCTGTTGTGTCAATAATGGTTTTTAGTATTTGTTTACATTTATCCCATTGTTTTAATTCATTTAAAGTAAAAAGCCATAATGTAATGTATTCTTTGTTTAGTAATCTTAAAGAATCTGGAATTTCTTGTAAAAGATTGTAAGTGTCTTCATAATTTCCCAACATAAAATGGTTTAATGATTTTTTATATAAAAGTTTGTTAGTGTCAATATAAGTGCAATCTTTAATGCGGTTTAATTCATTATTTGCGTCATAAAAGCTACCTTGTTGAGTTAGTTTTTCTGCCTTTAATACTATCATTTCAGAAACTTCCTTTTTATCCTGAGAATTCCAAATAGAAAACTCAATAGCAAGAAGATCTTTACCTAAATTACTTTTTCCCTGAGCAAATGCACTAAGGATAAAGCTTACAATAATAATAGTTAGAAATATCTTCATTTATTTGATTATAAAAATCAGTTTTTCTTTTTTTTGCAGAAAGAGCAGAGCCCCAAATATTGCCAATATAAAAAACAGAAGAATTAGCTATACATAATCCAATATAAACATTACTTATTGGTACAAGTATCGATTCTGCCAGAACAAGACCAAGTATAACATTAAACACTAATGCGCTACGGCCTTGATGATTGTAGCCTAAGTAATATTTTCCTAATCCAGGTATTGCAGCCGATAATAATGCAGCAATAAAAGGAGATTTAGTTTTATAGTTAGAATATTTATTTGTTAGTTGTTTAAAAAAATCATTAATTTGTAACGAGTCGGAAAAGCAAGTATCTTGTTTCAGAATTTTATACGAGATTAAATATTCGTCATTATTTATTAAAGTATTATTGTTTTTTAAATAATTATTAATTGCAGTAGTATCATTCTCAATAAATGCAATACAAATTGCTTTATAAAGTACTAAAGTATCTGTAATATATTTAATTTTTTTGTAATAAAAGTTAGCCGAATCTGTTTTATTTGTTACGAGAAAAATATTAGCCTTTTCGGTATTAATTTTATTTGTTATTTCAATGTTATTGCTATCAGGATAATTATTTAACCATTCTATTGCATCTCTGTGCAAATTGTTAGAAAGCAAATAACTGTAAAAGTCCCACGAATAAATATTATTTTGTGCGGCGCAGAAATTACTTAGAAGACCTATAAAAAGAAGGGATATCGTTAACTTTCGCATTCTTGTTATTATCAATTAAATATGGAGCAGTGTCAAGATTTGCATTTCCATTACATCTGGTTAACCTATCTGCCGTTAAAAAAATTCCCTTTATAAATCCAAATTCCTGAATTGCCTGAAATGAAAAACTCGAACAGGAAGGAGAAAATGCACAATCAGAAGATAATTGTTCAGATAATACCGACTTGTAAAATAATAATAATAAAGTAAATGGTTTGTTTAAAATATTATCATGATTACCAAATACTTTATATTGTTTATGATTTGTTAAATGAAGCTGGGAGGTATCTATTTTAAAATAGTTGTAGTAATATAATTTATCATTTGTTTGCTGACTAATGCATAAATACGAAATAGATATAAATAAAAGTAATAAATGCAGTTTCTTCATTTTAAAAAGGTAAGCCAACTTTAACACCTAACAAAAGAAATGGTCGTGAAATAGTTTCGCTTTGTTGAATAGGTATACTGAAATTTCCAACGTCGCTATAAATAGGTTTAGTAGAATTTACAGAATTAATGCCTATGCCAATATAGCTGTCAAAGGTAAGATCCCAGTCGTTGCCCGTTTGTCTGCCTATAATAAAACCAGCTTCAAAATGCTCATGATTGTTTTTAAAAACAGCAGTATAATCTACATAATTGCCACTTGAGTTATTGTTGTAAGTAACTGTTTTGTCTGCTGTATAATAACGATATCTTAAAGGAATAGAAATGTAAAGCCCATCGAAACCTAAAACTGATTGTGGGTAAAATCTAATTCCACATGAGAGTAAAGGGCCATATTTGTATTTTGTGTTTTCTGAAGAGAAATCATTTTCTAATTCTGTTAACAGATTGTAAAAAAGATCTCTGTAAGTTATTCCTGCGCCAAACTCAAAAGTAAATTTATCGGAAATAGAACGCTCATAATCCATTTCAAAAGCACCTCTACAAATCATTCCAATATTCCATTTAACAATGTTTTTGTCGTATTTAATGTCTTTTTGTATGTCAACAGTTTCTGTAGCATTAAATGGGTCAAAAACTGTAATCTTTGTGCTGTCTTTAACTTGTGAAAACAAGTTAAAAGAATATAATAAAAATATTAAAATAGGGAGCTTTTTCATATGAATTTAGCTAAAATATGAATTAACAAATAATTGTAAAAATAATTATTTGTAATATATTTGCAATACTAAATGCAAACTATTTAACTAATTATGAAAACATTTATATTTGTTATTTTGTCACTATTTGTTGCAGAATGCTATGCTCAGAATTTGCAATTAAATTTTGGTGAACTAATTCCAACAAATAGACGAGCTCGAATGTTAGATGCTGGTATGTTAGGAAATAAACTATTTGTGGTTGAATCTGTAGGGAAAATAATGAGTCTAAAATTTTATAATCCAACAACATTAAAATATTTATCAAGTAGAATAATTCAACAAGATAATTGTAAGGGAATTAAGGATTGTATTAATAACGATTTTGGATACGAAAAAACCCTTTTCATGAAGGACAAAATAATTATGTTTTTTAGTTCTTATGAAAAATCATCAAAACAAAATATACTTTTTGCGCAAATAATTAACGAACAAGGAAATTTTGAAGGAAAACTCGTAATAATTGATAAAATACCTTCCGAAAGTCGTCGTAATGCAGGTAGTTTCTTAACATGGCAATGCAAAGACAGTACAAAATTTTTAATAATTCAGAATCCGCCATTTGAAAAATATGCAGGAGAAAAATTTGTTTTTAAAGTATATAATACCAAGTTAGAAAATCTCACAAATTTTAGTGCAGCATTACCATATAAAGACAAAGACCTTTCTATTTCTGATTATTATTTAGGTAATGATGGAACTATTTATATGTTAGCTTCTGTTGTTAAAGAAAAGAAAGAAAAAGGTGAAGATCGTACTTTTTATTCTATACTTTCATTTAAAGGTAACGAGGGCTCAATGGCAGAATTTCTTGTTAAACTTCCCGAAAAGAATATTGAAACAATTGCATTACGACTTGATGAAAATGCAAACAGAATAATTTGTAGTGGATTATATTCAGATATTTCTAAAGGTTATGAAGGAAAAAAGATAGATGGATTGTTTTATTTACGTGCCGATGTTACAAAAAATGTAGTTGAAGCAACTGGTTTTAAAACAATTGAGAACTCGGTTCTTGCTGAAATTTTAGACATTAAAGAAGAGAAAATAGATAAAAATGCAAAAAAAGCAGCTGGTTCTAAGAATTTTGAAATAATGGATTTAATCCCAAGAAAAGACGGAACAACAACATTGATAACAGAGTACAGAACAATAGTTGTTGTTCGGTCAACTTCAACCGTAAATGGTGTTACAACAACTACTACTACATATCATTACTATAGAAAAAATATTTTTGTAATAAATATTGCTAATGATGGATCAATATTATCTTTTACAAATATTCCAAAATATCAGTACACAATAAATGATGGAGGAAGGTATAGCTCATTCTTATTGTTTGAAAAAGACGAGAGATTATTTTTTATATATAATGATGCAGCAGAGAATCTTTTTGGTACAGCAAAAACTTTAAAAGACATGAAGAGAATGGGCAATGTTGCAAAAGCAACTCTTGTTGCGGTTGAAATGAAAAAAGATGGCTCCGTTACAAAACAAAAGGTTTATGATGTTCCTCAGAAAAAGATTGTTACTATGCCTGAAAGTGCAATAAAAGTTGGGAACGGACAATATATAATGCCTATAACTATGGCTCCTTCTGCATTTTCATGTAACTGTTTTGCTATGTTTACCAAAATTAAATATGGAATATCTAAGATTATTCTTTAGGGCAGTTAATATCATATTTTATTTCTAAAATGAAGGGATTTCAGAATCATTTGATTTTGTTTGTATGTATTGTTTGCATAATAATTCCAACTAAAAGTATTGCTAGAGAATATACACAATCAATTTTATCACAGTCAAAATTAGTTGAGGCAAAATTTATTCTTCAACAGGATGGGCTTGCTTTCTGGACTTTAAAATATAGGGGCGATACAATATTTAATTATTCTTCTCTTGGATATGTTCTAGAAGGAAACGATAGTTTAAATCGTTTTCGATGGATTAAAAATAAAACAAATTACAAAAATGAAAACTGGAAACCTGTTTGGGGACAGTCGTCATTAATTAAAAATGAGTTTAATGAAATTAAAATAGAACTTAGAGATTTTAAAGGAAGACTTTTAAATTTTTATATGCGGGTTTATGATGATGGTTTTGCATTTCGCTATGAGATTCCAAATCAATCAGGTCTAAACGATATTGTTATAATGTCAGAAGAAAGTAGAATGTCTTTTAACGGCAAATATGAATGCTGGTGGAGTTGGGCAGATTATAATACACTTGAAAAACTTTTTTATCATACTTCGATAGATAGTGCAACTCATGTTGCTACTCCTTTTACTTTAAAACGATCTAACAATGTGTATCTTTCAATACACGAGGCTGCTATTGAAAATTATTCAACAATGACTTTAAAGCGCGAAGGAGATAAGGATCATGATTTTAAAGTTAATTTGGTTCCTTGGGCCGATGGCACATTAGTTAAAGCAAAAACACCAATGCTTTCTCCGTGGAGGGCCATTATTTTAGCAGACAAACCGGGTGGATTAATAGAATCAAATCTTATATTAAATCTTAATGATACTTGTCAAATTAAAGATGTTTCGTGGATTAAACCGATGACTTATGTTGGTATATGGTGGGAAATGCATTTGGGTATTTCTCAGTGGATACCTGGAAAAAATCATGGAGCAACAACAGAAAATGCAAAAAGGTATATTGATTTTGCTTCAAAACATAATGTAAAAGGAGTTTTAATTGAAGGTTGGAATACTGGTTGGGAAAACTGGGGAAAAAAAGATGCATTTGATTTTGTAACACCGTATAAAGATTTTAATATAAAAGAAGTAACAAATTATGCTAAATCAAAAAATATAGAAATTATTGGTCATCACGAAACTGGTGGAGATACCGAATCGTACGAAAAACATATTGAAGAAGCATTTGCATCGTATAAAATGTTAGGAATAAATATTGTAAAAACAGGATATGCTGGCCCGGTTGTTCCTGTTGGAGAATATCACCATGGCCAGTGCATGGTGATGCATTATAACAAAGTAATGAGATTGGCGGCAAAATATAAATTAATGCTTGATGTACATGAACCCATTGTGCTTTCAGGATTAAGCAGAGCGTTTCCAAACTTAATGACTGCCGAAGGAGTTCGGGGGATGGAATGGAATGCCTGGAGTGATGGGAATCTTCCTTCGCATACTTGTACGCTTCCGTTTACAAGAGGTATTGCAGGGCCAATGGATTATACTCCAGGAATATTTGATATTGATCTTTCATCGCATTCTGGGGAAAGAGTGAAATGGAATTCACTAGATAATGGAAATTCTGCCGTTCATAGTACAATTGCAAATCAACTGGCATTGATGTTAGTGCTATATAGCCCGCTTCAAATGGCATCTGATTTACCCGAAAATTATGAAGGTAATAAGGCTTTTGCTTTTATCGAAAATTTACCTACAAGCTGGGATGAATCAAAAGTAATCGACGCATCAATTGGAGAATATATAATTATTGCACGAAGAAAAGAAAATAATTGGTTTGTGGGTGCCATTACAAATGAGTATAAACGTGAACTAACTATTTCGTTTAGTTTTCTAGAAAATAACAAAGAGTACAATGCCGTTATTTATGCAGACGGAAATGATGCAGATTTCGAAAAAAATCCAGAATCAATATTAATTAATGAACTTAAAATAAATTCTACAGATTCAGTTACTATTAAACTTGCTAGGGGCGGAGGTGCATGTTTAAAAATCGAATTAGTGAAATAGCTAATTTAAGATCAATTTAAAGAAATTTAATAGTTTACTTACATAACTTAAGGAAGAAAACCTTAAAAAGGAGGTTTTTTTTATTATTTTTGCCGCATGAATAATTCAGATTTATTGGTTAATTCTAAAGAAAAACAGTTTGGTTTAGACAAACGTTATTTGCATATGGCAAATATTTGGGCAGAAAATAGTTATTGTGTCAGGCGAAAAGTAGGTGCATTAATTGTAAAAGATAAAATGATTATTTCTGATGGTTATAATGGAACACCTTCGGGTTTTGAAAATAAATGCGAAGACGAAAATAATGTAACTTTTCCTTATGTTTTACATGCCGAAGCCAATGCAATTACAAAAGTTGCTAAATCTAATAACAGTAGTCAAGGTGCAACTTTGTATGTTACTACTTCGCCATGTGTTGAGTGCTCAAAATTAATTATTCAAGCAGGTGTTAATAGGGTTGTTTTTAGCGATAAATATCATAACGTAGCCGGATTAGAACTGCTTCAGAAAGCAGAAGTTGAGATTATTCATATTCCTTTTGAAAAATAAAATATGTCGGAAAAGAATAAAAGAATTTATATTTATTTGCCAATTATTCTTAGTGTTATTTTTGTTGGTGGAATGTTTGCAGGTCATTATTTGCCTGGAGGCAAAGCAGTTTTTATTCACAATATACCTCTAACAAATAAGCTGGATGCAATTTTAGGATATATTCAGGAAGAATATGTTGATTCTGTATCAAAGGATGAATTGGTGGAATTATCTATTCCAGCTATTTTAGAAAATCTAGATCCTCATTCTGTTTATATTCCTGCTTCTGATTTTCATGAATTAAATGATCCGCTTGAGGGAGAATTTGAAGGCATAGGCGTTGAATTTAATATACAAAAGGATACTATTATTGTAGTAAATACAATTTCTGGAGGACCATCAGAACGAAGAGGAGTCATGGGTGGTGACAGAATTGTAAAAATAAATGACACATTAGTTGCTGGTGTTAAAATTGAAAATGCAGATGTAATAAAAAAACTAAAAGGGAAAAAAGGGACTGTTGTAAAAATTTATGTAAAAAGAAAAAACACTAAAAATCTTATTCCATTTGAAATTACCCGCGATAAAATTCCACTTGTTAGTGTTGATGCTTCTTTTATAGTTAAAAATGATATAGGATATATTAAAGTAAGCAAATTTGCCCGTACTACTACAGCCGAATTTCATCAGGCGGTTGATGCTTTAAAGGCAAAGGGTATGAAAAAAATAATTGTTGATTTACGTGGAAATGGGGGTGGATACTTAGATGCAGCTACAAATTTGGCAGATGAGTTTTTAAAAGAAGGAAGTTTAATTGTTTATACTAAAGGAAGATCGAAACCAAAAGTTAATACGTTTGCTACTTCTTATGGATATTGTCAGGATGAAAAAATTGTAGTTTTAATTGATGAATGGTCTGCATCAGCGAGTGAAATTTTTGCTGGAGCTATACAGGATAATGACCGAGGAACAATTATAGGTCGAAGATCTTTTGGTAAAGGATTAGTTCAGGAGCCTGTTTCTTTTAATGATGGTTCTTCGCTAAGGTTAACAGTTGCACGATATTATACGCCAACAGGAAGATGCATACAACGTTCGTATAAAAATGGGTCGATGAGTTATTATGAAGAAATTGCAGACAGATTTCATACTAATGAATCGGAAGAAAAAGATAGCCTTAAACTTTTTGATTCATTAAAATTTAAAACTCCAGGTGGTAAAATAGTTTATGGTGGAGGTGGAATAACGCCAGATATTTTTGTTAATAATGACACATCTGATATTACAAATTATTTTAAAGAGGCGGTTATTCAAGCTTTAATTTATCGATTTGCCTTTGATTATACAGATGAAAATAGAAAGTTTTTTAAAACATTTTCAACCTGGCAGGAATTAGATAAAAATTTAAATAAAGTAGATGTATTAAAGTTATTTGTTGCCTTTGCAAGTAAAAACGGATTAGTTGAAAATAATGCAGAAATAAAAAAATCAAATGAGCTGTTACGCGCTCATCTTAAGGCGTATATAATTAGAAATATTTTTGATGATAAGGGTTTTTATCCCGTAGCTTTAAGTATTGATAATGTATATAAAACAGCAATTAATTATCTTGAGAAAAATTAGAGAAGTATGTTTTAAGGCATATAATGAAGATTTTGTTAAAATAGATTGTGCAACCTTATATAAAAGTTATAGTCTTATTCGAAATTTTATTTAATTTTGAACCAAAATTTATGTTTAACCAAAAAAAAGTAATTATGAAAAAAATCTACACCTTATTGCTTGCAGTTATTATAGCAGGCGGAGCTTCTGCACAATCATTGCAGATGCATACTTTTAAAAAACAGTCAGTTCCTGTAGCTATTTCAAATAGCGTAAAACCTGCTGTTTCAAACGTATTATCACAGTCTAAAGACATCAATGCTACATTAAATCAAAATTTTGATGTTATTTCTTTTCCACCAGCTTCTTGGTCAGTATCAGGAGTAGCAAGTGCTTGGTTTAATAGCGGTAATGCTTCAATTAATCAATACGAAGCTAATGGTACACCTAATGGACATTTCGCTTATTTTGATTGTTTTAATTTAGCTGATTTGGCAGTTGCTTCTTTAGTAACTCCTGTTTTACATCCAACAGCAGCAAGTAATACTTTTTCTTATAAAGTAAATTGCTACTTGTTAAATACAACTTATTTAGCTGGCGGACCTAAAATTTTTATTGAATTTTCTACTAATGGTGGTACTACATGGACAACAAGTACAACTAACGTACTTGCTACTTTACCAAATTATAATGTAACAAGTTCTGGTTGGGTAACTCAAACTGCTAGCTTAGCTGCTTATAATGGTGCTACTGTAATGGTTAGATTAAGAGGTGTTTCTGATTACGGCGGAATGGGTGTTGGTATTGATGATGTTACTGGTCCAGAAGCTGATATCGTAACAGCAGTAAATGATATTCAAGTTCTAAGCACATATGCTGATTTCTCTGGAATGAGTTATTATGAACTTACTCCTTTAACACAAGCAGGTGATGTTAATTTATGTGGTGCAGTTGTAAACAATGGTTCAGCAGCTCAAACAAACGTAACCTTACATGCTACTGATGCTACTAACGCAATTACTGGAACAACAATTATTCCATCACAACCAGCTGCTCAAATTGATACAATGATTTATGTTGCTACTTTAGATAATGTAAATGCTAAAGATTATGGTTTTAAAATGTGGGCTACTCAAACACAAACTGATGAAGTTCCTGCTAATAACGCTGGTGACTCAATATATTTCAGTACAGATCCTTCAATGTATGCTAGAAGCACAAATTTAACAAGCTTATTAACTTCTTATAGTTTTGGTACAGGTGCTCCTGCAATTACAGGTATGGAATATGGTTGTAATTATCATTTCTTAAATGCTGACAAAATTGATACACTTTTTGTGTTAATTTATGGTGCAAACGGAACAGGTACAGTAACAGGTAAATTATATAATCAAGATTTAACTACTGGTGCACGTACAGTTGTTGCACAAACAGCTGCTTACACACCATCTGGATTACCAGAAATTGCAGCTCTTCCATTTACATCTTTCTATACAATTCCTACAGTTCCTGCAGTTTTAACAGCAGCAGTTCAACTTAATTTAAATGTAACTACAGCTCCTCGTGATACTATTAAAATTGGTGCAGATAATACTTTCGCAGGTGATGCTGGTGTTGGTGGTGCAGCTTATTTAAAAGTTTCTGGTGCTTGGGGTTGGTATTATGTAACAGGTACTGTTCCTATCGTAGGTTTAGTAATTGACAGAGCTACTGGTATTAATAGCAATTTATTATCAAAAGATTTATTTGTTTATCCTAATCCAGTTAGTAATACTCTTTATGTTATGAATAAAAAAGCTATCAGTGTAGATATTTATAATCTATCTGGTCAAGTTGTTGCTTCATATAATAATGAGAATGTAATTGATGTTACAAAACTTGCTCAAGGTTCTTATCTTGTGAAAGTTGTTACTGCTGACAAAACTATTACAGAAAAAATTAATATTGTTAGATAATAATTATAACATTCTAAAAAAATCCTCAAGCATTGCTTGGGGATTTTTTTTGTAAAAAAATTATTTTTATCGCTTCTGTAGGGGTTATCTCTAACAGTTATCCCAACTATAATCCGCCGCGGCGGATAAAATAATCCTACCTATTGTCCCGTTTTTTTGAAGAGGGTAGGGAGATGAATAAAAAACGGGACTATTATATAAATGTATTTGGTGTTATCTCCTACTATTTAGCAGAATATTTATGATGAAATGTTTGCAGAGAATCCCTTTCAGGAGAATCTGTGACACAGAAATTGGGCACTATATCCACTTGTGCAACTATGATTTTAATTGGAATTAATACATGGTTTTTGCGTCACAGACCATGGAAATTACAATAAAAATATTGCCAAAATAGGAATAATAAGACCACCTATTACAAACCAAATACCTCTTCTTAAAAGGCTGTTAGAGCCTTGGCTTATTATTAACAATCCCGAAATTGCAATTAGAATTAATGCAACACAAAAAATATCTGAAAACCAAACCCACCATTTTCCTGGATTATAGTGTAAAAAGTTAAACTCATAAAAGAATGGCCGTTTTTTTAAAGTCTCAATATATCCAGTTTTTTTCTCAATGTTAATTGTAGCTGAGCTGGTATTTTTTAAAAAAATTCTTAATTCATTATCGGATGGGAAATAAAATTTCTTGTAATTTTCTTCTTCGCCTAATGTTTTTAAAACTCCTAGCACAAAAGCTTCATCGATATATTCCTTAGGTAACATATGCTCAACTTTAAAAGTTTTTTGAGTTATGTTATAATTTGGATTCCAGTTTGCCTTATGGTTTACTGCAATTCCTGAAATGCAATAAATAACAGTTATACCAAAAAAGAAATATCCAAAATCACGGTGAATAATTCTGTTCCACTTTCTAAAAACTTTTGTTGCGTTACTTGTCATAAAAAAATAGATTAAAAAAGGTCAATACGGATTGCATTGACCTCTTAAATTAAGAAAAGTTTAAAATACTATTTTTTAATTTCTTTTAATGTCAAGCAATCAATTGAATATACAGCAATATAAGTTTTTCCGCTTTCTGCAAGTTTTTTACGCATTTCTTTAATGTCAGCATATGGATCAACAACTGCTGTGCTATCTGCTTTTATCTCTGTTTTCTTTCCTTGTCCGGTAAGTGCTTTTCCGTCTGCTGTACAAACTTTAATAGACCCATCATCAACAGCTGTTTTTACTTCTTTCTCCCAGTCATTTAAATATTGCTCGTCAATTCTTGAATCTTCAATAACATTACCCGTGATTTCAACATCACTACCTTCAAGTGCTACATCAAAACCAGTAACTTCAGTACCAGCATTTACTTTAACTGTATTATTGGCATCGGTACCAAATAAGAATAATTTTTTACCACTATGGCGGCAAACATGAGAAACAGTTCCAGTAATAGTAATTTTATTAAAAGCCCATTTTTCAGGAGTAGCTAAAAATGTATCTACTGTTGTTACCTGTGAAGCAAAAGCCAAACTGTCTTTTCCAGCATTTTCGCCATTCCCCTTATTGTCACAAGAGTATGTAAATGACAGAGCTGAAATAATTGCAAATAAGTAAAAAATGTTTTTCATAATATTTTGTTTTATTTTTTTTACAAAAATAAAGATATTACTGGTATTTCTAAATATATTTTTTAAAATAGGATGTTTCTTAATAAATCTTAAGATAACTGTTATTGAGCAGTTTTGCAATATTCCTAGGCAACCTTTAGTTTTACTTATATGTCTATATATTGAAACTAAATTTTAAAAATATAAAATAGTTGTTGTAGAAATCATTTTAAAAATCTTATGATTATTTATAGCAAATTTTATGTAGATGAGATAAAAAATAAAAAAAACATGAATACAATATTTGTTAGAAAAGTTATTTTGCCTTCAGCAGTTATTGTTATTTCTGCTTTATTGGCATTTTTACTTATTTCAATGTTGCAGAACATGTTTTAGGGGTGTTTTGTTAGGCAACCATTTTACATTTTTTTAGTCTTATTAGTACAGCCAGATATTTTTCTAAGTTTTAAAGTTAAAGACCGTCATTATTTAAGGGCGGTCTTTTTAATTTTACAGATACATTATAATACTGCCATTTAGTCACTAATTAAAATTGGCAAATAGTTTGAAATAAAGTTCTATTAAAAAATTAAATTATTATGCCTACTATTTGGATTATTTTTGGTGTGTTTATGCTTATCAGCTGGCTGATAGGAATGCGATTGAAATCGAAATTTAAAGCTTATTCTCAAATTCCTGTAAACAATTCTTTGAGTGGTAAAGAAGTAGCTGAAAGAATGCTTAGAGAAAACATCATACTTGATGTAAGAGTTATTTCGGTACCAGGATCTTTAACTGATCACTATAATCCAGTAGAGAAAACAGTAAATCTTAGTCCTGAAGTTTATAATGGAAGGAATGTAGCTGCCGCTGCTGTAGCTGCACATGAATGTGGTCACGCAATTCAGCATGCAGATGCATATTCTTTTTTGAAGGTACGAACTGCATTAGTGCCCATTGTTAGTTTTTCGTCAAAATGGGTTCAGTGGATACTTTTGGGAGGTATTCTAGCTTTGCAGAGTTTTCCCTATCTCCTTTTAGGTGGAATAGTGTTATTTGCATTAACAACTCTATTTAGCTTTATTACACTTCCTGTTGAAATAAATGCAAGTAGGCGTGCTTTGGTTTGGCTAACAAATAGTGGGGTTACAAATTCTACAACTTATCCAAAAGCAAAAGACGCATTAAAATGGGCCGCCTATACTTATGTTGTAGCAGCATTAGCTTCATTAGCAACGTTGTTATATTATATTGCAATTTTTAACGGTAGGAGAGATTAAATTAAACAAGTACTTTTATTGCGGTGTTATTTGTTAATTTTAAATTTAATAAATCTAAATTGTAAATTAAATTAACACCAGGCTTTTTTCCTTTTTCAAAATCGCCAATTACTTTATCCATTTTTAAAGCTTTTGCCCCATTTATTGTACTCCATTGTAAAAGAAGTTCAAGGGAAATTTGAGGGAAATGATGTTGAATTACTTTTATTTCTTCAAGAATTGATAATGTATTATTGCTTGACAGACTATCAGTGCCAATGCAAATATTATCAATACTCTGCATAAAAAGTGAAATGTTAGGTAGAGTGTTACTTATAAATAAATTTGATTTTGGACAAAAAACCCAAAAATGATGGTTGAAATATTTATTAGCTAATTCTATGTCTTTAGATTCGGTAAAAACATTATGAATTAATAAAATGTTATTGTGTTGAGGTAAATTATTTATTAAGCTTTCTAAAGTACTTTTATCTGTTTTCGGAAAATTGTTTTCTGTTAAACCAATTTTATTTAAAATGTCAGTTAAGTTATTTGAAGTTTTTGAAAAAAGTCCGGCTTCTTCTTTTGATTCTTGATTATGGAATGAAATTATACTCTTAGTTTTTTCTGCATTTTCTTTTACTGCTTTTAATAATTTTAATGATAAAGAATATGATGCGTGGGGAGAGATTGAGGAATCGCCGGCATTAGTTTTAAAAGCAGCCTGTACAATTTCTTTGGCTTTATTAATTATGTTATTAGAATCATTTTCATTTAGACCTAAAACTTCAATAAAATTATAGTATTTAATTTTGCTATTTGCTTTAACAGTAAAACTCTTTTCGGTATTAGATATATCACCACAGGCAATAATCCCATTTCTTTGCATATCGTTATCTGCTAGCAATATGGATTCTTCAGAGTTTGATTTATTAATTTCTCTTTTTTTAATCATTTGAGAAATAAATCCAGTAATATTCTCAGATTTCTCGAACATGCCTTTCATGTATGAAAGTTCGAGGTGACAATGTGCATTTACAAAACCCGGACAAATAATTCCATTGTAGTGTTCGAGTTGTGGAGTCTCTTTAATTTCTCCTTTTGTATCAACAACGTCTATAATTATATTGTTATCGTCAAGTTTTATTATTCCATTTTTTAGAAATTTACCTTTACCTGTAAAAATATACGAAGCAGAAATATTTCGCATATTAAAAGTTATTTTTTGCTTGTGCTATCTATACTCATAATGTCTCCTTGCATTATGGTAAGTTTTTTAATAACATCTTCGTAAACTGTTTTAAATTGGGGGGTATCAATGCTTAGGTATTTCAAGTTGTCTTCAAAAAGTTTATTTGTTACATTATGTTTTTTTAATATTTCGAGATATAAATTCTGCGAATTAATTTTTTTTGGACTTTGTTGAATTTTTGGAGAAATTAAAATTGCGTCGGCAAGATGCATCTCTGCAATTATTTGAACCATTGTATCTCTATGTAAGCTATTTGTTGCCTTACTTTGGTTGTTTGTGCAATTTGTTGAAATAACAGAGAGAAAAACCAATAAGAAAAAAGTAAATCGCATACTATTCTATTTTTGCTCTTGTTTGTGATTGCTTAAATTTATTAAATCTAACGCCAATCATTAGTTCGTGTGTGCCAGAGCTATAATTTTTAAGGTTAGTGGTTGTAATGTCATATGAATATCCAAATAATAATAAATCATTGTAATTATATCCAACCATAATCGAAAGAGCATCTTTTGTTCTCCATGAGAATCCAAGCCAAACCATTTTTTTGTATGTTGCTTTTAAATTAATATCAGCCTGTAATGGGGCAGGAGAAACAAATTTTAACATTAACGAAGGTTCAATATCAAAGTCGGAATTAATAGCATAAATATAAGAGCCTGAAAGTAAAATATGGCTTTTTATTTTGTTTATTCCAAGTTGGTCAACTTCCTTAAATTTAATATTGTTATTAAGCTGGTTAACTGCTATGCCAACGGAATATTTACTCGAGTATAGGTATAAACCAAAACTTGCATCAGGCATATAATCTACATATAACCCATTTGATAAAGTTTGATCATTTTGATCATGAAGAATAATTTTAGAACCATCAATTTTATATTG
>CAIQJL010000336.1 GCA_903872185.1 uncultured Bacteroidota bacterium | reverse complement strand
TGATCCATATCGTTGGCTCGAGAATGATACAGCTAAAGATGTTGCAGAATGGGTAAAAGCCGAAAATAGATTAACATTTGATTATTTGAAACTTATTCCTTTTCGCGAGAAAATGAAAGAAAGATTAACTTCAATGTGGAATTTTCCAAAGCAATCGGCTCCATTTAAAAAAGGCGATAAGTTTTTTTGTTATAAAAATAACGGATTACAGAATCAGAGCATACTTTATATTATGAATTCTTTAACTGATAGCGCAAGAGTTTTATTAGATCCTAACACGCTTTCAGATGATGGAACAGTTTCTTTAGCTTCAATGGATATTTCTCCGGATGGAAAACTTCTTGCATATGCAATTGCACGTGGTGGTTCCGATTGGAATGAAATTTACTTTATGAATGTTGAAACAGGTAAATTGCTTTCAGATCATTTGGAATGGGTCAAATTTTCGGGAATTGGCTGGTTTAAAGAAGGTATATATTATAGCGGATATACCCCACCGTCAAAAGGAAAAGAATTATCTCAGAAAAATGAATTTCATAAATTATATTATCATAAGTTAGGTTCAGAACAAAGTGCAGATAAAATTATAATTGAAGATAAAAAAGAACCTCTTAGAAATTTTTATGCTTCAGTAACTGAAGATCAGAAGTATTTAATTATTAGTGAAGAAAATGCCGGCTCAATGGGTAATGCATTGCATGTTTATGATTTATTAAAACCAAATTCTAAAATTATCACTTTAGTTCCGGGTTTTGACAGTGAATATGGGGTAGTTGATAATATTGGTTCAGAATTGTATATCCGTACAAATTTAGCTGCAAAAAAATATAAATTAATAAAAGTTGATATTTCAACACCTGATATTTCAAAAGCAATTGATATTCTTCCAGAAACAAAAGATGTTCTTTCGTCAGTTTCTTTTTGTGGAAATACCCTGGTTGCAACATACATGAAGGATGCTCATTCGGAAATAATGATTTATGATTATGCCGGAAAGTTTTTGAATAAATTAACTCTTCCAGCATTAGGAACTGTAAATACTTTTAACTCAGGAAAAAATGATGCAGAAGCGTTTTACGATTTTACTTCATATAATTATCCTACAACGGTTTTTCAGTACGATTATAAAACAGAGGAGAGTAAAGAATTTTTCAAACCTGCAATTGATTTTGATGGAAGTGCTTACGAAGTAAAGCAAGTGTTTTATGAAAGTAAAGACAAAACAAAAATTTCAATGTTTATTGTTTCAAAAAAAGGAATTACTCTTGATGGGAATAATCCTACATTATTATATGGGTATGGAGGTTTTAATATTAGTTTAACACCTGGTTTTAGTACAAGCAGGGTTCTTTGGTTAGAAAACGGTGGTGTTTATGCTGTTGCAAATTTAAGAGGTGGTGGCGAATATGGTGAAGAATGGCATTTGGCAGGTACAAAACTAAAAAAACAAAATGTTTTTGATGATTTTATTTCAGCAGCTGAATATCTTATAAAAGAAAAATATACTTCACCAGATTATTTGGCAATTCAAGGTGGGTCTAATGGTGGATTATTAGTTGGAGCAGTTGCTAATCAGCGACCTGATCTTTTTAAAGTTGCCTTGCCAGCTGTTGGTGTTATGGATATGCTTCGTTATCATAAATTCACAATTGGCTGGAGTTGGGTAACCGATTATGGAAACAGCGACAATAAAGAAGAATTTGAATATATTTATAAATATTCGCCATTACATAATATTAGCGAGAAAGCTGATTATCCTGCAATAATGGTAACAACTGCCGATCATGACGACAGGGTTGTTCCTGCACATTCATTTAAATATATGGCTACTCTTCAAGAAAAATATAAAGGTTCAAATCCTGTTTTAATAAGAATTGAAACAAGTGCAGGACATGGAGCTGGAAAACCAACTTCAAAACAAATTGACGAAGCCGTAGATATTTATTCGTTTATTTTTAAAAATATGGGAATTACTCCAAAATACTAAAAGAAGTACTTAAAGTGCCTTAAGTACTTAAAGTTGAAAGTTATGACCAAATTAAGATTTGTTGTTATAGAAGGTAATATAGGGGTAGGGAAAACAACACTTTCCAAAAAAATTGCTGCCGATTATAACGCTAAACTTATTTTAGAACGATTTGCAGAAAATCCTTTTCTTCCAAAATTTTATGAAAACCAAGAGAGGTATGCTTTCCCTGTGGAATTATCTTTTCTGGCAGATAGATATCATCAGTTAAAAGAAGAATTAACAAATCCTGATTTATTCAGACCAATTACTATTGCCGATTATTATTTTATGAAGTCGTTAATATTTAGCAAGCAAACTCTTTCTGATGATGAATTTAATCTTTATCGGCAATTGTTCGACATTATTCATAAATCGTTACCCAAACCTGATCTTTTTGTTTATTTGAGTATGTCAACTGAGAGACTTTTGTACCAGATAAATTTAAGAGGTAGAATATATGAGCAAAATATTACTGCTGAGTATCTTGAAAAAATTCATGGAAGCTATTTAGAGTTTATTAAGCATCAGTCACAACTTACAACTTTAATTATTGATGCAAATAATTTAAATTTTATGAATAATCCAGATCATTATCAAAAGATCACCAAAGCTATATTTCATAGCGAATACGAGCCGGGCTCAACTACAATTATTCATTAAATAGTTTTTTATGTTAAGAAACTGTTTTTTATTTACAAAACATTTATAATTTTGTACCATTAAATTCATAGAATTGAAACAAAACAATTAAATTATCAGATATATATGAAAAGAAGCAGTTTCATTTATCTTGCATCCATTATGGTAGTAGCTTTTGCATTCAGTAGCTGTACCGGATTAAAAAAGATGAAAAAAAAACAAGGAGTAATTACTTATACCCTTGCACCAAATCCATTAGAAATGCACGCTGATAGCGTTGTAGTAAATGTTACAGGTAAATTTCCTGAAAAATATTACAAGAAAAAAGTTACTTGTGAAATTACTCCAGTACTTAAATCTGCAAGTGGAACTGAAGTTGCTTTAAAAACAATAAAAGTTCAGGGCGAAAAAGTTCAGGATAACAATTCTGTAATTAATATGCTTGCTGGTGGAGGATTTTCTTATACTGATAAGGTTGCTTATACACAAGATATGCGTATTTGTGATGTGAACGTAAAAATTCATGCAGTTGTTAAGAAAAAGTTTGTTGATTTTGAACCTGTAAATATTGGAAAAGGAACTATCGCTACTCCTGGTTTACTTGAAAAAGATTCAAAAGCAATAATGGGCAAAGATAAATTTGTTCGCATTATTCCTGAAACAAGAGAAGCTAACATTATGTATGTTATAAATCAGTCTGGAGTTCGTCCTGGTGAAATGTCAAAAGACGAAATGAAAGCTTTGAAAAAATATTTAGCAAATGCTCAAACTAACCCAAGAAAAGATATTAAAGGTGTTTTTGTATCTTCTTATTCATCACCAGACGGAACAGAAGAGTTAAACGCTAAATTATCTACAAACCGTGGTACAAGTGGAACAACTGCAATAAAAGGTGAATTTAAAAAATACGAAAAAGCAAAAACTCAAGGATTCTTTACTGAAAAAGCAACAGCTGAAGATTGGGATGGTTTCCAAAGTTTAATGGGTGCTTCAGATATCGCTGATAAAGATCTTATTGTTCGTGTTCTTTCAATGTATTCAGATCCTATTCAACGCGAAAAAGAAATTAAAAACATTAGTAAAGCTTATACACAAGTAGCTGATAAAGTGTTACCAAAATTAAGAAGATCAGTGTTAACAGTTAACGTTGATAGTATTGGTCGTTCAGATAGAGAATTAGATTCTACTTTTAATGCAAGTCCAGCTGTTCTTTCATTAGAAGAATTGCTTTATACTGCAACTTTAACAAAAGATCTAAACCGTCAGTTATCAATTTATCAAACTACTGCAACACAAAATCCAAACGATTGGAGAGGTTTTAACAATGCAGGTGCTGTTTTAATTCAACAAGATAAAAATGCTGATGCAAAAGCTCAATTCGAAAAAGCAAAATCATTAGATGCTGGAAATACTATCGTTTTAAACAATCTTGGCGCAAGTTCATTACGTGATGGTGACTTTGTAAAAGCTGAAGAATATTTTAAATCAGCAGGTGGTGCAGGTTCAGAAGTAAATTATAACTTAGGAATTTGTGCAGTTAAAAAAGCTGATTACAATGGTGCAGTTACATACTTTGGTTCATATTGCACATTTAATGCTGCTTTAGCAAAATTACTTACTGCAAATACAGATGCTGCTAATAAAGCAATTGATTGCGCTGAAGATAAAGATCGCGATATGATGTATTATTTAAAAGCAATCATTGGCGCTCGTTCGTCAAACACAGATTTAATGTATAACAGTTTACGTGCTGCAATTAGCAAAAATGCTAAACTTGCAAACGATGCAAAAACTGATATGGAATTTGTAAAATATTTTAACGACGATACATTTAAGTCAGTTGTAAAATAATAAGCTGAAAAAATAATAATTCTTAAAAGCTGCCTTAATTTAAGGCAGCTTTTTTGTTATATTATAATTTTAAATTCTCTTTCGTTATCTTTGGTAACTTTATTATGAATAGATATTTTAAGATACTTTCATTTTCAATTGCTTTATTTTTTAGCTGGCAATTATCATATGCTCAAATCACTAAGTTAATGGGGCATGTTAGCGATGCAAAAACAAAAGAAGCATTACCTTTTGTAAGTGTATCTTTTAAAGGAACAAAAAAAGGAGCTATTACTGATTATAATGGAAACTTTAAACTAGAAACAAATTTACCAGTTGATTCTATAGTCGCATCATATATAGGCTATAAGAGTAGTGCGAAAAGGATAATTAGAAATAAATTTCAAACCGTAAATTTTGAGTTAACTCCATCGTCTCTTGAATTAGAGGAGGTTGTAGTTGCGGTTAAGAAACGTTCAAGAACAAAAGATGAACTAGCATTAGTGCTTTTAGATAAAATATTAGAGTATAAAAATAAAAACAATACAGAAAAGCTTGATTATTACGAGTATGAGACTTATAATAAAATTGAATTTGATTTAAATAACATTACAGAAGAATTTAAAAATAAAAGAGTTTTAAAGCCTTTTAAGTTTGTTTTTCAATATATTGATACCTCTACTGTAAACGGAAAACCATATTTGCCTGTATTTATAATTGAGTCTGTAGCCGATTTTTATTATAGGAAACAACCAAAAGCTGAACGTGAGTTTATAAAAGCTTCGCATGCATCTGGTATACAAAATCAGAGTATCAATCAACTTATGGGTAATATGTTTATCAAAATGAATTTATATGATAATTATATAGATATTTTTGGTAAAGGTTTTATTAGCCCGATAGCTGGTATTGGTAGAATGTATTATAAATACTTTTTAGTTGATAGCGGATTTGTTGATAATAATTGGTGCTATCATATGGTATTTCATCCAAGAATTAAAGAGGAAAACGTTTTTAATGGTGATTTTTGGATTGCCGATACGACTTTTGCAATAAAGAAAATTGAAATTAAAATCGATAAATCAGTAAATATTAACTTTATTAATAGTGTTAATATTAGTCAGGAATTTAACTTGATTGATACAACAGCTTGGTTGTTAAGCAAAGAAACGATGGTTGTTGATTTTAACTTATTTGAAAACCCTAATAACACAATGGGATTTTTTGGAAAGAAAACTACATCTTTTAGAAATCATAAAATAAATAATGCCAAAGATGATGCTTTTTATGCCTCTACTACTGATATTTTAGTTGATCCTGAAGCAGGAAATAAAGATACTGCTTTCTGGAATAATGCTAGGCAAGAGGAGCTTACTGAAAAAGAGAGGGGTATTTTTAAAATGGTTGATACAATTAAAACTATTAGAGCATTTAGAACTTATTATGATATATTAAATGCATTTGTTACCTCTTATTATGTATGGGGTAAGTTTGAACTTGGCCCTTATTTTACAGCTTATAGTTTTAACAATATAGAAGGAAATAGATTTAGGCTGGGCGCAAGAACCAGTAATACATTCAGTAAAAAAATTATGCTTGAAGCATATACTGCATATGGCACAAAAGACGAAAGATTTAAATATAGCGGGAAATTAATATATATGTTTAATAAAAACCCAAGGCGTGGGATAACATTGGCATATAAGCACGATTTAGAACAATTAGGGCAATCTGTTAATGCATTTAAAGAAGATAATATTCTTGCTTCTGCATTAAGAAGAGGGTCTAGCGATAAACTGTCGATGGTTCAAGAATATAAAGTTAATTATGAGCATGAGTGGTTTCAGGGTTTTTCTAATAATTTTATATTTAAACATAGAGAGATGTTACCTATGCCAGGTGTTGAGTTTAATATAAAAAGCGGAAGTGATATTATTCATAAAGATATTTTGTACACAAGTGATCTTATAATTAATACTCGTTTTGCCTACAATGAGAAATATGTAATGGGAGAGTTTGATAGAATTAGTTTAGGAACAAAATATCCAGTGCTCAATGTTAATTATTCTTATGGGTTAGATGGTGTATGGAATAATTCATTTCCTTATCATAAATTAATACTTACAATTGATCATTGGTTTAATATTTATCCTTTTGGTTATTCGAAGTATGTTTTAGAAGGAGGTAAAATATTTGGTACTTTACCTTACCCACTTTTAAAACTTCATGAAGGAAATCAGACATATTTTTATGATGAATACTCATTTAATTTGATGAATTATTATGAGTTTGTAAGCGATCAGTGGCTTAGTTTAACATGGACTCATTATTTTGATGGTTTGTTTTTAAATAAATTCCCATTACTACGTAAACTTAAATGGAGAGAAGTAGCATGGGGTAAAGGATTAATAGGCAGTATTGAAAGAAAAAATCTTGATGTAATGACTTTCCCTGAAGGCTTAGGAACTTTAGATGGAAGTCAAAATATTCATAATTTAAAACCATATGTTGAGGGTGGAATAGGGATAGAAAATATCTTTAAAATTATTCGTATTGATGGAGTCTGGAGATTTTCATACTTAAAAAACCCAAACATTGCCAAATGGGGAATTAGGGTAAGTATGCAGTTTAAATTCTAGGTTTTATAAAGTATAAAAAGCGTAAAGCTTGTTTTAATTTATAAATAGAATTTTAGTAATGTAAGTTTTCGAGCCATCGTCATTACTGCAAAAAACTAAATAAACTCCAGTCTGCACTTTTTCGCCAGAATATTTTCTTCCATTCCATGTTGCTTGTCCGCCTTCAGCTTTTGTTTGATAAACAACATTGCCTGCTATATCAGAGATTTTAATGTCAGCATCAGTTACTAAACCAGTAATTGCTATTAATCCTTCGTAGCCAGGTTTAACAGGATTTGGAAACGCATAAACATTATGAAATGATTCTTGGCCTTCTGTAGTAGTTGATCTATATGAAATAACACCTTTATCTGTAGCAAAAAATACTTCGCCAGAATTAGGTTCTATTGTTATACCCAGTATAGAATTAGAAAGTAATGGACTGTTTTCTTTAGTAAAGTGCAAAAGTTCAATAGTGGCATCAGCCGACATCATAAATACTCCACCATTTTCAGTTCCAAACCATTTATGATTCGCTCCGTCAATTGCAATAGCAGTAACAGTTTCCGCTTCAAGAAGGAAATTTGCCTGTCCTGGATTTTCATTAGGGATTTTTATTTGTTGAGCGTAAAAAGTACTACTTTCAAATACATTTTCGGGATTGTAATAAAATACAATGCCTTTGTTTGTTCCAACCCATATTAAACCATCTTTATCTTCTGCAATTGCATAAATATCATTTGCTATAACATCCCCATTTTCATCCATAATGCTGACATATTTCTTTTTGTCATCACTTGTATTATCAATGGTTCCATTTTCGCTAAAGGCAAAAAGTCCTCTGCCTCTTGGTAAAATAATCCATTTAATTCCATTCTTTGCACAAATTATTTTTCCAACGTCAGAAACTCCCATTTCTGTGAAAAGTGGAAAACCTGTCCATGTTCCATTTTTCTTTTTTACCGACAAAGAAGTTTGTATAGAAGTTATAGCACCACAGTTCGTCACCCATAAATTTTCATCTTCATCAACAGCTAAACCGCCAATTCTTAAATAAGGAGTTCCGGGATAAATATTATGTAAGCTACTGTTAACTTCAGTATAATGATTAGTAAAGTTGCCATCGTTAAATTCAAGAACTCCGCCGCCATATGAACCAAAAAAAACTTGACTTGGATTTATGGGATTAACTGCAATTTCACATAAATCAGGACTTTTACTAGTAATTAATTCTGGAATTTGGGCTGATGATAGATTTGTCCATTTTTGATTTTTAAACCAATAAATAGCACCAGAATTCCATAAGTTATTCCATGAAGGGTCTCGTCCGCCAGGAACTATAATCACTTCATCTTTAGTCGCAACAACACACTTTGCGCTTGTTTGGGCTGGGCCGTTAGGTGCAGTTGATTCATAATTATATGTGCCAGGTTTTAACCAAACTAATCCTGATATATTATCTGCAATCCATAAAGTTCCATCACTTGAAAATTCAGCGTCTCTTGGTACAGAACCAGCAGAAGAAAATCCATAAAATAATGATCCGGTTAAATCATTATAAGAATTATAGGTTTTAAAATCGTTTTCATTAACGATAAATAATTTATTGCCAGAAACAACCATATTATGAATTTGTTTCATACTGGTATCAAATTTTGCCCAGTAAGAGTTATTATAAATATAAGTTGTGTCTTTGTTCCATGTATTATTGCTATACGTTGTGAAAATATGGTTATCAAAAAAAACAATATGATTGAAACTTTTATTATAATTAGGAATATCAGTTATTAAAGACCAATTAGCAAAGTTTACTAGATTTTCATTACTCTCTAGTGCTTTATATATCCCTGTAGATGTAGCAGCATATAGGTTTACATTATCAGAGCAAATCTCTAAAACATCTAAGTAAGTTCCATTTAGTCCTATAAAATATGTGTCTTTAATTTCATTTTTATCAATATCTAAAATTACAATTCCAAAACCACAAGACAAATAAGTAACACCGTTTATATAGTTTATATTATTGATGGCTTTATTTCCTGTTAATTGCTTTCTGTAAATATCTGAGATATTATATATAGTATTGTTTTTTATTAAATCAATATTCCCATTTTCATATCCAATTACTAAGTGTTTTTTTCGGGTATAAATTGTAAGGCGCTAATAACAACATCAGATAATCCGTTAATTTTTGTAAGTGTAGTTGCTGAATAATCAGATGTGGAATAAACAAAAAGGCCACCAGTAGATAAGCAATAAACTTTATCGCCTGCTGGTTCTACATTAATTCCGGTGGAATATGGTAAATGGGCGCGCCATTGGCCAACTGGAACTTGACTTTTTACTTGAAAAGTATAAAGTATTAATAAAGTACAAATTAAACTACGCATGTTAACTGATTTAATTTACGAATAACTAAAAATTCACGATTTTATTATTAAATCAGGAACTTAAATTTAAACAAAATAAGATTTATATTTTGTTTAAATTTAAGTAATACTATTTATTATTCAAATTCAATAACTTCTGTCCAGTTGTATTTGTCAGCCACTTCACCATATTGAATGCCTACAAGTGTTTCGTATAGCTTTAATGAAACTGGCCCAGGTTTTCCATTTTTACAATAATTATATGATTTATTATTGTCTGGATCCTTTATTTCACCAATTGGAGTAATAATAGCAGCTGTTCCACATGCACCAACTTCTTCAAAAGTTTCTAGTTCATTTATATCAATTGGTCGACGAATAGTTTTTAGTCCAATATCATTAGCTAAATCTATTAAACTCATGTTTGTTATAGAAGGTAAAATTGATTCAGACTTTGATGTAATATATGTATTGTCTTTAATTGCAAAGAAATTTGCTGCTCCTATTTCGTCAATATATTTTTTTTCTTTAGAATCAAGATATAAAGGTGAACTACAGCCTAAATCATGGGCTTTAGCAATACCTCTTAAGCTTGCAGCATAGTTTCCACCAACTTTTAAAGTCCCAGTTCCTTGCGGAGCTGCTCTATCGCTATCTCTAACAATAGCAATTTTTACAGGATTAAACCCTTCTTTAAAATATGGTCCTACCGGACTAACAAAAACTATAAAAGTATATTCTGAAGAAGGTTTTACTCCAATTTCGCCACCTGAACCAAAAAGCAAAGGTCTTATATAAAGTGCAGCGCCAGTGCCATATGGTGGAATAAATCTTTTATTTAATTTAACAGCTTTTACAACAGCTTCATGAAAAAGTTCATCTGGAACTTCAGCCATAAAAGTGCCTTTAGCAGAACGTTGCATACGTTTTGCATTTTCTATCCATCTAAAAATACGCACTTTTCCATCTTTTCCCATATATGCCTTCATTCCTTCAAAAGCTTCCTGTCCGTAGTGTAAACCGGTAGCAGAAATATGAACAGGCATAAATTCAGAATCAGAAACTTCTAGCTTACTCCATTGTCCGTTTTTGTATACAGTTCTAACATTAAAGTCAGTTTTTAAATATCCAAAAGGTAATGTACCCCAATTAATATTTTCCATAGGTTCTATTTCTATAGTTTTTAGTAACATAATAATGTATTAAATAATAATAAAGTGAATTTTTTGGCGAAAAAACAAAGAAAATTAGTCTTCTACTTCCAATGGAACAAAGCTAAATGGTACTTTTATTATTTCTGAATATTCTTCGCCTACATCAAACATATCTTCATCGTCAACAAGATATTGCCAAACAACTTCAACCTGGTGGCCAGCTATAATGGCATTTTCTAAAATTAAAAAAAGCGAAAGAAGTGATTTTGATGATGCAGTATTAAGGTAATCAAGATTGAAAACCAACACTGTTTTTGGATTGGGATTTTGAAAGTAATTTTCAAACCATTTAAAAACTGGCTCATAAAATGAATTAACATCTTCTGGCAAGCTTTTACCAATAATCTCAAATTGATTATTGTCTTTATTTAGAATAATTTGAGGAGTATCGTTTGTGAAATTAATATTAATAGCTTCCATAGTTAATCATTTAGTTATACGAATTTTTAATGCAAAAAATGATAAATCGCCTTCTAACGGGAAAAATGAAAAATGCAAAGGATTACCAGTTTTACGTGCCATATCTATGAAACCTAAACCAGCTCCTCCTTTTTCTGACAGCATACCATTTTCGAGTTGCTTTTTATATAGATGACGAAGATCTTCTTTTTTTCGAAACTGTAAATTTTTAATAATCACAGTTAATGCATCCATTTGTTTTTTGTCGACAGGATTTCCAGCTAATATGCAATAAGAATCACTGTACTCAGCAACTAAAATAGCACCTTTTTTAGTTATGTAATTTCCTGAAATAGCAAATTCAAGAGCGTGTTTATCAATATTTTGAAGACATTCTATCATTACGTTAAACACTTTCTTTTGAACCATTCTGTTTTCCTTGTTTTCACTTAAGTGTTTTTCTGAAGTATAAGTAAGTGCTTTTGTAACTTCATGGTTTACTTCGCCTTCATAATATAAAATAGTGTTTGAAATAAGAACCGTAGGTTCAAATTCCTTTAACAACGAGAGAAAAGAAAGTTGGTTAGACGTTACAACTGCCATCTTTTCATTTAATTTTGGCTTAAAGTTATAGAAAAGTTTTTAAAAAGTGTAATCAAATGTTAAAGGATATAAAAAATTGTATCTCTTTAATTATTTCTTTAATAGTTAATATTTTATCTGTGCAATTATTTTTTATACAAGATAATGGCATTACAGAAACTTCGCATTCTTGCGGATCTTGGGCTATAGTAGTACCATTATATTCTTTTATTTTCTTAAAACCATTTGCACCATCATCATTTGCGCCTGATAATATTATGCCAAGTAAATTTTCTTTGTAATATTCAGCAGCTGTTATAAAGGTTAAATCAATAGAAGGTCTGGAATGATTTAATTCTTCTTCTATTGATAAGCCAATTCTGCCATTTTGTAATATATACATGTGATAGTTTGCAGGAGCTATATAAATATTATTAGCAACAATAAACTCTTTGTCAATAGGCTCAATTATTTTTATTGATGAATTAATCTGAAGGGTTTCTGCAAAACCTTTTCTGGCAGAACGCAATCTATGTAAACAAATAAAAATAGGTATATCAATCTTTTTAGGAAGTAATGAAATAATTTTCATTACAATTTTAAAACTTCCTGCAGAGCCACCTATAACAATTGCTTTATTTGTCATTCAACTTTTTTATGAAAATTCTTTCGTTTTTAGAAACTACATTAAACAAATTTATAAATTCTTTCGGCAAATTTTCATTAATCCCAATAACTAAATATCCTTTTGGTTTTAATATTGAAACAATTTCATTATAAATAAAGTTAATGTTTTCTATGGCAAATGGTAACGATTTATTTCTGCACATTACTAAATCAAAGTCAGAAATATTTGTTGATTGTTTGTATGACTGTAATATGTACTTAATGTTAATAATGTAATTCTTTTTAAATGATAACACGTTGTTATTTAAATTAAGGTATTTTGATATTTCATTATTAGCCAGTAATGCTTTAAAATTTAAATGAGATGATCGGTTTTTTGGCTGAGCTAGTATTCCTTCAGCAATGTTTTTCAAAGAATACTCTGATGGGCTGACAATAGTTATTTCGATATTATTTTTTGGAAAAAATTCATTCAGCAGAATTAAAAAACTATAGATATCCTCGCCTGAAGTTGTATTGTAAAATAATACTTTAGGGTTATTATTTTTTATTAGTTCATATAAGATTTTGTCACGTAAAAAGATCCATGTTTCAGTATCGCGAAATAATTCGTTTTCGCCGTGATATAAAAAATGCATTAAAATATCAATCTTTTCTTTATCTAATTTCTGAGTGTTAGCAATTAAGTTTTCGGGTATAATTTTTAGAAAAGACAGAGCAACTGATATCCTTCTTCTAAAAACAAAATTTTCGATATGAGTTAAATCAATTGAAAATTCGTTTGAAATAATTTCTTTTATACTTTGTGCTACGTTTTCTTCAATAATACTAGGAGTAGTGCTAGTGTAGTTTTTTAGCATATTTGCAATTACCCGTTTGCTGATTTTTTAATGTAGCACTGTCCTTTTTTTATGAATTTTGCTGATATTGGTCCCATTATGCTTTCATGAAGACCAATAACTAAAAATCCACCTTCATTTAAATTTTCCCAAAACATGTCGAATATTTTGTTCTGTAAATTGTTATTAAAGTAAATAAGTACATTACGGCAAATTATAAAATCGAACTTTCTACTAAAAATGTTTTTATCTTTAACTAAATCGTGTTTTAAAAACTCAGCTTTATTTAATAAGAAAGGCTTTATTTTTATTAAATCCTTTGATTGGTCAATATCCATATATTTTGAATATGGAATTTTTTCTTTTTCTGGAATTACGTTTAAAACCTGATCAAAATTTGGAAGATATTCAAAATTAAATCTATATTTATAATTCCCTTTTGCTGCTTCTTCTAGTATTTCAGTGTTTATATCTGTGCCAATTGTTTTGGTTTTTTCTAATAACCCATTTTCATTCATAAACATTAACATCGAATATAGTTCTTGACCAGAAGAACATCCTGCATGCCATAAGTTTATTGTATTTAATTCTTTTAATTTGGGTATTATTTCTTTTTGAATTTCGAGCCAGACTTTAGGATCTCTAAAAAGTTCAGTTGTATTAACGGTAATATCACGAACAATTTTTTCTAAAAAAGAAGCATTGTTTTTAACTTTTTTAATGATATCTGTTAATGAACAATTATTATCATTTACAATTTTTTCCATTCGCCTTCTAAAAGATTTCTCGGAATAATCTGAAAAATTATAAGTAGAAAGTGAAGCAAAAATTTCTATAAACTCTTTTATTTCTTCGTCGTGTATATCCATTGAAAAACATTTAACACTTCAAAATTACAATTTAAAAGGAAACTCTAAACAATTACATTAATATCTTTTAAAATAATTTGTTTTTATTAACTAAACCAATTATTTAGACAGTTAAATATTTTTTTATAAAAATGGCTTAAACTTAAAATCAAATAAAAATTGTAGGTAAAAATTTTTCTATCTTTGAAACAAAGCAAAAAACGAATTACATGAAATTTGGAGTAGTTATTTTTCCGGGATCAAATTGTGATCATGATATGATTTACGTGTTAAAAGATATTATGAAACAAGATGTTACTGAACTTTGGCATAAGGATACAAGTCTTAAAAATGTTGATGCTGTAATATTTCCTGGTGGTTTTTCATTTGGAGATTATCTTCGTTCTGGTGCAATTGCACGTTTTTCGCCAATTATGGAAAAGGTGATTGCTTTTGCTGAAAAGGGTGGGTTAGTATTTGGCGTTTGTAATGGATTTCAAATTCTTTGCGAAGCACATTTATTGCCAGGAGCTCTTTTAGCAAATACAAACCAAAAGTTTATTTGCAAAAACACATATATTAAAGCAAGTAATAGTAACAGTGCAATAACTAAATTAATAAAAAAAGATACTGCTCTTAAAATCCCTATTGCACATGGCGAAGGAAGATATTTTGCAGATAGCGAGACATTAAAAACTATGCGCTTAAATGAGCAGATTCTTTTTAGATATTGTGATGAGAATGGAAATATTGGTTGCGATGCAAATCCAAATGGTTCAATAGAAAATATTGCAGGTATTTGTAATGCTAAGAAAAATGTTTTTGGAATGATGCCTCATCCTGAAAGAGCATCGGATACAGAGCTTTCAAATACAGATGGAAAAATTATTTTTGATTCTATTTTAGCGCATTTTAATTAATGATTAACCACGTTTGTGTTTAATCATTTTTGTTAATTCTGAAGCGAAAATAAACTCGTTAAGTTCTTTATTATTCGTATCAAAAATTTGAGTTTTATTGCCTTCCCACCATTTACGACCTTTATAAATGTAAATAACTTTATCTCCAATTTCCATTACAGAGTTCATGTCGTGAGTATTTACAATAGTTGTAATTTGATATTCTTCTGTAATCTCCTTAATAAGATTATCAATTAATATTGAAGTAATAGGATCAAGGCCTGAGTTTGGTTCGTCACAAAAAAGGTATTTAGGATTTAAAGCAATTGCTCTTGCAATTGCAACTCTTTTTTTCATGCCACCACTTATTTCAGAAGGGGAGAGGTGATTTTTATTAATTAAATCAACTCTTTTTAAACAGAAATTTGCTCTGTCTAATTTTTCAGAATGAGTTAAATGAGAAAACATTTGCAACGGAAACATAACATTCTGAATAACTGATAAGGAATCGAATAATGCACCTCCTTGAAACACCATTCCAAACTCCTGACGAACTAATTTTCTTTCAGTAAAATTCATAGAAGTAAAGTTGCGATCGTCAAAGTTGATACTTCCTTCATTAACCTCATGTAAGCCTACAAGAGTTTTAAGAAGAACTGTTTTTCCTGAACCACTCTGACCAATTACTAAATTTGTTTTACCAGTTTCAAAAACAATATTAATATCGTCAAGAACTTTATATCCATCCTCAAATTGTTTACTTATGTTTTTTACCTCAATCATTTTTTAGTGTGTTAATAATAATTGAGTTAGAATTACATTAAATAGTAAAATCATTAGACTGCTATAAACAACTGCTTTTGTGCTGGCTTTTCCTACTTCTAACGCACCACCTGTGCAATAAAAGCCTTCGTATGATGAAACTGATGTAATAATGAAAGCGAAAAATAATGTTTTTATTAAGGAGTATGTTACATAAAAGGGTTCAAATGCATATTGAACGCCATATATATAATTTTCACTTGATACTGCACCAGATAAAACACCGGCAAGCCAACCACCAAAAATTCCAATGAAAATACTTATTATAGTTAGAAATGGATTAATAAAAACTGCTGCAATAATTTTAGGTAATATTAAATGGTTAGCAGAATTAATTCCCATTACTTCAAGAGCATCAATTTGTTCGGTAACCCTCATTGTGCCAATCTCAGAAGCAATGCTTGAACCTACTTTTCCAGCTAAAATTAATCCACATATTGTTGAAGAAAATTCTAATATCATAGAGTCTCTAGTTCCTAACCCAATTAAATAAAGGGGGATAAATGGGTTTTCGATGTTATATGCAGTTTGAAGGGTAATAACAACGCCCATAAAAAATGCAATAATAATTACTATTCCAAGTGAATTTATACCAAGAGAATCGATTTCTTTAAGAATTTGTTTGAAGAATATACTTGCTTTTCCAGGTCTCGAAAAAACCTTTCCCATTAATTTAGTGTACCTTCCAAGATGAAAAAACAATTTCATTAATTAGTATATTTGATGGCTAAATTACAAAAAAATACGTCTTAAATATTAATGACAACTGAAGAGAATATAAGTTTTCAAAAAAATTTAGCCAAATATATTGGTGAAAGTGCAGCAATTTTTGTCGAAACCGAAACAAGGGGTTTAGTATTTCATCTAAAGGTCACAAAGTCAAGGCAAACCAAGTATGGAGACTACATGGAGTCTTTTCATGGCAAAAAACAAAGAATTACTGTAAACGGAAATCTAGATAAATATTCATTTTTAATCACTTTATTACACGAATTAGCACATCTAAAAGCTTTTGACGACTTTGGAAAAAAAATTAAACCTCACGGAATTGAATGGAAGAATACTTTTTCGGGTTATTTAGTTTCAGCAATTAAAAATGAATTATTCCCTAAAGAGATCGCCGAAGTAGTTCATTATTTTTATGTTGTTAAAAATGATTATTCTTCAAGTTCAAGAAGTAAAATTGTTGATAGAATAAATGCTAGTTTAAATATTCTAGCTCCTACAAGATTAGAATCTTTTCCAATTAATTCATGTTTAAATTTAACAATTGGAATGAAAGTTAGAATTATTGAAAAGCGTAGAACTAGATATTTGTGTAAAGACTTATCCAGTAATAAAATGTATTTAGTGAATAAGGAAGCAGAAGTTGAAAGTATAATTGAATAAATAAAAATGTCAATACTATTTCTAAATATTAATTGATGCTAAGTTTTTGATTAGCATTATAAATTATTTTAAGAGTTATAATTTAATAACCTTTTGTCCTTTTTTTAATTAACATTGGTCGATATTATAGTTATATTTTTATACTTTTGCCTACCAAATACATTATAAGAAGATACGTAACTATATGAATGTTAATAATTATTGCGTAATTATGGCTGGTGGAATCGGTAGTAGATTCTGGCCATTAAGTCGTACTACTAAACCAAAGCAATTTCTAGATATTTTAAATACTGGCAGAACATTTTTACAGGCAACTTTTGATCGTTTCAATGAGATTTGTCCAGTTGAAAATATTTATATTGTAACTAATAAGGATTATAAAGATTTAGTATTAGAACAGCTTCCTCAGCTAAATTCTGAACAGGTTTTACTAGAACCACAGCGAAAAAATACTGCTCCTTGTATTGCATATGCTAATTATACAATTTTAAAGCGAAACCCAAATGCTAATATTATTGTTGCTCCTTCTGACCATTTAATTATTAATACCGAGGAATTTAAAAGAACAATTCTAAAAGCATTAGAGTTTACGGATAAAAACAATGCTTTACTTACTATTGGAATAAAACCATTGAGGCCAGAAACAGGTTATGGCTATATTCAGGTTAATAATGACGAGAAAATAGAGGGTGGATTATTAAAAGTTAAAACCTTTACCGAAAAGCCAAATTTACAGATGGCCAAAGTTTTTTGTGAAAGTGGTGAATTTTTCTGGAATAGTGGAATATTTATCTGGAGTTTAAAATCTATAATGAAATCTTTTGAAGATCATCTTCAGGAAGTTGATATATTATTTAAAGAAGCATTACATCACTTTTCTACTTATAAAGAAGATTATGCAATATCTGCTATATATTCAGAATGTAAGAATATTTCTATTGATTATGGCGTGATGGAAAAAGCTAATAATGTTTATGTTATATCTGCAGATTTCGGATGGTCAGATCTTGGAACATGGGGTTCATTATATGAAAATCTTCCTAAAGATGAACATAAAAACGTTATTAAGGGAGAAAATTCTGTTACTTATAATACTGATAATTGCATAATTAATGTATCAGATGATAAGTTGGTTGTATTAAATGGTTTATCAGGGTATATAATTGTTGATACTAATGATACTCTTCTTATTTGTAAAAAAGAAGATGAACAACATATTAGACAAATTGTAACTGATATTAAAATACAAAAAGGAGAGGGCTTTATATAGTAGAACTTGTATTAAAATAAAAAAACCGCTTAAGTAAGCGGTTTTTTTATTTTAAATATTTTAGTATTCCCACAAATCGTGTTCGAATTTGAAAACAAAATCCTTAATGTTATCTGATTCAGTTAATGCATCAAGCCCATATTTAAACTCACCAATTCGGCGGTTATCATAAACATTTGTTTCTTGATATATGTAACTACTAAAACGACGTTTAAAGAAAATATCATCAAAAGTTCTTCTTTCAGAATCTGAATTTGAATTGAAAACTTCATGATTTGCTAATAATGGTCGGGCAGAAGGAAAATAAACCCAAAATATTTGTTTGGCTGTTAATTCCTTTTCATCAGCTTCGCCATCTTCTGGAGCTGTTACCTCTTGATTAACTGTTGCCTGTTTTTCATACATTCTAATAGGACATAGACCAACAATTCTAACCTCTAGCATTGAACGTTGTTTGTCAAAATACCATACTTCTTTTATTAATAATCTTGTAACTTCAGATGTAGTTCTTGGATTATCAATTATCTTCATATCTTGACCACCTGTTTCTTCATTATCAATATATACGGTATCAACTTTAACACCAAAGTTATCATCTATTTCCTTAGCTGTCATTGGTGTTGTAAACTCGTCGTCACCAGTATTATACACAACTAATCCTTCTGATGCAACTCCGTATAATAATAAATCAATCAAACTGTATCTATCATCCATTTTAGCCGTTGGATAATATAAAGGATGATTAATTTTTTCACGTAGGTCTAACATTCTCCATATTTTTTTTGACCACATCATATCAGCTTCACGAAGATGATGATAAGGTACTGGTTTACGTGCAGGAACATGTTCCTTTACATAAACTCCGTCTAATACATCACTCACTTG
This sequence comes from uncultured Bacteroidota bacterium, assembly GCA_903872185.1. Taxonomy (GTDB): domain Bacteria; phylum Bacteroidota; class Bacteroidia; order Bacteroidales; family GWA2-32-17; genus GWA2-32-17. The sequence goes on along the minus strand of CAIQJL010000336.1, from coordinate 4,028 downwards.
TGCTTTAGCAAAAGGAGCTAGAAAGACAGCAATTGTTAGAACTAAAATTATTTTTTTCATAACCCTATTTTTTTAGGCTAATTTAATTTAAATGAAATTGTACCAATATCACTTACAGTTCCATCTGGTCCTTTTGCTCTTACATTTTCAATATAAACTTTTTTACCTTTTGGAACCTTACCTATTAAATCAAGCTGTTGTGGAGTAAATTTACCGCTAGGAGAAGCTGGATTTTGCTCAAAACCGCCAATATTCGCTGATACTGTAAAACTAACAACAGTATATTTTAATTCGAAGTCAAAATTTTCAAGAGTTGCCATTGGTCCAGATTGAGCCTGTAACATACCTTTAGAAATAGTTCCACCTTTTTGTTTATTACAAGTAGGAACAGGTAAAGGAACTCTTTTTACACGAAATTCTTTAGAACCCATAGATTTTGAACCACCTTTATCGTCTTTAGCATTAACTGAAATATTACATTTTCCTACTTTAGTAACTCTTGCTATCCATCCTTTTCCAGATTTTGAAAGTGAACCACCTGAACAACTTGCTGATACTTGATCGTCTCTAAAACCAGGAACTGATATTTCAATTGGATTATCAACACCGATATATAAAACATTCATTTTTGTAGGCGAAACTACAGCCATAGGAGGAGCAACGTTATATTCAATAGCATATTTTCCACCTGACTTTACAGGATAGCTAGTCATTACACCTGTAGTAGCATTAAAAACTTTAATCATTGCAGCATATGTATGGGCACCACCGCCAGCATTTGGCACAATGTATTTACCAATACCATCTTTAAAATTAATTGTAGATGTTGGGTTATTAATTACATTTTTCACAGAATCGTAAGATTCTCCAATAATAACTTGTGATGTTGTATCTGTAGAACTATATGCAGCAATAAATAGCTCAGCTTCATATGAATCGCCCTGAATTATATAATTGCTTTTTGGTATAACACGCGGAGCTACAACATCAAATTTAATATCAGTTGATCCAATACCGCTATATAATGTTTGAATCACTGCAGCTTCAGCATTTTTAACTTGATTTTGAATCTGAGTTAAAAGAGTAAGTGTTGCTGCACAAGGTATTTCTGAAAACAATCTGGTTTCCCAATATCTTTCGTCAGGTTTATCAGGATTAAATGCTTCATCTTCAGTTTTAATACCTAAATTACCTAACTTATTAATAATGGTATCTTTTTTATCAAGAATAATCTTTGGATCTTTTAATAAATCAAGAGCTTTCTTTTTAAACTCAATTAATTTTTCTTTAAGTTTTCTTGCATGACCTGCTGAGCCATCTTCAACGCCACCTACCATATATAAGTTAGGTACGTCACGGTTATCTTTTGCTTCAAAAAGCATTAAATCTTCTTCTGCTTTTCCTGCTTCTTCAGGAGTTTTACCGTCAGCTTTCATTATAATTGCGACTTTCATGTTTTTAATCATGGTGTCTAAATCAAATGCTAACTTTTCAACAGACATAGCAGCATCATAATATGGAGTTACTTTTTTAGCATCATTGCTTTTTGCAAAAGCTAAAGCCTGATAAGTAAAACCATTTCGTTGTGTAAAATTCGCATTTGTTTGCTGAAGTCCTTTGTTTACAATAACGAAAGCGTTAAGTATTTCTTTTGAAACGTTCAATGCAAGCATCGCCGTTAAAAAGAGATACATCATTCCTATCATTTTCTGCCTCGGGGTTTCCGGACAATTTGTTGCACCCATATTCTAATATTCTTTTAAAATCAATTACAACTTCTGTTTAGAAAAATTATTTTGAAAAATTCATAGCAGAAAGCATGTTGCCATAAATTGTATTCATTGCAGTTAGATTTTGGCCTAACTTAGAAATTTCTTCACGATATTTTTTAACATCGTCAGCAGAATTTTTCATGTTTATCATAATATCTTCCATACCGCTAAATAATGTTTTTGCGGATTCAAGATGCTCGTTTGTACCTTGAAGTTGTAATTCGTATACAGAATTTAATGCAGTTAGATTTTTTGACATTACTACTAATTGTTCGCTATAATTTTTTGAACCTGATTTAGTATTTTCAAACTCAGCATTCATTGCATCAGCAAGTCTACCATAAGATTCTGATAAATTTTTTCCAGACTCAGTAATCATTACAGCTACTTTAGTTCCACTTTGTGACATAGTATCTGCAAATGTACCAACTGAACCAGCAACAACTTCAGCAGATTTTTCATATGATCTGGCTAAACCGCTTGCTGAGTTATTTAAATCTTGAGCAGATTTACCATAAAGATCAGCAAATTCATTTACTTTATTAGAAGCTTTTTCAAAACTAGCTACATAATTGTTTGTAGCTACAGAAGCTTCAGAAACATCTGAAAGTTTTTCAGTAGTTTCATTTAATGAACGCAATCCATTTCCTAATTTTTCGAATAACTCAGGTGTGATTTCAGCATTATTAATTAATGCATCAAATTTTTCAAGAGCTGTTTTTTTAGAATCAACACCTTTATTTTTTAAATCATGATCTTCAATATCATCATGCATTCCAGCTAATTCTGGATAAGCTAAACTCCAATCCCATTCTGAGTGAAGTGGCTCAAAAGCTGAAGTAAAAAATATAAATGCTTCAACACTAAGACCGATTACAAGCATAGTACCTGAACCAGGCCAGTGCATAATTTTAAACATAGCTCCAACTAGTACTACTGCAGCACCAAAGCCATAAACTTTCGACATGAAGTTTTTCCAACCTCTGGTTTGAACCATTTCGCCAATACTAAATCCCATAGTGTTAAAGTTTTAAAGTTTAGACAATATTTATTATTTATTTTACAGCCAAATTTAATTAATATACTTGTGAACCTGAACCTGCATCGTTAAAGTCGCGTCCTAAATAATGACGTACGCAACGGAAACCTATATATGATTTTGCAGAATCCTGATATTCGTAAGAACGTGTACCACATTGCATATAATATGAAATGTCTTTCCATGAACCACCACGAATAATTTTACGTTTTCTTACCGGAGGATCATCAGGTAAAGCTTCATATTGATAATCTGGGTTTAAATCATCTGTCCAGCTATATGCTGATTCATCAAAAGCATTGTTTGTCCATTCAGATGCATTACCTCCCATATCATATAATCCCCATTCGTTAGGATCATTACTTGCTACGATTAATGGATAAATTCCACCATCTGCAGTATAATTACCACGCATAGGTTTAAAGTTTGCAATATAGCAACCTTTATAATTTTGAGTATAGTAACCTCCCCAAGGATACATTGCACCTTTAAGTCCTCCTCTTGAAGCATATTCCCATTCTGATTCAGTTGGAAGTCTATAATCTTGAACATAAGATTCGCCCATTGATTCAAGAAAGAAACTATTTAATAATTGTGTTCTCCAGGTACAGAATGCGCGAGCTTGTCTCCACGAAACTCCTACTACTGGATAGTTGTCATAAGCTGGATGCCAGAAATAATTAGCCATTGGTTCATTAAATGAATATGTAAAATCACTTAACCAACAAAGTGTATCTGGATATATGTTTACAACATCACGAACAATATATGATGAACGATCTTTAACATCAATAGCTTGTCCTTTTGTTGCACTTTTATAATTATAATCAGTTACCTGACCATCATATTTATTTTCATCAGCATTCCAAGCACGACGTGCTTCGCTATTAAAATCAAACTTTTTTGCAGCCTGTCTTAAATCTATCCAGAAATATTCGAAATTTAATTTTCTGGTATCAAGTTCTTTGCGACGATAAAAACGTTCATGCTCTGGTAAGAACATTTCGTTAAGAATTTCGCGTTGTTCAGGATCGTTCCATTTAATAGGTTCTGTCCAATTAATAAATGGCGGATTAACTTCTTCGCCGTAATCATTTTCAGTTACTAAAAACTGCTCTAATTGAGCTCCAAGTAGCTTTGCAGCAATAGAATCGCGAACCCAATTAACAAATTGACGATACTCGTTGTTTGTTATTTCGGTTTCATCCATCCAAAAT
>CAIQJL010000335.1 GCA_903872185.1 uncultured Bacteroidota bacterium | reverse complement strand
GCTTTAAACCTTTGAACTTGTTTAGGTGGAGCAGCATTTTCTTCTACATTCCTAACATCTTTCATTATTACATTTTGATAATAGCCCGGTTGATACAATTTAAATATAGCTTTATCTTTATTATCCTGTGCCTGAATAATTGTAATTACAAAGAATGTAATTGTCAGTAAAACAATTTTTTTCATGATTTAGAATTATTAAATTATTTTTTATCTAAGATAGCAGTTTTTCTTAAATTTTACACAGATAGTTGAAGTCCATCAATAGCTAAATACGTTTCTTTAAAAACTTCTCTAGATTCAACTAAAAACTCATCAAGTTCCTTATATCTAACAGAATAATGGCCAATAATAAGCTTATCTACATTTGCTGCTTTTGCTATTTCTGCTGCTTGTTTAGCTGTTGAATGAAATGTTGTATTTGCTCGTTCAAGCATATTTTCTAAAAAAGTAGCTTCATGATAAAGTAAATTTACACCTTTAATATATGGTACTATATCGGGTGTATAAATTGTATCCGAACAGTATGCATATGATCTTGGATTTTCTGTTTTTAATGTAAGATCTTTATTTAATATGATTGTTCCATCAGAAGTTATAAAATCGTGTCCATTTTTGATTTCATGAATTTTGTTTATTGGAATGCTATATTCTTTAATTTTCTCCTTTAAAATTTTTAATAGTTTCGGTTTTTCTCTAAAAACAAAACCACAAGTTGGAATTCTATGATTTAGTGGAAAAGAAGTTATTTCAATTTTGTTATCACTATATATTATTTCACTTTCACTATTTTGAAGATTATGAAAAATAATAGGAAAAGTAAATTCTTCACCAAACTGAGTACTTTTAATTAGTTCTTCAAGGCCTGTGAAAGAATATATATGTAATTCATTTTTTCTTCCAAGAAGTTGAAGGGTGGAGAGGAGTCCAAATATTCCAAAAAAATGATCGCCGTGTAAATGGCTAATAAAAATTTTATCAAGCTTATTAAAATGAAGTTTAAGTTGCCTGAATCTCATTTGAGTCCCTTCACCACAATCAATTAAAAACAAATGCTCATGTACGTTAAGTACATGAGCACTAGTATATCTATCCGACGTAGGCAGAGCCGAGCTACTACCTAGTATCGTTAAAGTGGTTGCCACTAATTACACTATTTTCCTACTTGCCAACTAAATCAACTGCTTTATCAAGTGTGTAAGAAATGTTAAGAACAGTATCTAACTGTGAAATAGTAATTAATCTTTCTACAGCAGGCTGTAAGCCTGTAAGAACGAAAGTACCATTTGCATTTTTGCAGAGTCTGTTCGCAACAAGAATTGCACTTAATCCACTTGAATCGCAATAACGACAGTTGCCAAGATCAAGGATAATATTTTTCTCACCGTTACCTGAAACCAAAACTAATTCTGATTTTAGAGCGGGAGCAATATGTGTATCCAGCTTCTCAACCATTACCTTAACTAAGGTATAATTGTCTTTCTTTTCTATGCTAAATTCCATCGTATAAAAATAATAATATTTTTAAAATATACAGGGAATTATTATTCATTATTTTTTTCTTTCTTTTTTGCGTCTTTTTCAGAAATTTCCATGAGGTCTTTTAACGCTGCTAAACCAGTAACATCGCCAAGTGTAGTCTTTTCTACTTTTGGAGCAGCTTCAGCTTTTGCAGGTTTTTTTGTTTTCTTTTTTTCAACAACTTCTGCTTTTTGGGTGTCTTCGTATACTCTTGTATGAGATAAAATAATCTTTTTTGCTTCTTTTGAAAAATCAATTACTTTAAATTCGAGTTTTTCTTCTACTACTGCCATTGTTCCATCAGCTTTAGTTAAATGTTTTGGAGTTACAAAACCTTCAACACCGTATGGTAAAGCTATAGTAGCACCTTTATCGTTAACAGAAATAATTGTTCCTTCATGAACTGACTCTGAAGTGAAAATTGTTTCGAAAACTTCCCATGGATTTTCTTCCAATTGTTTATGACCTAAACTTAAACGACGGTTTTCTTTATCAATTTCTAAAACAGTTATTTCAATAGTGTCACCAATTGAACAGAATTCTGCTGGATGTTTAATCTTCTTAGTCCATGATAAATCTGAAATATGGATTAGACCATCAATACCTTCTTCTAATTCAACAAATACACCAAAGTTTGTAAAGTTACGAACTGTAGCAGTATGTTTACTCTTAACAGCATATCTTGATTCGATGTCAGCCCATGGATCAGTTTTTAATTGTTTAATTCCAAGCGACATTTTGCGTTCTTCGCGATCAAGTGTTAAAATAGTAGCTTCAACATCATCTCCAACTTTTAAGAAATCTTGAGCAGATCTTAAATGTTGTGACCATGACATTTCAGAAACGTGAATTAAACCTTCAACGCCTGTGGCTATTTCAACAAAAGCTCCATAATCAGCCATAACAACTACTTTTCCAGTTACTTTATCGCCAATTTTTAAGTTAGCATCTAAAGATTCCCATGGATGAGGAGTAAGTTGTTTTAAACCTAAAGCAATACGTTTTTTCTCATCATCAAAATCAAGAATTACAACATTGATTTTTGAATCTAATTGTACAATTTCTTCTGGGTGAGAAATACGTCCCCAACTTAAATCGGTAATATGAATTAATCCGTCAACTCCACCAAGATCAATAAATACACCATATGATGTAATGTTTTTAACAGTACCTTCAAGCACCTGACCTTTTTCTAGTTTAGAAATAATATCTTTTTTCTGTTGTTCTAATTCAGCTTCAATTAAAGCTTTATGAGATACTACAACATTTTTAAATTCTTGATTAATTTTAACTACTCTGAATTCCATTGTTTTACCAACAAATACATCATAGTCACGTATTGGTTTAACGTCGATTTGTGAACCTGGTAAGAATGCTTCAATTCCAAAAACATCTACAATCATACCGCCTTTTGTACGACATTTAATAAACCCTTTAATAATTTCAGCATCTTCAAGGGCTTTATTAACTCTATCCCATGATTTAACTGAACGGGCTTTTTTATGAGAAAGAAGTAATTGTCCTGAAGCATCTTCTTCGCTTTCAACTAAAACTTCAACTCTTTCGCCAATTTTTAAATCAGGATTATATCGAAATTCGTTTAAACTTATTATACCTTCAGATTTGTAACCAATGTTTACAACAACTTCACGTTTATTCATTGCTACAACAGTACCTTCTAAAACTTCATTTTCTGAAATTGTAGAAAGTGTGTTTGAATACAAGTCTTCTAATTTTGCACGATCTTCTGCCGAATAGGTATCATCTTTTTTACCTGTTGCATTCCAGTTGAAATTCAATAAGTCATCGTGTTTCTTTTCGAGCTTAATAGGCTCATCTTCTTCTATTTCGTCAACAATTACATCATCATTTTCTAGATCTAAATCGTTTTCGTTAAGACTAAGGTTTTTTACAGCTTCTTCGTTTTCGTCAGCCATTAGGCCTGGATTTCTTTTTGCCATTTAATTGAAAATTAAGTTAGTTAATAAATTAGACATTATATATAGACCCTTTTTAGGGACTGCAAAATTAATTATTTTTTTGTATATTATAATGTGTGTTTATAAAAAAAAACAAATGAATGTAAATAATTTATTAGATATCTAACTATTTTATTCTAAGATTAATCTGTGTTTTTGGGTATTTCTTTTAATAAATTCTTAATAACTGCTTGAAAACTGCTTGAAAAAATTACATTATTTTTGCAGCAACTAAATCAAATTGAATGAAAATATTATTTTTCGTATTAATAGCATTTGCTATATGGCAATCTACTGAAGCCCAGACTGCGACATTTAAAGGAAAAATTATTGACAATAAAACAAAAGAGTCATTACCAGGTGTAAATATTATTCTAGAAGATAAGACTGGAGGCACTTCAGATGCAAATGGGAACTATTCTATTAAAGTAAAAGCTGGTAAACACCAGGCTTCATTTAATTTTATTGGTTACAAAAACGAACTCCGTTCAATTGAAATAAAATCTGATGAAACTGTATCCATGAATGTTAGTCTTTCTGAAGAAGTTGAAATGATTAATGAAATTGTTGTAAGTGCTGGTAAATTCGAACAAAAACTTTCTGATGTAACTGTTTCCATGGAAATTATAAAACCATCCATGATTGAAAATAATAATATTGTTAGCGCAGATATGGCTGTTAATCAGATACCAGGAATAGACGTAATGGATGATCAACCAAGCATAAGGGGTGGCAGCGGTTATAGTTATGGAGCAGGAAGTAGAGTTATGATGTTAGTTGATGATTTGCCAATATTATCCGCAGATATTGGAGATGTTAAATGGAATTTTATTCCAATAGAAAATGTTTCACAAATAGAAATTATCAAAGGTGCATCATCTGCTTTATTTGGGTCATCTGCATTAAATGGAGTAATAAATATGCGTACTGCTTATCCTAAAGATGAGCCAGAAACAAAAGTTACGATATTTAATGGAATGTATATGAATCCTCAACGTAATGAACTTATTTGGTGGGGAAATAACCAGCCATTATTTCAAGGAGCAAGCTTTCTTCATTCTCAAAAAATTAAAAATTTAGATTTAGTTTTAGGAGCAAATGCTTTTAGCGATGATGGATATAGAGAATTTGAAACTGAAGAAAGGATAAGAGGAAACTTCAATCTAAGATATCGCGATGCTAAAATAGATGGATTAAGCTATGGTTTGAATGGTAATTATATGAATATGGATAAGACTGAATTTTTCTTATGGCAAAATGCAGATTCAGGAGCATATAGACAAGATAAAGCTACTGCCTCAAGAAGTATAGGCACAAGATTAAACCTTGATCCATTTATAACATATTATAATAAAAAGGGATATAAATATAGTCTCAGAGGTCGTTATTTCAGAACTACTAATGATATACCTGCAGAGCCAGAAAAAAACAGTCAGGCCGATATGTTTTATCTTGAATATCAATTTCAAAGACATCTTAAAGGCAATTTAAACTGGACAGTTGGCGCATTAGGAACTTATGCAGATATTGTGGCTAGGCTTTTTGGTTCTCATAATTCAACAAATGCTTCACTATATTCACAATTCGATAAGAAAATAGGTTTATTAAATATATCAGCTGGGGTTAGAGCCGAGTATTTCAGAATTGATAAAGACGAAACACAAACTGTTATTGGAGCTGATACCATAAAAGATATTCCTATTCAACCTGTTTTTAGATTAGGTGCAAGTTATCAATTAGCAGAACATACTTTTCTTAGAACATCAGTTGGCCAAGGATATAGATTCCCAACTATTGCAGAAAAATATACTAGTACAAGTGTTAGTTTATTAAATATATTCCCTAATCCTAAAATTAAATCAGAAACTGGCTGGAGTGCCGAACTTGGATTAAAACAAGGTGTAAAAATTAGTCGATGGAATGGCTATTTGGATGTAGCAGGATTTTGGACTGAATATCGCCAAATGATGGAATATACTTTTGGTTTATATGATCCACAAACATATAAAGCTTTAAGTATTACAGATTCTGCCGACTTAGTTGTTATTGGAGCAAATGGTTTAAAATGCCTTGGTTTTCAATCAATAAATGTTGGTAATTCAAGAATTAATGGAGTTGATATCACTTTTACCGGAATGGGTAAACTTTTTGGATTACCCACTACATTATTAGCTGGATATACATATACTAATCCAATTGATAAAAATGTTGATGCAAATGATTTAACTAAATCAACAAAATCGAATGTTTTAAAATACAGAAATTATCATACAGCTAAAGCTGATATGGAAATTAATTATAAAAAATTAGCTACTGGAATTAGTCTTATTTATATGAGTAAAATGATAAATATTGATAAAGCATTTGAAGATTTAATGGGTGATGGACCAGATGTTGGAATTGAGCTCCTTCCTGGATTGTATGATTATCGTCAGAAACATAATAAAGGAAATATTGTTTTTGATTACAGAATATCGTATACACTTAACGAACACTCTAAAATATCATTTGTTGTAAAAAATATTCTCAATAGAGAATACATGGGTAGACCAGGTGATATGAGGCCGCCAAGAACCGTTTCGCTGCAATATGTTATGAAAATATAGAATTTCAAATTTCATTTACTATCTTTACTAAGAATTTTTATTAAATAAAATGGTGAAGAAGAATAGACCTTTAATTCTATTATCAAACGATGATGGTGTAAATGCAAGAGGATTACATACTCTAGTTGAAATCATTAAACCATACGGCGATATCGTTGTTGTTGCTCCGGAAAAAGGCGAATCAGGTAAATCTCATGCAATAACTTTAAATTTGCCTGTTAGAGTTACTAAAGTATCAGAGAATGACAACGTAACTGTATACAGTTGCACTGGTACTCCTGTTGATTCTGTAAAACTAGCTATTAATCAACTATTACCTCGTAAACCTGATTTTTTAGTTTCAGGAATTAATCATGGAAGTAATGCATCTATAAGTGTAATATACTCTGGTACAATGGGAGCAGCTATTGAAGGCTGTTTAAATGGCATTCCTTCAATTGGGTTTTCTGTATTAGATCATTCAGAAAATGCTGATTTTAGTATTGCAAAAGCTTATGCGGGCTCAATTTTTCAAAATGTAATGGAAAACGATTTGCCTATTGGCACATGTTTAAATGTTAATTTTCCTGTTATTCCACTAAATAAAGTAAAAGGAGTTAGAGTTTGTCGTCAAACCAGAGGGGTATGGAAAGAGGAATATGAAAGACGAGTTGACCCACACAAAGGTGAATATTTTTGGTTAACTGGAGATTTTCATAATTTTGAACCAGATGCAAAAGATACCGACGAATGGGCATTAGCAAATAAATATATTGCTGTAGTTCCTATTCATGTTGACTTAACATCATACGAAGGCATAAAAAAATTACGCGATTGGACTTATGAATGTAAAATCTAAATATAATAAATTGTGGTTAGGGTTAGTTTTGGGAATAATTATTCCAATTATTACCATTATTATATTTTCATTATTTAAAAGTGATGTTAAGAACATTGTTGAGTTCATTCAATTTACATTAAGTATAAGCGCCCTTTCAAATATTTTAAGTTTGTGTGCGCTACCAAACCTTGCAATTTTTTATCTTTTTCTAAACAAAGAATTATATTATAGTGCAAGAGGTGTTATTTTTGCCACTTTAATTTGGGCAATTCTAGTTGTCATTACCCGATATTTTATATAATTCCAGATTATGAAATATTATGTTATTGCAGGTGAGGCATCAGGCGATCTTCATGCTTCTAATCTAATTCAAGAAATTAAAGAAATAGATGCAACTGCAGAGTTCAGAGGTTGGGGTGGCGACTTAATGATTTCAAAAAATGTAACCATTGTTAAACACATTAAGGAATTAGCATTTCTTGGTATAACAGAAGTTATTGCTAATATTAGAACCATTAAAAGAAATTTTAAATTTTGCGAACAAGATATAATTTCTTATTCACCTGATGTTTTAATTCTTGTTGATTATCCAGGTTTTAATCTTAGAATTGCAAAATTTGCTAAATTAAAAGGTTTTAAAATATTCTATTATATTTCGCCTACTGTTTGGGCATGGCACCAATCAAGAGTTGAAACTGTAAGAAAGTACATTGATAAAATGTTTGCTATTCTTCCATTTGAAAAAGAGTTTTATAAAAAATTTAATATTGATATTGAATTTGCCGGACACCCATTATTAGATGCAATAGCAAATGAAGAAAAAAACATTCCTGCTTTCGAGGAATTTTGCAATCAAAATAATTTATCCCATAAACCAATAATCGCAATATTACCTGGAAGTCGTAAACAAGAAATTAAAAAGAAGCTTCCTTTAATGTTAGAAGTTGTTAAATATTTTAATGATTATCAATTTGTAATAGCCGGAGCACCAGCAATAAGTATTGATTTTTATAACCAATACATGAATAATCAAAAAACTCCTATAGTCTTTGGGAAAACATACCAATTATTAAGAAATTCTAATTCAGCAATAGTTACTTCTGGAACTGCAACTTTAGAAACAGCATTATTTAATATTCCACAAGTAGTATGTTATAAAACTTCTCCATTAACTTTTATAATTGCAAAATTATTTGTTCACATAAAACATATTTCCTTAGTAAATATAATTCTTAATAAAGAGTCAATTTCAGAGCTTATTCAAGGAAAACTTACAATAGAAAATCTAAAAAACGAATTAACATTAATCACAACTTGCCCAAAACGCGAGCAAATTCTCTCAGATTATGATAGTTTGGTTAAATTAATAGGAGAAAAAGGAGCATCGAAAAGAATTGCAAAAATTATGGTTGAATCATTAAAAAGTAAATAATGAAGTATTTTGCAATTCTGATTTTTTTTATTTCAATTAACAATGTTTTTGGTCAACGACTAAAAATCAGAATTCTAAATGAAAAAAATGTTAAGTCATTAATTTTTGCACCTGCTGTAGGTAAATATAATATTTATTGCGACACTTTACTAATTGTAACATTAAACAAGAATGAAGTAGTTAATATAATACAGAATGGTGATTCAATAGATTTAAAATCTCTTAATTCAAAATTCGGAACATTTAAAAGCCTTAATTTTATTGGAGTTTCAAATGCAAATTACGCAAAAATAAAATGTGTAATTCCATCTATTGATCAGCGGCTATACGACGACGATTTAAAAATCACAGTTTTAAATAAAAGTTTTAATATAATTAACGATGTTGAAATTGAGAATTATGTTGCGGGAGTTGTTGAAAGTGAAGGTGGGCAAAAAGCAAATATAGAATACTATAAAACCCAGGCAGTTTTATGCAGAACTTATGCTCTGGAGAATATAACAAGACACATATTAGAAGGTTATTATTTATGCGATAATGTTCATTGTCAGGCATACAATGGCAAGAGTTTAAGCAATTTTGACATACCTGAAGCAACTAGCTCTACGTCTGGTTTAGTAATAGTTGATAGCACTTTAAATCTTATTACAGCTGCATTTCATTCCAATTGCGGTGGCCAAACTGTAGGCTCTGAAGATGTATGGTTAAAATCAAAATCATACTTAAAGCCTGTTATCGATTCATATTGTATTAGTCAACGATGTGCAATTTGGGAAAAAACTATTCCATTAGAAAAGTGGAAACAATATTTAAAATCAAACGGGTTTCAAATAAGTAATTATACTAATGATTCTACTATTTATAACTTTAATCAAATATCTAGAAAAACATATTACAGAATATTAAACGATAGTATTGCATTAAGAAAAATAAGACTAGACTTTAATTTAAGGTCAACATTCTTTAACATTACAGTTTCCAATAACAACCTATTTCTTAAGGGAAGGGGATATGGCCATGCAGTAGGATTATGTCAAGAAGGAGCAATGCAAATGGCAAAAAAAGGAATTTCGTATCAGGAAATAATCAAATTTTATTATAAGAATACTTACATTGTAAGTTTAAGAGCATTAAACTTTTTTAAAACGCCTTAATTACCTAATTATAAATTTCTTTGTGTAAGAAAATGATTTATCAGTTATATTTATAATATATATACCTGCACCTAATTCTATAGGTATTTCAAAACTTTTACTGTTTATTGTTTCAATCTGAAATTGCTTAATTGGAGTTCCAGTAATATTATAAATCCCAAAAATAAAGTTATGGTTTTGAGTTGTGTTATTTTCTATAATAAATTTATCGTTATCAGCATCGTAATATACGTTTATGGGCTCAACTTGCTGAATATAACCAGAGACAAGTGTTGATTTTATACTTTCAGAAGAATTGTTTTGAGAAATACTGGTAAATGAAATACCAAATAAACAAAATAATAAAACTAAAAATTTAATTCTAAAATTTACAACTTTTTTAAGACCGGAAATAACTCTAATAAATATGTTTTCAGAAGAGTAGCTGTTTTTCGAGTAGCGATTTCGGTTCATAATAGTTTATTTTTAATGTTATACGACACTCTAAACTGAATGTTATATTTTTTATAAGAAAAATAAAAACAAACTATTGCAACAATATTTTGGCCAAAATTCCATTTTTATGAAATTTTTCAATGTTGTCATGAGAAATAAAGGATAATCCATTTATTATATTAATGTTAGGAAGAACTCCTGTTGAAGCATCAAAATAATAATCTGGTGTATAAATTAACCATTCATTGTTTCTATAAATAATTATTGTAGCTATTTTTTTTCCTGTCTTTGCATTTAATATAATAATAACACCATTTTCCAAGGCACAGAAAAGCATATTATATTTCTCGGAATATGAAATTTTAATAATTTTTGATCCATTTTCATTATAATGCCAAAGTTCTAGATTGCTAATATAAGAAAATGCTTTGCACTGTGTTTGATTACAATTATATGATACAAAAACTGTAGAATCTTTTTCATAAATATCTAAATCAGAAATTTCATTTTTATCATTAATAATAAATTGATTTTCTTTTTTCAAATCTCTAATAAATACCAATCCCATTCCTTTAACAGAAGCAATTATAACTTTATTATTAAGTGCTGAGATAACATTTGTTACTTCATTATTAAACTGAAATAAATTTAATAAAGAAAACTTTGTTCCTTCTATTTTCCATATTTTAATGGAGGCATCAGTAGAAGAAGTTACGAGCCATTTGTTATCTAATGAAAAGGACATATCTGTAATGTCATAATCATGAAAAGGAGCAAAACTAATTTCCTTTCCATTATCAACCTGATTTACTTTTATTGAACCAGAATTCAATCCAGATAAACAAAGATTAGCCATTGTTGAAATTGAAGTAACATAATCGCTTTTATATGGCACAATGTTTTTAATAATTCCTGTTGTAGTTTCTAAAAGTGATACTAGTGCATTTCCTGCTTCTGTTTTATCAGTATTCTCGTAATAAACTACTGTTTGATCATTTGATACACAAAGCCTCTTATCATCTGTTGAATATGCTAAATCAATAACTTTTGAACTTTGTGGCGAAGCATACCTTAATGGTAATGATGTTGGTAAATTAAACCCTTTTATTAAACCATTTCCAAAACCTATTGCAAATTGTGATGATATTTTTGATAATGCAAATGCCGTAAGCGAACTTTCAGATTGCAGATATTGCCCTATTTCTCCTCTTGAACGGGCATCTAAATCATAAATTAAAAATGAGCCAAAGTCATTACAAATATGAATTTCAGTATAATTATTATTAAATTCTCCATAAATTGCTTTTCCTTTATCTAAGTTAAAATCAAAAAGTTTTTCACCAGAAATTCTCCATAAATTAATAGTATTATTTTTTTGACTAGCTACACCAACCATTTTACCATTACCTGAAATAAAAACAATACCAGGACTAAGATTTGAATTTTTAAATGCAATTTCTTCTAAATAATTTTTTGTTTTCCATACCCTTACCATTCCATTACTTGCAGACGATGCCACTTTTTCACTATCGGGACTAAAACAAAAATCGATTACATTTTCTTTATAATTACTAATTGCGATAGGTTTGTTAAAACTAAAATAATCAAAAAGAAAAATTGATCCGATTGACTTATTTTCTGATTCATTATTTTCATTTAAAGCTGATGTTGAAACTAAAAGTTTGTTTTTTTCTTTAGTAAAGCCTATGTGTGTAATTTTAGTTGAAGCAAAGGAATACGTACTTTCAACCATTCCATTTGTTGCATTAATAATAACAAGCTTTCCATTATTAGTTCCTGCAACTATATTTTCATTATTAATATTAAATGCTATTGATAACACTTTGCCACCTAAATTAATAACCTCTTTATTTCTCGTTCCTGTTGTTAAATCCCAAATAATAACTGTGCTATCATTTGAACCAGAAACAATATATTTTCCATTTTTGGAAAAATCAATACAATTTACAGCTCCGGTATGTCCAGTAAAAGTTCTTAACAATGCTCCACCTTCAGCAAACCATAATTTTATTGTCCAATCATTTGAACTGGTTGCTACATACATTTTGTTATCAGAATATTTTAATGAAGTTAAAGTAGAAAAATGTTTTATTGGAAAAACTATTTCATCGTTCTGGCTAAATAGATAAAAAGGAATCAGAAGAATAATTAAAGTGAAAATCTTAGTCTTTTTCATTTATATTTTTCTTAAAATTTTAAAACTATTTACCTGAAATTATATTACTATGATAACAATAAAAAAACTGCAGGTTTTTTATGAATATCAGGTGTTTTTGTTTTCCATTCTTTAATTTTGAGAGTAGCTATATATTCATCACTTTGGGTTATATTTGATGCAATACATAACATTGTTTCTGAATTACATGTTGAAATCAGCTCATTAAAAAGTGAAATATTACGGTAAGGTGTTTCAATAAAAATTTGAGTTTGATTCTCTATTTTTGATCGTTTTTCAATTTGTTGAATTTTTGCCTTTCTTTCAATTGGTTTTATTGGTAAATATCCTAAAAATGCAAATTGTTGACCGTTTAAACCAGATGCCATTAAAGCAAGAGTTATTGAAGATGGCCCAACTAGAGGAATAACTTTCACACCTTTTTTATGTGCAATTTTAACAACTTGCGAGCCAGGATCAGCAATTGCAGGGCAACCAGCTTCGGTAATTAGTCCAATATCGGTTCCATTTTCAGTAACCTTTAAAAAAGTTTCGTATTCTGAAGCTGTTGTATGTTCGTTAAGAACATAAAAGGTAGTTGTATCTATATTAATTAATGGAGAAACTTTTTTTAAAAATCTTCTGGCTGTTCTTAGTTCTTCTACAATAAAGACATTTAAATTTGAAATTACTTTAGCTATTTGTATAGAACTTTCTTCGGGCAAAAATTCTTCTCCAAGTGGGGTAGGGATTAAATATAATTTTCCGTTCATAAAGCAAAGATACAAAAAGACAAATGACATTATAAAAAGAAATAATATCCCTATTTTTGTATAAATAAATTAAATTTTGAAAGTTACTTTTCTAGGTACCGGAACTTCACAAGGTGTGCCTGTTATTGCTTGCGATTGCGATGTGTGTTTATCTTCCGATTCACTTGATAAACGTTTACGTTCATCTGTATTAATTGAAGAAAATGATAACTTTTTAGTAATTGATACCGGGCCTGATTTCAGGCAGCAAATGTTACGTGAAAATGTTAAACGAGTTGATGCAATTCTTTTTACACACGAGCATAAAGACCATATTGCCGGCTTAGATGATATACGTTCATATAACTGGATTTACAAAAGGCCCATGGATATTTATGCAGAAGATAGAGTTATGGAGGCTTTAAAAATTGATTTTCATTATGCTTTTACTGACTATAAATATCCTGGAATTCCAGAAATGACACTTAATGAAATCTCTAATACTCCTTTTAAAATTAATAATATCAATATTATTCCTGTTCGTGGATTTCATCATAAACTTCCGGTTTTTGGATACAGATTTAAAGATTTTGCATATTTGACAGATATTAACAGCTTATCAGAAGAAGAAATTGAAAAACTTAAAGGAGTTAAAATTTTAATTGTTAGCGCACTAAGAAAGAAAAAACATCTTTCGCATTATAATTTAGAAGAGGCACTGGCTTTAATTGAAATAGTAAAACCTCAAAATGCTTATCTAACTCATATAAGTCATATGCTGGGTTTTCATAAAGAAGTAAGTCTAGAACTTCCACAGAATGTTATGTTAGCATATGACGGATTGAAACTTGAAATTTAATTATAGAGTTATTACTTTCTCAATATTTAATTGTATTTCACAAATATCCATCATTGTTCCAATATTGCCTGTTTTTACTTTTTCTAAAAGACTGAAAAAATTAAGGCAAGTTTTACAAACAATTAACTTTACACCTATATTCTCAATTTCTTTTAAAATATTAATTACTGGACTACCTTCAGTAACTAACTTAACTCCATCTGCATAAAAAAGAATAAATTTAGGTAGTTGATTTTCTTTTAAAGATATAGTTAAATAATTTTCTGCAAGAATTAATCGAAGTTCTTCAGGAGCAGAGCCCATTCCATAATTGTTAAAAATTATTGCAGTATTCATATAATTTATCTTT
Organism: uncultured Bacteroidota bacterium; assembly: GCA_903872185.1. Classification (GTDB taxonomy): domain Bacteria; phylum Bacteroidota; class Bacteroidia; order Bacteroidales; family GWA2-32-17; genus GWA2-32-17. Next base: position 7,351 of record CAIQJL010000335.1, on the reverse strand, counting down.
TTAATTTTCCCCAAATGTATTTAAGAATAAAATTGAATACAAATTACTGAATGCTATTTACAAATAAATACAATAAGTTTCTGTTTTATAACATCTAAAAGAATTTCAAATAAATAGGTATTCTATTACTTGAATTAAAAAAAATGATTATCTTTGCGGCATATTTAAATAAATATTAATAATAATAATAAAATTTATGGAAAAACATCAAGGAGTAATTACATTCGGAGGAAATCCTTTAACATTAGTAGGTAGTATAGTAAAAGTAGGAGATACAGCAAAAGATTTTACAGTTTTAGCAAATGATTTAAAACCTCATAAACTAAGTGATTATAATGGAAAAGTAAGAATTCTGTCTATTGTTCCATCAATTGATACTGGAGTTTGTGCTGCTCAAACACGTCATTTCAATGTAGATGCTGCAAAATTAGAGAACGTTGTTATTTTAACAATTTCATGTGATTTACCTTTTGCTTTAGGTCGTTTTTGTGGAGCTGAAGGAATTGATAAAGTTATTACTCTTTCTGATCATAAAGACACTGATTTCGGTTTAAAATATGGTTTCTTAATCGACGAATTACGTTTATTGTCAAGAGGTATTGTTATTATTGATAAAGATGGTATTGTTAAATATGTGGAATATGTTAAAGAAGTAACAACTCATCCAAATTACGATAAAGCATTAGAGGTAGCAAAAAGTTTATAGTATTTTTTTATAATTTTAAGAATGGCACTTACTAAAGTTTGTGCCATTTTTTATTTATGACCTTTAGTATAAAGGTTTATTATGACCAAAAAAAATATTTTAATTTAAATATAGATAGACAATTGTTTTTTATAATTTTGAATATAACTTCAAATTTGTTACTAATTAAAATTATAGAAAATAAATGAATGCAATGCCTTTGGTGATTACAGCATTAGCAATATTTGCGCTTGCTTATCGCTTTTATTTCAGTTTTATTGCTGCTAAAGTTTTAATGATTAATGAGAGAAGAACGATGCCTTCTCAAAAATTATACGACGGACAGAATTACCAACCTACAAGTAAATGGATATTATTCGGTCACCATTTTGCAGCAATAGCAGGAGCAGGGCCACTTGTAGGACCAGTACTTGCTGTTCAGTTTGGATATTTTCCAGGGTTTCTTTGGATGATAGTAGGAGCGGTAATGGCTGGAGCAGTTCATGATATTGTTATACTTACAGCCTCTGTAAGACATGATGGAAAATCGCTTGCAGAAATTGCCAGATTTGAAATCAGTAAAATTAGTGGTGGTGTAACTTCTGTAGCTATTTTAATAATTATAGTTATTGCAATGGCCGGACTTGGGCTCGTTGTTATAAATGCATTATCAGAAAGTTCGTGGGGTACATTTACAATTGCAGCGACTATTCCAATCGCTTTAATTATGGGACTTTGGATGTTTAAATTTAGAAAAGGAAAAACTGTTGAAGCAACAATATTTGGGGTAATACTATTATCATTAGCAGTTATTTATGGACGATATGTTCCAGATTCTTCATTCGCATCATGGTTTACCTATGATCATAAATCATTAACCATTCTGTTAGCAATTTATGGATTTCTGGCTTCAGTATTACCAGTTTGGCTGTTATTAACGCCTCGAGATTATTTAAGTTCTATAATGAAACTTGCAGTAATAGCAATGCTAGCATTAGGTGTTATAGTTGTTGCACCTGATTTAAAAATGCCAGCTTTCACAGGGTTTATAGATGGTGGAGGACCTATAATTCCCGGAACATTATTCCCATATCTTTTCATAACAATTGCATGTGGAGCGATATCCGGGTTTCATGCTCTGGTAAGCTCAGGAACTACACCAAAAATGTTAATGAATGAAAAACATATCAGACCAATTGCTGTAGGCTCAATGTTAGCCGAGGGTGTGGTTAGTATTCTTGCTCTTATTGCTGCTGCAAGTCTTTTACCACTTGATTATTTTCAAATAAATGTTAGTCCCGAAAAATTTCAGGCAATATTACCACAATTACATGCAATGGGATTTCACGATTCTAATATTCAGGAATTATCTAAAGAAGTTGGCGAAAATATTGTGGGTAGGACAGGAGGGGCGGTTTCTCTTGCAGTTGGTATGGCGCAGATTTTTTCTGCAATTCCTGGTTTAAAAGGGTTAATGTCATATTGGTATCATTTTGCAATAATGTTTGAGGCATTGTTTATACTCACAACAATTGATGCAGGAACAAGAATTGGCAGATTTGTTTTACAGGAATCGTTAGGTAAAATTTATAAACCTTTTGCAAGACCAAACTGGATTCCCGGTAATTTATTAGCCAGCGGATTAATTGTTTTTGCATGGGCATATTTTATTTATTCGGGAAGTGTTTCTACAATATGGCCAATGTTTGGAACAGCAAATCAGTTATTAGCAACAATTGCACTAACAGTTGGAACAAGCTATATAATAAATAGAGGGAGAGCCAAGTATTCTTTAATAACAATACTCCCATTATTTTTTGTTGGTACAACAACAATTATTGCAGGGGTAAAAAATATAATTAATATCTACTGGCCGCAGATATTTACCGAGGATAAACACATACAAGGTATTATAAACCTTACTTTAACATTGGTAATAATGTTTTGTGTATTCTCTATTGTTTTTGATGCAATACCAAAATGGATTTCAGTTATCAGAGGAAAGAGAGCTTTGAAAGAGGATAAATAATATTTATTTCCTAAAATCAGCTTTAAGCGGTCTAAGTAACTCATTTAGACCATTTAATTCTATTTCGTACATTGTTTCTAACAATATACCTAATCTACTTTTAGGAAACCCTTTTTGCTTAAACCAAACAATATAACTTTCAGGTAAATCGCAGATTAAAGTGCCTTCGTATCTGCCAAAAGGCATTTTAGTGCTTACAATTTCTAAGAGAACTTTTGCATCGCTGATTGGGGCTGGGTCCATTTTTAACTATTGAATTTTGGAATGAAAATATTATTTGTTTTTTGTTCTAGATTCATCGCTATGCTCTGAATGACAAAAACTGGGATGTCATCCAGAACGAAGTGAAGGATCTGGACACGTTGTTTAGATTCTTCACTGCGTTCAGAATGACAAAAGGATTATGCATTCTTCAAATAATTCACCAATCCTTTTGCATCAAATACTGCCATAAGCTGTTCTGGAAGTGGAGCGAATTTAAATATTTTATTATCAATATTAATTTCACCTTTTGTAAAATCAACAGAAGCTTTTGAACCTTGTTTATATGCGTTTACAGCTTCAGGAACGACTAAAATAGGTAATCCTTGATTTACTGATGAACGATAAAAAATACGATTTACAGATTTGCAAATAACTGCTTTTACTCCTGCTTCTGCTAGTCCAACAGCTGGATGCTCACGACTACTACCACAACCAAAATTATCACCTGCAAAAATAATATCGTTTTCTTTTACATTATCAGCAAAGCTATCATCAAAACCTTTGAAAAGGTGAGGCATAATTCCAATAGCATCAGAACTGGTTACTGAGTATGTTAAATTGCCTGCAAACATCTGATCGGTATTTAAATTATCGGCATCAGAATAGTTCCAGATATTTTCTGTTTTACGATTTTCTCCCTTAGGAATTGACGTTGTTGTAGCAACATTTATCTCGGAAATAAACTTATCATTAGCTTTTACACATCTAGGATCAGCTATCTCACCAGATAAAGCAGAATAAGCTACAGTTGCGGGCGATGCCAAGTATACACTTGAATTTTTATTACCCATTCGCCCAAGGAAATTTCTATTTGCAGTTGAAATTACATTAAATCCATCAGCAGGAATTCCTTGGCCCGTTCCAAGACATGGTCCACATGAAGAAGCAAGAATTGTAGCTCCGGCTTTCATCAATTTTGTGATAGTTCCGTTTTCAATTGCCTGCATATAAATATCTTTTGAAGCAGGAATTACCAATAATTGAAAATCCTTTGCAATTGTTTTTCCATCAAGTATTTGAGCTGCAGTTTCTAAATCGTCAAGACGACCATTTGTACAAGTACCAATTACTCCTTGATTTAACTTAATGCCCTGAACTTCAGAAACTGCCTTCACATTTTCAGGACTATGAGGAGCAGCAACTACTGGGAAAATATCAGATAAATTTATTTCAATTTCTTTAAAATATATTGCATCAAAATCAGCCCAAACGCTATTAACATTTTGATTACCAATAAAACAAGCAAGTACTTCGTCAGCAGGGAAAACTGCATTTTTTGCACCCATTTCAGAAGCAAGATTAGCTAATGTCATTCTAGCAGAAACTGACAAAGTTTTTACACCTTCGCCATGGTATTCTATAGACATATAATTGGCTCCATCTGTTCCAAACTTACCAATTATCCATAAGCTTATATCTTTAGCATACACACCTTTATTTAACTTGCCTTTAAGTGTTACTTTAATTGACTCAGGAACCCTGAACCATGTTTCACCTTTTTTCCAAAGTCCAGCAGATTCGGTGCGATCAATACCGGCAGCCATTGCATTAAAAGCTCCGGCAGTACAAGTATGGCTATCGCTACCAACTATAATCATTCCTGGTTTGGCGTAATATGACATAATTTGATGGCAAATACCATCGCCGGCCGCATGGAACTTATTTATTCCTTGTGCTCTTGCAAAGGCTCTAATAGTTTCATAATCATTTGCCAATTTAGAATCTGTAGGAGGAGCATTGTGATCCAAAGTAATTAATAACTGATTTGGATTAAAAACTTTTGTTCCACCCATTTTTTCCCATGTTTTTTTAATACTTGCAGTATTATCATGAGTTAAAACTAAATCAGGTTTTTTAAAAACTATAGCACCAGCGGGTGCTCCAAATATTTTTTCGGCAAATGTTTGTCCCATACTATTTAATTAAATAACAAATTTCAATTATCAAATAACAAAATAAAATATCAATTATCAATCCGCCGCGGCGGAACAAATTAAAGCAGACCTCCGTTTTTGTAAATATTTATCTGAACTTCAGTAAACTTATTAATATCAGCAGTTTTATTATTTTTAAGATTTGTTATTTTCCCAGCGGCCTTATCAACTTTAACTGTATCGCCACTTTGAATATCAATTGATTTTAGAACTTCAGGATTATAACTAAGTATTGGTAAAGCTGCATTAATTGCATTTCGCTCATAAATTGCTCCGTATGATTCTGCAAGAATGCATGAAATTCCTAAAGCTAAGAAACAATCAACAGCTTGTTGACGTGAGCTTCCTGCTCCAAAGTTTTTAGAAGTAATTACAATATCACCGGGTTTAGCTTTTTTTGCAAAATCTTCATAACCTTTTAAGTTATCAAAAGTGTACTGACCCATTTCTTTAATATCAGTAATAGCAAGATATCTGTTATGGAAAATCATATCAGTATCAATATCGTCTTTTAAAATAACCCAAACCTTGCCTTCAGTAACCAAAGGTTTATCTTGTTTTACTTCTTTTATTATTTTTTTAGAAGCAACTGGATTCTTTGATTTTTCAAATAGGGTAGGATTAATCGGAATATCATCAGGAGTTGTAATATATCCAGCAATTGCTGAAGCAGCAACAACACCAGGAGAAGCAAGATAAACAAAACCTTTACCTTGTTTACCTTCAAAATTTCTATTCCCTGTACTTATTGTTACCTCACCAGGACCATTTTGTCCAACCTGACCTGCAGCACATCCAGAACATCCTGCATTTGAGACCATTGCACCAGCATTTTTGAAAATCTGTATAAGACCTTCATCTAATGCTTTTTTCCAAATATCATCTGTTGCAGGAACAATCTTTAATACAACTCCAGGAGCAATAGTATTATTCTTGAGAATGTTAGCAGCTACTCTTAAATCTTCAATTCTACCATTGGTACAACTACCAATTATCGCAGAATCAATTTTTTTACCTTTTTCCTTTTGAACTGGAGTATTATCATGTGGCTTACCAGGTAAAGCAAGCATTGGTTTGAAATTATTAACATTGATTTCGATTGTTTGCTCGTAAACTGCATTTTCATCTGCCAGAGGTGCTTCGATTTTTTTCCCTGTTTTTTTATCACAATGATTTTTAACCTCTTTGTTTGGTGGAAAAAGGAAAATAATTGCACCCATTTCTGTAGCCATTGAGGCTATTGTTATTCTATCTGAAAGCGTTAATTTTTCAATTGATTCACCATAAAATTCAACAGAATAACCGAGTAATTTATTTGCTCCAAAAATATTCAAAAGATTTAATGCAAAATCTTTTGAAGAAACCTGTTTATCAAGTTTTCCAGTAAAATTTAATTTTATTGAAATAGGAGTTTTAAACCAAAGAGAACCTTTAGCCCATGCTGCTGCTATATCCTGATCGCCCATACCTTGTCCAAAAGAACAAATTGCGCCCATAATATTTGCATGAGAATCTGTAGAAACAAAAGTACTTCCAGGCCATGCCAAACCATTATCCATTGCTAAATGAGTTCCTATTCCTGCATCAATATCATATATTTTAATGTCATTTTCGCGAGCAAATTCTCTGCAATATTGTTGGTTAGCAGCGTATTTTTGATCTGATCCAGTTGGGTTACAGTCAAATGTAAAAAAAGTTTTAGTTGAATCTTCAACTTTTAAACCATTATCTACTAAATTTTTTACAACGTTAGCACCACCAAAATCACGGGCAACTCTTGAGTCGATAAAAATATCAACTATATCGCCAGCTTTTACAATTGATTGATTGCTATGACTAGCAATAATTTTTTCAATTATATTCATAATACTTATTGTTATATTATATTTTCAATCTTTCACGAAAAGGTTCAAAAGTCATAAAATCAGCATGGTGAACAACATATGCTTCTGTTGTTCTTTTTACCATATTTCCTTCACCAGCATGCGTTGCTATAATGTGGCAAACTTCAGCTGAAACACCACACACTTCAGCTAAAGAAACCCCTGAAAATGGGTGACGTAAATATTTACCGTAATTTCCTTGAACGGATTTGCCATCTTTTAATTCGTATTCAAGAAGCTTACCTACATCAGCAAGAATTGCACCTGCAATAAGAACATCCATATTTACAGGCAAATCAGTTTTAAAGAATTTATTCATCTGATCGCCACAATCTTTTGCAACATGAACCACAGCACGTTTATGACACATAAATGTTACTTTAAAATCTGGTCCGCAAAGAAGAGTAAACGGAATAGTATTTAAATCATCTGGTCCAAGTACAGATTTTTGTAATGCCAAAGCCCATGTTAACATTGTTGCTTCTTTAAGTTTTGCATCCTTAATCCACTCCAATTCTGGCCAAAGCGCTATTGCTTGATCTTTGTATTTTTGTTC
>CAIQJL010000334.1 GCA_903872185.1 uncultured Bacteroidota bacterium | reverse complement strand
TGTCTGATAACTGGGCGTATGTGAAGTTAACTCCCAATATTACGATCAAAAATGCGTAAAATGATTTTTTCATAAAATTTAATTTTGGTTAATTTATTTACAAAAATATTAAACAAATTCTATTAAACAAATTATTAAGGTTAAATTTTACATTTAACTACTTAATAAATTGAACTACTACAAAGCTTAAAGGAATTCTTTTGATTAATTAATAATTTACTTCAAAAATTATTATTATCCTGCCTGGCCTGCATTTTTCTGGCGTTTACGAGCATTCTCGTCGAGCAATATTTTACGCATACGCATAGATTTTGGAGTAATTTCTACATACTCGTCTTCTTTTATATACTCCATATATTCTTCGAGAGAAAATTTTATTGCAGGTGTAATAAACATCTTTTCATCGGTACCACTTGCGCGCATATTAGTTAGCTGTTTCTTTTTATTAACATTGACCACTAAATCATCTTCGCGTGTACTTTCGCCAATAATCTGACCTGCATATGTTTCTTCGCCAGGATTTACAAAAAACTTGCCCCTATCCTGCAATTTGTTAATTGCAAAGGCAATTGCCTGACCGGTTTCCATTGCTAACAACGAGCCATTAATACGTGTAATAATATCCCCTTTCCAAGGCTCAAAAGCTTTAAAACGATGTGCCATTATTGCTTCACCTTCAGTAGCCGTTAATATGTTATTTGTTAAACCTATTAAACCTCTAGCGGGAATATCAAATTTTAAAACAGCTCTTTCGTTTCTGGTTTCAAATTTCATTAATTCTCCTCTGCGACGAGCAACAATCTCGATTGCTTTACCTGAGAAATTTTCAGGAACATTAATTGTTAATGATTCCATTGGCTCGTGTTTAACACCATCTATTTCTTTTATAACAACCTTTGGTTGTCCCAATTGAAATTCAAAACCTTCACGGCGCATTGTTTCAACAAGGATTGAAAGATGAAGTATTCCACGACCATATACTAAAAACTTATCTGCTCCATCTGTTTCTTCAACTTTAAGAGCAAGGTTTTTTTCAGTTTCTTTAAATAATCTTTCGCGTAAATGTCTTGACGTTACAAAATTTCCTTCTTTACCTGCAAATGGCGAATTATTAGTTGCAAACACCATACTTATTGTAGGTTCGTCAACTTTTATGCGAGCTATTGCTTCAGGATGCTCCCAATCTGCAATAGTATCTCCAATATCAAAATTTTCTGGACCTATTAATGCACATATTTCACCTGCATGAACTTCATATTTTACTTTCTCTTTACCCAATCCTTCAAAAAGATATAATTCTTTAATAGGAGTTCTTACTATTTCGCCTTCAGATTTTATTAATGCTACAGTTTGCCCTGCTTTTATACTTCCACGTGTTATTCTGCCTACTGCTATTCGGCCTACGTATGACGAATAATCAAGTGAGGTTATTTGCATTTGTAAAGGTCCTACTTCAAAAACAGGAGCTTTAACATAATCAAGAATTGTATCAAGTAAATAACTAATATCTGTAGTAGGGTTTTTCCAATCCGGGCCCATCCAACCATGTTTTGACGAACCAAATACTGTAGGAAAACTTAATTGTTCTTCATTTGCATCAAGACTAACCATTAAATCAAATACTTGCTCATGAACTACGTCTGGATGACAATTTGGTTTGTCAACTTTATTAATTATTACTATTGGTTTTAATCCAATTTCCATTGCCTTTTGCAATACAAAACGTGTTTGGGGCATTGGACCTTCAAAAGCATCTACCAAAAGCAAAACGCCATCGGCCATGTTTATTACTCGCTCAACTTCGCCACCAAAATCGGCATGACCCGGAGTATCAATAATATTTATTTTAATTCCTTTATAACGAACTGATACGTTTTTTGCTAAAATAGTAATACCTCGTTCACGTTCTAAATCATTTGAATCGAGTATTAAATCACCCATATGCTGGTTGTCTCTGAACAACTTAACCTGATTAAGTATTCTGTCTACCAATGTTGTTTTTCCGTGGTCAACGTGTGCAATAATTGCAATGTTTCTAATATCTGACATGTTTTTTTATCTAATAATGTGTTCCTGAAAAAGTTTGCAAAGGTACGGTTTAAAATGAAAGATTATTTTCTTTTTCATTTAGATTAGTCAAAAAGTGACATTTTTATTTAGGACTGTGCGCTTTAACTCCTTGTTACATGACACTTACAACGAATATTATTTCCTCTTTGAAATCAAACTAAGAACTCCATTTATGAAAGTAAGCGGATGAACAGGATTTCCTGGAACATATAAGTCAATTGGATATTTTTCAAGGAAACCTCTATTTAAAACTGGACTTTCTGAAAATATTCCACCACTTATTGCATCTGTTCCTGCAAGTATTATAATTTTTGGAAAAGGAGTTGCGTCATAACAAATTTGCACAGGTTCTGCCATATTTTCAGAAATGGGACCAGTTATAACAATTCCATCAGCATGACGGGGAGATGCAACAAACTCAATTCCAAAACGACCCATGTCAAAATTAACGTTTCCTGCTGCATTTAATTCTGCTTCGCAACTATTATCACCTCCTGCAGAAATTTGTCTTAACTTAAGAGAACCACCAAACATTTTATAAATTTCACTTCTTATTAACTCTGGATTTAATTCTATTTTTTGATCTTCTCCTTCATTAATAATTAATTTTTCTCTTTTGTTAGCAGATATTTTATAATCTTTTGTAAAAGAAATTTTATTAGGAAAAACTCTTGCACATTCACCACAAAAAGTGCATTTGCCAAGATCTATATTAACAGGACTTTTATCAATAGCAGAAGTTGGGCAAAGCTCAATTAATTTAACCTCATCCACTTTTTCGAGGCTAATAATTGGTCTACCTCTAAATATACCAGGAACCTCGACTTTTGTAACATCAGGAATAAACTGTTTACCTTGATGATATAATATTTTTACATTGCTAAACATTTCTATTTTTGTTATAAATCGTGCCCACAATACGATAAATTAAAACTTTTATTACAAACCGGGAAATCAGATATTTCATTATTCCTAACTGCCATGGCTAATGCAAGCCAATTATGAAAAGAAGGATCTTTAACTTTATAATGTAACAAATC
>CAIQJL010000333.1 GCA_903872185.1 uncultured Bacteroidota bacterium | reverse complement strand
GAGAAATAAGAAATATTATCAAAAATACATGTATCATTTTTACTGTTTTTAAATTATATAAACTTTCCTAACATTAATAACACACCAAAAAATATCAGTAAACTTACCGAAGTTAAAACAACTATAAACTGAGCATTATGATTCATTCTGAATCTTGCCATAAAAGATTCAATTAATCCAATAGAAACTGCCATAAAAAACTGAATTGTAAAAAATAATGGAATTGCATATTGAATATCAAAACTACCAATAAAAAGATTAACTATTAATGCTCCATAAATTGCAAATTTTAAATGACCTGTTGTTAAAATTAAACCCAAGTCAAAACCGCTGTTATCTAATATCATTACTTCATGAACCATGGTAAGCTCAAGATGTGTTTTTGGGTCATCAATAGGCATACGGCTATTTTCAATCATTGCAATCATTACCAAAACAAAAGTTGCAAGTGTTGTTAAAGCATAACTAATATATGAACCTAAATGTAAATCCTGAAATATCTCTTGAAATGATGTGTGGCCAGTAAGAAGTGCTAAAGAGCCCATTAGAACAAAAAATGCAGGTTCTGCAAACATAGAATACAATGCTTCACGACTGGCTCCCATACCTTCGAAACTACTACCGGTATCCATCGCTGAGATAATACTAAAAAACTTTCCTAAAGCAAGAACATAAGCAAAGAAAATAAAATCGCCATTAAAGCTTATTATTCCTTTAGATTGACCGAATGGAACAACAAGCATTGCCATAACAACAGACGCAAAATATATTGTTGGTGCAATTTGAAAAATAATACTTGTAGTTTCACTATATACAGCGCCTTTTTTAAATAATCTAATTACATCTTTAATTGGCTGAAAAATTCCAGGTCCTTTTCGTCCAGATGCAATACTTTTTGTACGGATAATAACACCCGTAAAAAAGACTCCTGCAATTATTATTAAAACAATACTTAACATATTTATAAACGTTTAAAAAAGTCAATTAACATACAGATTTTTTCGTAAAATAAAGGAACGCAAATTACTGCAACAATAAAAACTATCCCATATAATAGGTAAAACTGTAATTTTCCATTCTGTAAAAAAAGAAATCTTCCCATAAAAGATCTATAAGATCTTATCGGATTATCGATTAAAAATTTTTCTACTTTATCATATGGGTGAGTTTCTAAATGTCCTTTTGTTGGGAATATTCCATTTACTTTAATCTCCTTTTTAGAGTTCATTAAAAAAAACATACTAAATATTTTACTGTATGATTTTACAAAAGAACTTGCTGTATATTGTAATTTTGGAGAAGGTGATGCATAAGCACATCCCCATGTCGGCTGAATAGTAGTTTTTTTATTAAGAGTAGCTAATCTTCTAACAAAGTAAAGAATAGCTATTAAAAGAATAAATACCCACATTGCCCAGGTAATAGGTTGCATTAGCTCAAATGCTTTTCCTTGAAATGGAATAAAGGTAATTTGATTTGTGGTTAAAAATAACTCTACAGGCTTCATTAATAGATTTAGAAAATATTTTGGAAATAACCCAATTGACAATATTAATATTGTAATTGCATACATTGGTGCCAATTGAAAAAATGAAACTT
>CAIQJL010000332.1 GCA_903872185.1 uncultured Bacteroidota bacterium | reverse complement strand
GATAAAGCACCAGAGGATAAAATCAACAAAATTGAACATTCATTATCTACATTCCCTGAAATTAAAAATTTTCATAGCTTAAAAGTAAGATCAGCGGGTGCCGATACTTTTGTAAGTGTTATAATAACATTAGATCCACATCTTACTCTAAACAACGCACATGAAATCTGTGATAAAATTGAAATAGAAATTTCAAAAGTAATTGATCGTTGTGAAGTATTTGTTCACACTGAACCATTTAACGAAAAAAAACAAATCACATGAAAAATATATTAATAGTAATATTTTGCACATTTGCACTTATTACTCAAGCACAAACAGATGAAGAAATAAAAACCATTTTTGAAAACAAAAAATCACACATTGGTTATTTTATTAACCCATATATTCAAATTGGCGAAATAGCCGGTTCTACGGCAGTTTTTCCTGGCATTGGAGCTGGTGTAACATTTAACAATAAACTAACATTAGAATTATCGTACAAATTTATTGTAAACGAATACACACCTGATGGGGAATTAGATGAACGTCTTTACCTGGATCAAAAATATGGAGCTTTAAAATTAGAATATTCATTTTTTTCAACTAAAGCAGTTCATTTAAATTTACCTATTGAAATAGGAATTGGACACACAGAATTAGATTTAAAAGATTCATATGAAAGTGACACCTTATCCTCACCAAGTGGTGATCCATGGTTTGCCTACTTTGAACCAGGTTTAGCTATAGAAATAAATTTAATGAAATATATTAAATTCAATATCGGAGCTGGATACAGAATAACAAGTAGTGTTTCTTACAGAAGTTTATCAGAAAAAGATATTATGGGATTAACTTTTTCAATGGGTTTTAAAATTGGCATTTTCTAAATAAATTACTCATTTCATTAAAAATAAAACAATATGGATTTCGACGAAATTTTCAAACAAGGTCACAAAAACCAAAGACATGGTTACGATCAACATTATGGACATGATGAACATAGCCATTCATCACATTCATATAATAATCATAATGACATAAAGCATGAAATTTTTAACAAAGTGCGAAGCAATCCTAAATTTAAATCAATGCTAATGATTGCTGCAGTTATAATAATTGTAGTAGTTATTCTTGCTATTGTACTTTTATTTCCGTTAATAATGCAATTAATAAGTTATGTAGGAGAAAACGGACTTAAAGGAATAATTGATCAAATTTGGAATGGCGCAAAATAATAACAATCTAAATATATAAATATGAATTGTCCAAAATGTAACAATAGTTTAAAAATAGCCAATACTAAAGGAATAGAAATTGACTATTGCCCAAATTGCTTAGGAGTATGGTTAGACAGAGGTGAACTCGAAAAAATAATTGAGCGATCAAATGAATATGGTTCGCAATATACTAGGGAAAACAATCATAATAACCAACATAATGACCATCACGAAAAGCACTATGATAGCCATCAGAATTATGGTTATGGCCATAATACAAAACACAAAAAAGGATTTTTATCTGAACTTTTTGATTTTTAATTATTTTTTATTATAACTTTGCAATTCAAATAATTAAAAATAATTAATATGATTTCTACCAGTCATTTTCATCCAATGTTGGTTCATTTTCCAATTGCATTAGTTGTTTTTGGATTCATGTTCTATTTTGCTTCATTAATATTTAAGAAAGAAGAAAATTTAGCAAAAACAGCAGCTTATTTATTATTTGTTGGAACATTAACAGCAATTACTGCTTTACTTTCTGGAATTTTATTCACATCAGATTTATCTGGTTCAGCAGGTGAAGCACAGGAGACACACGAAATGTTTGCATGGATAACAGTAGGAATTTTATTTGCAACATCCTTACTTCGCCTCTTTATTATAAACAAAAACAAATCCAACTCTACTTTAAAATGGGTTGAATTTGTATTATATGGTTTAGCTACAATTTCTGTAAGTATTACAGGTTTTCTAGGAGGATCGCTTGTATATAATTTTATGATGCCACTTTAATTTTTAAATTTTATAACAAATATTACTATGAGAAACATTTTATTTTTTGCATTGGCGACAATGATTGCTTTTACAAGCTGTAATCAGCCAAAACCAACAAAAACAATCGAAAACCTTAAAGCAGGTATTAAAGGCGAAACAACTGCAAGTGCTAAGTATGCTGCTTTTGCTCAAAAAGCAAGAGAAGAAGGAAACGATACTATTGCTAAACTATTTGATGCAGCATCAAAAGCTGAAGCTATACATGCTGATAACCACAGAAAAGTTTTAGAAGAATTGGGCGAAAAAATGGAAGATTTTAAACCAGAATTTGAAGTAAAAACAACTACAGAAAATTTACAAGCTGCTATTGATGGTGAAGGTTACGAAGTTGCAACTATGTATCCTCAATTCCTTGCCGATGCTAAAACCGAAAATGTAGAAAAAGCTACAAAATCATTCACATGGGCTTTTGATACAGAAAAGAAACATCATGAATTTTACAAAAAAGCTTTAGAAGCTTTAAGTTCAACTGGCGAAAATACCTTGCCATTTGAATATACCGTTTGCCCTGTTTGTGGAAACACATACGATAAAGCTACTATGGATGATAAATGTGCTTTTTGCCAGACTAGCAAAGACAAATTTATAACAATATAAAAAAAATATCTTATAAAAAAAGGGACTTAGGTGACTTAGGTCCCTTTTTTTATTCTAAAATTTATTTTAACTTCGAATAATTAAATCCCCAATAATAAAATTTAAGAGATGATAAAAATAATGGTATTCCCATAGTTACATAAATAATAGAAATATACTCGTTAGGTAACCAGTGAAATTTACGTGTAAGTATTCCGGATGTCATCATTACCGACATTAAAATATAACTTCTTAAATTAAAGAAAAAGAATATAAAAGGCTTTTCTGATGGCAATTGAGAAATTCTATCGATATGCTTTTTGGATAATTTAGAAAACATTAAAAAGTAAAACAATAATCCACCTAATACGCTACCTCCCATTTTAAAATATTCTAATTTATCTTCTGGATTAAAAAGTACCAGACCTATAGAATTAAGCTTCACTCCAGCAAATGACCAAATTACAGCAGCCACAAATAACAGATAACGTTTTGGAATACCTGGCTTTAAATTAATTAACGTTTTCACTTTTTATTTTAAAATTCGGGCAAAGATATGATTTTATTAAGCTAAAACAACAAAATTATGCATTAGGAATATAGATGCTTCGCTACACTCAACATGACAAAAAAATACTTGGCGCAAGCATCCTATACTACAAACCATAATTTCTCTATTTTGAAACTGCAATTACATTTGTCTTTTTATGTTCTATCATCCATTGCGTTGATTGCAACATTACAAACATATATTTTTTCATACTATCGGCAATGCCTTTATTTGCTTCAATACAGTTTGAAACATCATTACCTTTTAATTTAAATAAGTTTTCTTCTCTCTCTTTTGAAAACACAAACATATATTCATTATTCATACATACCAACTTATTATCCTCGCTATAATAAATAAATTCACGTTTTTCATTAAACAAGTTTATTCCAAATGTATTATTAACATAAGATGCATTTAAATATCCCATAACAGTTGGAAAAATATCTATTTGACCTCCTAATATAGAATAAGCTTTACTTTCAGTTGATTTATCAGTAGAATAAATAATAAAAGGAATATGATGAAAACTAAGTGGAATAATATACTTATTGTTATCTGTTATGGCACCATGATCACCGGTAAAAATAAAAACTGTACTATCGAACCATGGCTGCTTTGAAGCCATTTCCATAAAATATCCAATTGACCAATCGGCATATTCTATAATTTGTCTTTCTATAGGACCTTTTTTAGGTTTAAATTTAATACCATCAGGAATAATATATGGCCCATGATTACTTGTAGTCATAAAAGTCGCAAAAAACGGTTTCTGACTTTGAGCCAATTCAGATAAAACTTCTATTCCTTTCTCAAACATAACATGGTCGGGCACTCCATACATACCAACAATTTTATTTTGCGGATAATCACCTTGTGAAACAATTCTATCAAAATGATTTTCGGGCAAAAATTCACCTATATTATCGAAACTTGTTCCATGATTTGTGAAATATGTTGTGGAATATCCTTTTTGCTTAAGAACACCAGGAAAACCAGAATAAACAGCCCTCTCAACATTTGTTGTCGACCTCCTGCTCCATATACCCGGGAAAGAATATAAAGTTGAATAAACTCCATTTGAAGTATGTTTACCTGCTCCCCATATATTATCGAAAGACAGACCATTATTTGCAAGACTGTCAATTGTTGGTGTAATGTTATAAATATTACCAAAACGTTTCAAATTATTTGCAGTCATACTTTCCATAATAATTACAACTACATTATATCTTTTAAATACGCTATCTGCTAGTACCAGTCTGGCAATTGGAGAATCATATTTATTTTTAGCTTCATTATTAAAATATCTTTTTACTTCGCTTAAAGCAATTTTATCATCCATAAATTCAATCTTATTCATCATACTTTTTGCAAAAGTAAAAACAGGATTTAATCCAATTTGATTTACAAAGGCATTAGTCGAAACACAAGCATTACCTTCTTTAATAGGAGCACTTTTACGACCTCTCATTCCCATAAAAACAGCAAAGGCAATCAGCAAAAAGTAAATTAACTTTATTGTAACTGAAAATTTTTCCTCCGAAATATTTTTAGATATAGTTTTAATTCTAATATATTTTGCAACAATTGAAAATAAAATTGAAATAACAATAAATAACATTAAATAAATAACATAACTAAACTCTGAAAACATAAGTTGAATCATCATTTCTGGTGTATCAACCCAATTAAAGACTGCAACAGTTAATCTCGAAAAATTATATTTAAAATAAGGGATATCAACTGCACACAACATAAAAGCAAAAATGAAAATTAATGCAGTTAAAAACTTTATAATCCTTATTGTAATTAACGAATTTATCTTAAACAGATTTAAAAAAGAAAGTACCAGAAAAGGAAAAGCAAGTATGTAACATGAAATTACTGTATCAAAACGCCAGCCTACCTCAAATGCACTTATTAAATAATAATTTAAGTCAGAAAGATCTGGTAATAATTCTTTAGATGTGTATACAAAAATAATTCTGAACACAGTAAAAAATAATATGCTGATAAAATACATTCCTAACAAATACTTAAAATACTGGGGAATATATTTTGAAAACTGCTTCAATTTAATATTAATTTAATTACAAATATAACTAAGAAATTGACTTAATAATTAAATAATTTAGATTGATTTCTCTATAAACCTCGCATAATCCTTTTGGATTACTGCAACTTGTTATACAATTACAATTTTCGAGAAAACTAATTGCAACTTCAGTAATAGGTTTAGGTTTATAAAAAACCTGATGACTATAATTCATATACTTTAAAACCTTAAACATATTAAACCATCTAAAAAATCGCTGATTAAAAGTTAATTGCGAATTAGAATTCAAATTAATTTCAATAACATTCTTTGTAAAATCATTCTCCATTAAGAACTTTTGCATTGAAATTGAGAACTCTTCAATAACTGATTTTATTTTTTCTTCACCTGCTCCAAACAAATCACCAGATTTTTCAACAATTTCTGCAATATCTTCAAAAGCCTGCAAATCGTATGTCATATAATTTGATTCACCAGAAAGCTGCATTTTTCCAATGGCTGCACCTGTTCCAAAAGGCACTCTGTCTGATGATCTGGGCGAAGGAAAAACTTTTGTAGTATTTAATTCCGCATAATTTGCCGACTGAATTATCTTTTGCAGAAAATAAAAGTCCTCTCCTGCTTTTCGTTTATTCATTCCACCTTGTTTGCAATATATTTCAGCTCTTACAGCAAATGATGATCCTATAGTTTGAAATGCAAATGGATGCTTTGCAAATTTTAAAGCCTCAATATAATATCTTAAATAAAGCTCGTATGAAGCAATTGCAGCATAGGTAAATTCATCAAACTCTTTTCCTTCAAGCGGATGCTCAAACTGAATTGAACAACCATCTAATTTTGAATTTTGTTTAAATAATTTTTCGATTTCACAAAAATAGTTTTTCATGCATTTACAATCTGCATCAAAACCTATTATAACACCGTTAGCTTTATTAATTGAATCAAAACGCAACACGGCTTCATCCATCCCAATTTTCCTGGCTAAGCCAACACCCGCATCTTTTTTTGGTAAACTATTTAAAACAATTTTATAAAATTTAAATTTTTCATCAGAATGTATTTTTAACCATTCATCAATATTTTGTTCGCTAATTTTATTCTGATTAATACTTAACTCAGCTGAATCTTCTGAAGCATTTATAACAACAATCACTTCAACCGAACAATCAGGCCTATCGCAATCCCATAAACTATTTAAACTACCAATAATATTAGGTTCGTTAAAACATGGAATTACCACTGATAAAAATAAATCATCATTAGGTTTTTCAGAGATAAAGTATGAATAAAGGGCATGTTTTTCTATATAATGCCCAAAAATCTGCATATTATTATTCTTTTTTTGCTGCAGGCTGATAACGACTATTTAATAATGTTGTAACAGTGTCTGTAATATTCAAATAACTATTACCATAAAGAAATGAAGCCGAATTTAAAATATATCTGTATTTTCCATCTTTATTAAATTCTCTCAAGAAATTTGTAACAGTATCTAATAATTGCAATTCTAACTTCTGACCTTCCTGAGCTAATTCATTTGACAAATCTTCACGAAGTTTATAAAGGTTTTGTTGTTTTTCCATTAATTCCTGCTCCTGGCGTTGAGCGCTTTCCTGACTTAAAAAACTATTACTCTGAACTTTTTTCTGAAATTCTGCCGCTTCTTTCTCAAAAGCTGCTGATTTTCTGTTTAAATCAGATTCCATTCCTTTTTGCTTTTCCATTAATTTATTTTCAAGTTCTTCATACAAATTGTATTTTTTTAGAAGACTATCAACACTAATGTAAGCAATATCATTATTTGCCGGTATTGAATCGGTTTTATTTACAGACTTTTTAATATCATCGTTTATTGATGGTTTTGAGCTAAAATGTAATATAAATAAAACAATTACTGCAATAAAGAGCAATGCATTTAAAATTAACGATAGGTTTTTCATGTTATATTTTGTAAATTTTATACAAAACAACATAAAATTTTGCATTCATAAAAATCTTTAGCTTTTTTTAACCACGTATTGTATTTCAATCTATCTTTATAATTATAAAAAATATGGTAATGAAAAACATTATAATTATAATAATACTGGCTATTTCAACTGTTTTTATGACTCTAAACAGTCAATCTCAAACACCTCAAAAATACTCTAAAGCAAAAGTTTACATTAAAAGTGGCGAATTAAATAAATTGGCTTCTTTAGGAGTTGCAGTTGATAATGGACAGGTAAAAAAAGACCAGTATATAATCTCAGATTTTTCAGAAAAAGAGATTTCAATAATCCGCGATAATGGTTTTAACTATGAAATTATTATTGACGATGTAACTAAATTTTATCAGGAAAGAAACAAATCTTCTAAAGACAGTATAAACTCTCCTAAAAAAAAAAGTGTAAATGCTGCCGCCTGTTCTGTAGATAAATATATAACTCCACAATATTTTTCACTGGGTTCACAAGGTGGCTATTATTCTTTAGAAGAAATGCTTGCAGAATTGGATAGCATGCAGCATCGTTTTCCTAATCTTGTAACTATAAAACAACAGGTTGGAACTCTAACAACTATTGAAGGAAGAAAACTATGGATGGTTAAAATTTCAGATAATCCTAATATTGATGAAACTGAACCCGAAGTTCTTTATTCTGCACTAACTCATGCACGCGAGCCTATGGGAATGCAACAATTATTTTTTTACATGTATTATTTATTAGAAAACTACAACACAAATTCAACTGTAAAATATATTGTTGATAATACAGAATTATTTTTTATGCCTTGCGTAAATCCTGATGGATATAAATATAATGAAACAATAAGTCCAGGTGGTGGTGGAATGCACCGGAAAAACTGTAGAAATACCGGAGGTAATCCTAAAGGAATTGACTTGAACAGAAATTATGGTTATCAATGGGGGTACGATGATATTGGATCATCTCCAGATATTAACAATGAAACTTATCGTGGTACAAATGCATTTTCAGAAGTTGAATCTTCAACTATGAAAGCATTTACTGAAAGCCATAACTTTAAACTTCTAATCGATTACCATTGCTATAGTAACGTGTTACTAAATCCTTGGGGATATATTGATCAGCCATGCGTAGACTCTGCTATTTACCGACAATATTCTACATTAATGACTAAAACCAATGGTTTTGCATATGGTACACCAAACCAAACTATTGGATATAATGCAAATGGAGGCTCATTTGATTGGTTTTATGGCGAACAGTCTACTAAAAATAAAATAATTGCATTTGGTCCCGAGGCTGGTGATGCAAATGACGGATTCTGGCCAGCAATTAACAGAATAGAAACTATTGCAAAATCTTTTGCCGATATGAATTTCTACCTTGCTCTATTTGCCGGAAAATATGCAACAATAAATGACTTAGGCTCAAAATTCATAAGTAATTCGGGTTATTTAAAATTCAACATTCAAAGTTTAGGTCTTGATACTCCTGCTACTTTTACTGTTTCTATTATACCAATTAGCTCAAATATTATTTCAGCTGGCTTACCTGTTAATATTAACAACATGCATTTTTTTCAGACAAAAACAGATTCAATTGCAATTACACTATCACCTTCAATACAGTCAGGACAAGTAATTTCATATATCTATAAAATTCAAAACTCTTATGGTTTTTATTACTCAGATACCATAAACAAAGTATTTGGAACCCCAGTAATAATTTTTAACGATGTTGCTAACAATATGACTAATTGGACTGCTTCTGCAACATGGAATACTACTTCGACAAGTTATTATTCTGCTTCAAAAAGTTTTACCGACTCACCAACCGGGAATTATACAGATAATGCGAATAAAACAATTACTACAATTAATAACATAAGCCTTTCTACAGCTATATATGCCGAATTATCTTTTTGGGCAAAATGGGATATTGAAGCTGGATATGACTATGTTGAAGTACTTGCTTCAACAAATGGTACAACATGGACACCACTTTGTGGAAAATACAACCATCCGGGAAATTCAAATCAGGATATTGACCAACCACTATACGATGGAACACAAAGTACCTGGGTAAAAGAACAAATTGATTTAAGTAATTATTTAGGTCAGAATATTAAATTAAGATTTAAACTGATAAGCGACAACTTTTCAAATTTTGACGGCTATTATTTTGACGATATAAAGGTTACAGTGATTAATAACTTAACAGACATTAACGAATATAGTCAGAATAACAATTTACAATTTATTTGTAATCCTAACCCATGTAAAAATGAAATAACTTTTAATTTCCCTAACTTATCAGAAAACTCAACACTTGAAATATACAATGTAATTGGGGAAAAGTATAAAACAATTAATTTAACAGAATCATCAAACAGTATTTCTGTAAATACAAATGATCTGCCTAATGGCATTTATTTCGCTAAATTTAATAATAGTAACATTGTTAAATTTGTTAAACAATAAGTTTATTGAATTGAAAATTTGTAGGTACTACTTCCCTTTTTAGAATTCATTCTCAATATATAATTTCCATTTGAGAATTTTTCAAAATCAATCTCTTTTTCGTGATTACCCTTTGTTATATTTTCGTTTATTTCATAAAATACTTTTTTATTATCTGCAGTAAATATTTCAATTTCAACATCAGCAATTTCGCTTAACGAATAAGATAGAAAAGCTTTACTTATTACAGGATTAGGAAATAAAATTATTTTATTAATAATACTATTGTTTTCTACAATTAAATTATTTGCATTTAAAGCAGAATCAATAGCTATACATAACCCAATTGAGTCGCCTGCTGCAGCATCATCGTTATTAAAAAATACATGATGACTTGTTCCACCTAAAACAACAATTTTAGGCATCCCTGGATAACCATAATCAATTAAATTAACTGAGGCAGTTGAAACAATAATTGTATTTGAATCAACATGATTATTTGCGGCCCAAACTGTTAAAGTATCACATCTGTGACTACCAAAACCATCGCTTAAATAAAATAAAATTCTATCTGGATTAGAAATCCTGAAATTATTAATAATATTAAATACTGTTTTTGAAGGTGAAAGACAAGCCCCGCATGGCATAACAAAATCAATAATTACTACTTTACCAGAATCTAATTCACTAAAAAGATGATGTGCATTTCCAGCACAATCACTTATATCAAAATCTATTGCAGTCGTTTGAGCGTTAACTCTAATTGAACAGAAAAAAACAAATATGAAAATTAATATTTTATTCATTTAAAAATTTTAAAACTGATTAAAAAAAATGTATAGCAAAGTTAAGGTAAAAAGTCTTAAAAAATTCAAGTTATTTAGAATTATTCTTATTAATATTAAAACTTTAGTAAATTAACCACCATTTAAGATTTACTAACATCAAAAAACTCAAGTTCCAACTTTCTTTAATAACTTTGTATTTATAAATTTCTATTACTTTAAATAATGAGACTCTCAATTATAGCAATATTTTTTTTATGTTTTCATTTTTCTCAATCACAAAACAGCTCTGTTCGTATTGCACTTTTAAAATATAATGGTGGTGGTGACTGGTACGCTAACCCTACCTCCCTTCCAAATCTTATAAAATATTGCAATAAAAATATTGGTACCGATATAAATCCTGAACCCGCAACTGTTGAAATCAGCAGTCCAGATATTTTTAATTATCCATTTGTTCATATGACCGGTCATGGAAATGTAGTTTTCACACCTCAAGAGGTTCATAATTTAAGAAACTATTTAATTTCTGGCGGTTTCCTTCATATTGATGATAATTACGGCATAAACGAATTTGTAAGAAGAGAAATGAAAAAGGTTTTTCCAGAATCTGAATTTGTAGAATTGCCTTTTTCTCAAGATATTTATCATCAAAAATTTGAATTCCCTAAAGGATTACCAAAAATTCATGAACACGATGGTGCGCCAGCACAAGGTTTTGGTATTTTTCACGAAGGTCGTTTAGTTTGTTTTTACAGCTATGAATGCGACTTAGGTGATGGATGGGAAGATGCAGATGTGCATAAAGATTCTGACGAAAAAAGAACGCTGGCACTTAAAATGGGAGCAAATTTAATTTCATACGTTTTCCAACATTGATATTTGTTGTAAATTTTGTAATTCTTATTTTGTAAGAATTTAAAATATTTTTTAGAAATATGGAAAGTAATTCGAAACTTCTTTATGCTTTAATAGTTAGCTGGAGAGAAAACAAAGAAACTTATAATCCGGAATTAGCATTACAAATACTTTTAAAAACAGATATATACTTAACCGAGCAAACAGAAATACCAGTATTAAAAAAATTTCTGAATTTTACATCAACCAGTATATATTTAAAATCACTTAACACCGACGAAAATAGAAACCATTGGGCAGAAACAGTTTTTAAAGTTATACAGATATCGGGTTATAATCTTCTTGACATGCTCGAATACCGTATCGAGACTGTTTCAGAAAATTATTACTTTCAGGATTACTCATCAGACAAACAACAAAAATGGACATACAAACAAGTTTTTCTTCACACAAGAGAAATTGCTGCAGCATTATGGAAAACTGCTGAAAACAATGTACCAAGAGTAGCAATAATTTCTGAGAATAGTTATGAATCTGCATGCTGCGATTTAGCCTGTTTACTTTATGATATTCCTGTAACCCCTTTAAATCCACATTTTGATAATGCAATTTTAGAGCACATTTTTAAAAGTCTTGAAATAAATATTGTTTTAACTGATTCTGAAAATTCTTACGAACAATTAATACAATTAAAAAATCAAACTAATATAGAGTTTACTATTTATTTTATTAATAGCGAACAAAGTTCAGAAGAAACTACATTATTACATTTCGGAGAATTTTATAAAAGATTAAATGGTTTAGAAATTTCTGAAATACTAATTGATCGTGTAAAAAGAAATATAAAACAAGTAGCAACAGTAATGTACACTTCTGGTAGTACGGGTTTACCAAAAGGAGTTTCATTTTCGATGTATAATTTAGTTTCAAAAAGATTTGCTCGAGCAGCTGCTTTGCCTGATGTTGGTAACAACGAAGTTTTACTTTGTTTTCTTCCTTTATATCATACTTTCGGAAGATTCTTAGAAATGCTTGGGATGATGTACTGGAAAGGCACATATACATTCTGTGGAAATCCTTCAACTGAAACTTTAATAAAATATTTTCCAATTGTTAATCCTACTGGTTTTATTAGTATTCCTTTAAGATGGTCGCAATTACACGAAAGAATTATTGAAACCAAAAATCTAAAAGATATTGTTGGCTCAAGATTAAGATGGGGACTATCAGCAGCTGGTTATTTAAGTCCGGATTCATTTAGGTTTTTCGAAAAAAATAACATAATGCTTTGTAGTGGTTTCGGTATGACTGAAGCTACAGGCGGCATTACAATGACGAAACCCGGAGAATATACTGAAAACTCAGTTGGTAAAGCATTACCTGGTGTATATCCAACTTTAAATGAAAATGGAGAACTTCTTCTTTCTGGTCATTATATTGCACATTATTTAGAAGAAGCAAACTTTGAAGATGAAATTGAATACCCAAATGAATTAGATTATAAATTAAGTACTGGCGATATATTCAGAATTTTGCCAAATGAGCAATTTGAAATTATTGACAGAATAAAAGACATATACAAAAACAATAAAGGACAAACAGTTGCACCAAGAGTTGTTGAACAGAAATTTGAAGGAGTTGCAGGAATAAAACGAACATTTTTAGTTGGTGATGGAAGGCCATATAATGTTTTGTTTATTGTTCCTGATTTAGATGAACCATTACTTCAAGTATGCACTACTAAAGAGATGCTAAGGGAATATTTCAGGCAAATTGTTGAAATGTGCAATCAAAATCTTGCTCCATACGACCGTGTAATAAATTTTGAAATAATAGATAGGGATTTCACAATAGAACAAAACGAACTAACTTCTAAAAATTCATTTAATCGAAAAAATATTTTAAAAAACTTTTCTACATTAATTGATGAACTCTATAAAAATAACTTTGTAGAACTTTTGTTTAATTCGCTTACGATTAAAATTCCACTTTGGTTTTATCGCGATATGCGTATTCTGGATGATGATATTTTTGTAGTTGAAAATGGTTTAAAAAATAGGATTAATTCAAAAATATTAACAATACAAATTAATAAAGACAGTTTTCAAATTGGAAATTTAAATTACACTTTTAGTAATAATTACATTGATCTTGGAATAATAGTCAGACAACCACTTTTATGGTGTGGTAATTATGAATTATCTGCATTTTATCCTTGTAAAGAAGGCTGGGATATTCCTTTTGGAAATATTTCAATTGACGTACATTTAAGTAATTATAAAGCAGTAAATTATAATATTAAAAACATTTTACAAGTAAAAGATAATCATTTAGCAAAAACACATTCTTTAGTATTAAATGCTTATAACGAAAATACCGAACTAGCAATAAGTGCAGTTAAAGAATTAAATCTGATGTTAAATGAAAACACCAAAAGAATTGAGGATTTAATTCGCCGAAAATTATTTGCTTTATCTGAACATGATAATGAAGATATTCGTTGTTTAACATATCGCACATTATTACTTGATGAACCCGAAGAGAATTACAATTACCTATTTAGCTGGTTTATAAATTCAGGGAAATCGTTTTTAAATCACGAATCAATAGAGATACTTGCATTCTCACAACTTGAAAAACGCAGATTAGAAGCATTACGAAAAAGAATGCATTCTTATCGAAATATTCTAAATGCACCCGCAACTAACATTATTCACCAACAATTTGAAAATATTTTTGAATTATTGGTAAACTTTGTTTCTGTCCATCCTGAATATTATAATTCAGTTAGAGCTGAGCTTTCATCATGGATACTATTAAAAGCTGACAAGCAATTTTCTGAAGCTGCAACAAAGTACATTGAAATACTTTATAAAGAATATGAAGGAAATTTAGAAGTTCATACTCCTAAATTTACTAAAGAAAAACTTAAATCGAAATTAGTATTTGATGAAGCACTTGATGAAAATGAGATTAATAAAATATTTAATGTTTTATCTGACAACACTTTCTTAAAACAATCAATACTACTTGCTTTTGACCAGACATCATTCTCAATAAATGATGTACCAAATGATGGTATCTGGATATATTCTATTCAATCTTCAAACAAATTTAAAAATTACAGAATAAGTATAAATACAACATCAAACAAACATTTCGATTTATTGTTAATTTTAAGTGAGAACATTAATTCCGATGACTATCAGAAATCAATTTATTGGTTATTATCAATGGCAGGATTTCCATTTTATCCAAGAATTCTTCCAAGAATTGGTTGTTGCCGTCCCGAATTAAAAGCGTTAACTGTAGCATACAAAGGTGAATTAAATGTATGGAAAAGAATATGCCAGCTTGCAATAATGCCCCCAGAAGAAGAAGAAATTAAAACAAGGAATCGCTGGAGACGACTTTTTGTTGAATCATTTACATTATTTTATAGAAGCTGGAGTAATAGCGGAAATAATATCGTTCCAGCATTAATTACGCCATCAAATGTTGTTGTATCGGAACTCGACTACCACGAAGGTGCTATTTTGCAAACAATGTCTGAAATTAAAGAATATCAGAATCCACTTTCATTGGTTAAACCAATGATTAATAATTTTTACATTAAAACTGTAAATTGTTATCCAGAAACAAAAAAACAGCTTGATATCAGATGGG
The DNA here is from genome assembly GCA_903872185.1 of uncultured Bacteroidota bacterium. Lineage (GTDB taxonomy): Bacteria > Bacteroidota > Bacteroidia > Bacteroidales > GWA2-32-17 > GWA2-32-17. The sequence continues at coordinate 9,472 of CAIQJL010000332.1, read as the reverse complement.
TTTTTCAAGCTTGTTACGAAGCACTTAATAAAAACAATGCAGATAAGTTCTTAAATGATTTACTAATTGCATTTAATACCGAAAATATTTTATGTCCTAATGGTGAAAATATGTCTGAAATTCTTTCAGAATATATAAAAATGAGGAGTGAAAAATTCAATCCTTCCTTAACTTTAATGACAGCTATTGACGAATATTGGGATTGGCAAAAGCTAAACAAAAAAGCTACTTCAAAAGCATGTGAGCAAACAATAGTAGAACTGCAAAGGCTTTACAGACTATATCTTCAGCCAGAAATTTCCAGATATTATTTATATAGACAAACATATTTTAAAAATTCCGAAGAACCTATCTGCTTTGCATTTGACAAATTAATAGAATCACTATTCTTTGATAATAATAAACCAGCCTTACAATGTATCGAGCTATCTGACCTGCAGGAAGTGCTAATTGACGAAGATGACAAACTAATTTTTAGCCGTTTGGTTTTCCCTACGTACAATGTTACTAAAAAAATAGAAATCCGAAAAATCGGGTTAAAAGACACAGAGCAAACTGCCGTGCATTCAATTATTACTGATAAATTTGGATTGAACTATACCCTTAGACATCCTGACAAACCAGTTGAAATAGGAAACTTGTACAGATTATTTTATCTTGAAAATTACCCTAAAATAGCATCCACGCACGATAGACACTATATTTTAATTGACAATAACGAAAAAATTATTGGAGGAATTTGTTATAAAATTATTGACAAAAACGTTGTACTCCTTGATGCTGTATTAATAACATCACACCTTAAAAATCGTGGAATTGGAACAGTAATGGTTGAAGATTTTTTCAGCAGAATGCAAAGCCTGAATTATAAAACTATCAAAACACATTTATACCAAAAAAGATTTTTCGAAAAATTAGGCTTTGGAACCGATAGCCGTTGGGGCGAAAGAGTTAAGTTTTTAAAATAACTTTAAAACTACCCAACACCTTGCATTTTTTTGCAGTGCGCCGCAGTGGATTGTCATAACGCTAAATATTTGAATTTTGTTATTCGTGTTAAGTTGCCCATAACAGCTTGCAAATTTTAACCCTGTATTAGCAAATGCTAATTGTATTAATTAAAAATAAGCCAACGTTTCGCAGATTCAATTGTTGAAAATATTTGAAGTCTATATTTTTCACTTTTTATATGCAATGAAATAAGCATAGCAAAGGCAGTGCTTTTTGGATTATCATGAATTATAGCTTGTTTAATTGAAATGAAATTTTCTAATAGTATTTCTACTTTCTCAATTATAAAAGGTAATTCATCTTCACTTATGTTAATTACTGTTTCGCGATAGTCAACAAGTATTTTTAATTCCTTTGGCAAAGATTTATTATTTATTAAATTTTCATAACCATTTAAAATGTCAACAAGGTTTATTGAACCTAATGGTTTTACATTCAAAATATTTTCTTGATAGTCAAAACTAAGGTTAATCATAATATTATTCCATTCATTAATCTTTGCTAACACGTCAATACTCGCAATCCAAGTTAGTTATAATCGATTATAATTGCTTAAAAATAATTACACTCAAATATAAAACATTTATTTAAAACAACAAAGTATGTAATGTTTTAGAACTGAGAATAAATAAATAACAGCAAGTTACATGATATCGTGGGTAAAAGCATATTGATAAAAACAATAATTCTTAGGCTAAGGCTTTGCCTTGAGTTACTAATTAATAAATAAAAAACGGACGGATAGAATCCGCCCGTTTTCAATTAACAAAAATTTAACATTTAAAATAAACAGCCTAATAATAAAATCTTTTTACGCTTAATTTACACCCATACCAATGATGGTATATAAAATCAATAAAGCTAAAATCACCCCAATAAGTAACGCCATAAGGCCAAATAAGCGTAGCGCTATATCCCAAATAAGAGGACTGGGTTTTTTAACTTCAAATTCTTCGGTAATACCGAGTTCGTTATAACGGTCCCATTGTTTGCTGCGCTCGTGTATCATCTCTTCTTCCGTAACTTGACCATTAAATATAACAAAGTCCATTGGGAATTTTTCAGCACGAAAATGTGTATTGAAGAAGTGAACAGTAAAAATAAAACCTACAGCCAACAGAGCTTCGTCAGAATGAATGATTGTTGCCATGTTGAAAAACCATCCAGGCATGAATTGTCCAAAAAATTCAGGAAACCAAAGAACTAATCCACTTGATCCAATAATTGCAACTCCCCAGAAGACTGCTAAAAAGTCAAACTTTTCCCAATAAGTCCATTTGTCGAAAGAAGGTTTAGGTCCACGGAAAAAGAACCAACGGAACATTGCTTTCATATCTCGAAGATCTTTCCTAGTTGGAAAAAGCGAATCGTAACCGTATAATCGTTTCCAAAAGGTTTCTTTAACTGTAGGATTTTTCGGAAAAAGAAAACGTGTACTCATAACAAGTGTCACGAAAAAATAACCAAAAGTGATAATTGCACAAATACGATGAATAATTCCAGCATTATTTATTCCACCTAAAAAATCCATCAGAGTCTTGCCCCAGGTTGTGTAATTAAATTTTAGTGGAAGTCCGGTCAAAGCTAGACCCAGAAAACTACTAACAACGAATAGATGTAATATAATGTGCACAGTACTAAAGCGGCGATAAATTTTTGGTTTCTTTTTTATATTTTCATTAGAATGTGTTGAGCCAGGAAAATATTCAGCATTTCGATTTTGCTTTTTTTCGATGTAACCTCTTAATGTCCATAGCAAGGAATGAATCCAGAAGAAAAGAAAAGTCACTATCAACAATCCATTCATAAAAATAGTCACCCAATAGAGGGCAGGAAATTTACTTTTGTTTGTCGGTTCAGCATGAGCAATAAACTTTACAAATCCTTTACTTGCATTTGGATGACATTGTTTACATGTATTAATCAAATGAGCCGAATTTACTTTTGAATTAGGATCTTTCTCAGGAAGAATATCATGAGCACCATGACAATCAGCACAACCAGCAACTCCTTCAGGATATCCGAGTCGAATATTTTTGCCATGATAACTCTCAAAATAAGTTTTTGGCGCAATTGTAGTCACTTTGTTATGGGCCATCAATTTTTCATCAGCATGACATTTCATACATGCCTGAGTATGGAATGACCTCCCTTGAGCAACATTGTCAATTTTGCTGATGGCATGAAGACCATGGCAATCAGTACAGGTAGGTGCATCTTTATTTCCCTTAACAATCGCCTGATAATGAGTAGATTTAAAGTAAGATAACTGTTTCTCATGGCACCTGCTACAAAGTTTTGCAGAGGCAATTTTATTATTTTTGATTGATGTTATTGTATGAATATCAGTATGGCATTTTGAGCATTTAATAGGTAATCGCGTTGAATTATGAATACTTCCTGCGTGTTCTTTCACATTTGATTTATGGCAATTACTACAATCCATGGGCTTAAATATAAAATTACAAGTCTTTTTCCCATCGATGTTTTTATTCTCAAAATTTTCCTCTGCTTTTACGTGGCATGCAGTACATTTTAACGACTGGTGTACCGATGCATTGTAAGCATGGCTGGATATATTTTGTTCATGACATGTTATACAATCCGTATTTGAGAAATCGGATATTTTTGGAGCCTGTTGTGCTGTTGTAACAAATGTCGCTAATACAAGAATCAGCAAACTACTCATTATTTTATTTATTGAAGATGGTACTTTCATAGGATATAATATAAATTAACTGCAAAGCCCTCCGGCACGTTTTTTAGAACCTATTTTTATTTTTGTTACATAAGAGTCTTTTGGAAATTGCTCAAGCAATTCAGAAGGAGGAGAGGCAAGATTGAATGTCTTTCCAGAAATTGTTTTGCCGGCAAAAAGATTATTCCAATTATGTAAGCCGTTTTCAAGGATATATAAGTTTAACACACCCTGTACCTTTAGGTATTTCCAGGCTTTAACAGAAATAGAATCATTATCAGCAATAAGAACAACAACACCTTGCGGAGGAAGCTGTGCAAGCGGAGCCACCACCTTGGTATTTAGAAGATCGTTCAATTTTACATTTTCGGCACCTGACAAATGAAATATTTCAAAATCATGCGATGTTCGAAGATCGAGAGTTACTAATTTAATGGTTGCTTCATTATAGGTCTTAACATATTCCAAAGGATGAATGAAAACTGCTTTCGAACTAAGCTGACTAGCATATTTACTTTCCATTATTTTCCATTTGCGTATCGGATCAGGTTGACCTATAGACCAGACCAAAGCAGCAACTGCAATTAATATTCCAGCGCCATAAATATATGACCGTTTTTTAATTTTCCATGTCCATTCATTTCCAGTGTCTTTATTCTTAAAAAACTCTTCAATTTTTTCAGCACCATAAAACATTACAAGTGCTAATATGGTTACTGCAAAAACAGTGGCTCCAATTGACCAACCCAACCAATCTGAAACAAGGTACCTCTCAGTATATGAAGAATTCCAGAAATTCTCAAAACTAGGTAAAGATTCTCCAAAAAGACCTGCTCCAATAGTTGCACCTACTAGAAAAGAAAGTCCATCTAGTTTTAAACTGGCTGTTGCGACAATTGAAGTACCTGGGCAATATCCCCCAATAATAAATCCAACTCCCATAATAAGGCCTCCAACAATGCCGGGCCATAGGAATGTTTGATTTACTGCAATAAGGGAGAAATCAAGCCAGCCAATAGCTGATGAAAGAAAAATTAAAAGACATGCAACAATGATACCTGTGAACATTGTTTTTAAAACAGTCATATCTTTTAAGTAGAATTGAGCGGCAAGTCGTCGCGAATCGCCAAACCCGGCTAACTCCAAAGCAATACCAAAACCTGAACCAAGCAGAAAGAAAATAGCATATCCGCCATATTTCCCAAGTTCTGCGCTAATATCAATAGGTAACATATTAAATATTTTTTTTGTTTAAAATTAATCTGCCCATAGTCGGCGAACAAAGTATGCTATTGCATAACCTCCAATAAATACACTGAACATAAATGCCCAACTACCAAGCGAGAGAACAGCTCCACCCGACAAAGCTTGTCCGGAAGTGCATCCACGTGCAAACCTGGCACCATAACCCATTATGATTCCACCAAGAAGTGCAAAAATCAATCGTTGAACTTTCGTGATTTTTGGGCCTTTTATCACTTCTACCTTCATTCTTCCATTAAGCCATGCAGATAACATTCCACCTGCAAAAGTGCCTAACAAAAGAAATATACTTGCATGATCAAGCGCATTGTGGTCACCAGCGCCCATAGTTGCAAATGTGCCAACACAATCAACATGGGATGGCCAAAACAACTTTGTAAATGCTACATGAATACGGGCAATGGCTCCTGACGCACCCAGTCCACTATGTGTAAGTGCGAAGGCAGCAAAAAGAACCACCCCAAGTATTGTCCCTGCAAAGTATGGATTTTTAACAGGATTTGGTTTAGCTTTCATTTTATCTTAAATTAATTATTAATGCATTTTGTTATTGAATTGGATCATGATCATATCCTAGCTCTACCCAATTGATACGTCCGTTTGATGAATGACAATCTTTACAAGTTAATGCTTTCTTTTTGGCAGTTACCATATGGTTAATTGGCCAAAACATTTTTGTTGGAGTAAAACCATATTTTCCGCTATAAGGCAAATTGTTAATTTCTGCACCTTTCTTTATTGCATAGCTCCAATCAAACTTAGTCCAAAATCCACCTTCGCCTGAAGTTATAGGAGGTATAAGAATATTATTAATAGGATCGTATGGTTGTTCTGCATGATGTACTTTAAATGGCCATATTTTTGCTTTTAAATCATTTCTTGAGCCAAGGGGACGATTAATATAATGTTCTTTTGCAGTATCAAGCTTATCGCCAACAACGTATCTATCCATTTTTCCATTAAACCATGCATACGTTGGAACAACATCTTCTTCATAATGAAATTCACCTTTGATCTTTAGATATTCATGTGGACTGTCTTTTCTAGTGGAATCGCCAGCTTTTGACCAATCCCATGTCATTTTAGTTGGAAGCTTTCTTGCGAATTCAGGAATATGACATGTCTGACAAGCTATTCTAACAGCATGTTCATTGAGTCGATTTTCTTTGTGAGGTTTTTCTGTATGGCAATTATCACATTCGATACGAACCACTTTTGTTTCATCAGTATAAGTAGTATTTACTTTTCCTGGTATAACATGTTGATGAGTTGTATGGCAATCAACACATTGAAAATTTAGCTTACCCATATGAAAATCAAGTTCCTGATTTGGATTTACCAATGATTCGTCAAGATCACCATGCTTTACACCCATACCACCACCGCCACTAAAATGGCAGATTCCACAATTTTCACGATATGGCCTTCTCACACTCCCTGCAACAACATTTAACTTAACAGTTTTATTCGGCAAACCCTTCTTTGTTTTTGCATATGTTCCAGACCCATCATGACAAACTAAACAATCAACATTTTCTTCTTTAGTAAAATCGAAATCCTTGTTTTCCCAACCATAACCAGCATGGCAAATTGTGCACGAAGCCCAATTTCCAACAACACTAATACAAAAATTATTTATCTGGTTTCGTTTTCCAAGTTTAATGACTTTTCCATTGCGAACAGCATCACCACTTGTCCAGGTCCAATGAGCTGTTTTCATTACTTCTTTTGCACTATTAGGATGACATTTTATACACTTTTGTGTTACCATCTGGGGCAAATCAATAGAATCTTTAAAAAAACTACTATGATCTAAGTGCGGAAGCAACCTATTAGCAAGAGGATTTTTGGCTTTGGGAATCGAGTTGTTATTTGTTCTGGAGCCTTTATTACATGTAAGGACAATTAGAGTCAATAATAAAACTATTCCGGCAAGTCGAATCGCATAGTATATTAACTTTTTATTTTTCATATTTCACTCTAGTATATAATTTAATATGTGATTACAAAGTTATTTTAAACATAAAAACGCAACTGGGATAGTGCTGTGAAATAACACAAATAATATTGTGAACAAAGTCACATGAAAAATGGTTATTTAATAGTATTTTTACTAAAAAAATTAATACTAAAAAATGAAAAAGCATAGTTGCAAAGATTGTTTAATTATGTCTGAAGCAGCCAAAAGTCTATCTCCAGAGGATTTTGAAATTTTAGAAAGCAATGCAGTACAAGTACTTTTTAAAAAAGGAGAAGTAATTTTAAAGCAAGGAGCAATTTCAACAAATGTTGCTTTTTTAAAATCAGGTTTAGTGAAAATTCATATGCAAGGGCCTGTAAATGAAAAAATACTTAGAATAATAAAGGCACCAAGCTATCTTGGAATTACAACAACTTTTGGAGTAAAATTAAACCAATTTTCTGCTACTGCACTTGAAGCTACAACAGTTTGCTTTATTGATTCAAATATATTCAGAGAATTCATTTATAAAAATGGAAAATTTGCTCATGAAATTATTATAGAACTTTGCAATAATGAATTATACGATTACCAGAAATCTGTTAGCTTATCTCAAAAGCAAATACCAGGATTAGTAGCTGAAACTTTATTATGTATGTCGGATAAAATTTTCAATAATGACAAATTTTGTTTTCCTCTTACAAGAAATGAAATGAGCGACATGATTGGAACTACACGCGAAAGCATTAGCCGTGTATTAACTGAATTCAGTAATGATAAAATTATTGAATTACATGGTAGTGAAATCTCGATATTGAATAAGGAATTACTAATTCAGATTAGCGAAAAAGGATAATCAAATTTACAACACTAATTTATTACTCACTTATATCTTGCAAGTATAAAAACTAATCAATTTATATAAAGCTATAACAATTGTCAGAGTATTAGCTTTAAAATTATCAATCTATTAGTAATTTCTTAAAATAATATTCATTTCCATTTTGCAATTTAACAATAAAAATCCCTTTAGAAAAATCACTAACATCAATTATTTCAGAAGTATTATTAAAAAATTCAAGCTGCTTAGAATACAAAATTTGTCCAACAGGATTAACAATCTCTAATGAATATTTGTTTACTTTATTAATTGTTATTAAATCGACATTAAGCAAGTTATGAGAAGGATTTGGATAAATATCAAAATTTAAAACATCTGACATTTCATTATTATTGCTATAAATACCAGTTAATATAGTACATGGAGTCTTTGTATTTAATACAGTAAGGTAATTTGAATAGTTTACCATTCCAAAATTAATATTATCATAGTAATCATATATTTGATTTGTTATTACAGCTGGATCAGTAGTTCCCCACCAATTTCTATTCGCAGTAATTGTTTTTGTTGATAGATTTTCAATGTTGTATGTAGAATTATTATAAATATTACAACTATCAATATTCACAACATTAGCATTTGTAATTTTAATCCCTTTTAAATTATTTTTTAAAGTAGTATTATTTAATGAAACTGAACCACCGATATTATAACCAGAATAACCTGTTATTTCAATAGCTGTTCCATTATTACTTCCAATTATTTGCGAACAATCTATAATACCATTACCAAATAACAAACAAGTTGAATTATTATAATTAAAAGTACTACTTGAAACTTGAAAATTTGCTGAAGGGAGATTTATAGGTGTATTGTTAAGCGTACTGTTAAATAATTTTACAGGACCAACTTTTGGATTCCCATCACCTTCCCCAATACTTGAATTTGTTAATTGAGATAAATATATTTCAATATTTCCACCACAGCAACCTATAGTTAAATTTGTTTGGTTAATAATACTATTATTAATCTTAATACCTAGATTATAAGAATCGGAATTAACAACACAACTAGCTAAATCACTGTTACTTATTTCAATAGGCTCACTTCTTGGATAAACACCTTTGATTAAGGATGATATAATAGTTGCATTATCTAGAATTAATGAAGCTGAAGTCTCATATCCTTTTGTCTGAATCGCAGTATTAGTAAAATTAATATAACTAGCAGTTAAAATACCTGAATTTTTAATTGGGTCCTGAGTAAACTCTGATTCATCTGCTAATTGCAAAGCATTTTTAGGCCCATTGAAATTTATATCTGATAAATGACTATTACTTAAATTAGTACTTTTAAACATTATCATTGCTTTTCCTGCAGAACTTCCTGAAAAAACAATAGGTAATAAATTTGTACCATTGGCAATTATTGTTCCTTTAACCAACAATTCATAATTACCAGAATAATTAATATGAACCCCAGGATCAATAGTTAAAGTAATTCCGTTAGGAATTTGAACGTCTCCAATAAGATTGTAAGGACTGCCTGAAATACTCCAGTTTGTATTTGTAAAATAAGCACCAGCTACATTTGTTTGAGAAAAAACACTAAAACTTGAAGCAATTATTGCAACTAGCAAAATATTTTTCTTTAAGTAAATTTTCATATAATGTTAGTAATTAAGGTTATCAATAGTGCT
>CAIQJL010000331.1 GCA_903872185.1 uncultured Bacteroidota bacterium | reverse complement strand
TTAAAATTGGACTAGTATATAAATTATTTGTTATTAGAAATTTAGTAATTGCATTAATCGTAATTAAATGCGGAGGAAACCCTTATTTATTCTTCAATAAGACATAAAAAAAGTGGTCGGAATTTCTTCCGACCACACCTGGCTCAAGGCCCGTTTAATATTTGTTATGATTTTTCAGCTTCTGGCTGTGTAGGTTGTACCTGAGGTTCTGGTTTTGGAAGAAGAACTTTACGAGATAATCTCATTTTACCACGGTTATCAATTTCTAAAAGTTGCACCTGAATTACTTGTCCAAGGTGTAATGCATCTTCAACTCTTTTTAAGCGTGACCATTCAATTTCCGAAATGTGTAACAAACCTTCTTTACCTGGCATGATTTCAACAAATGCACCGTATTCCATTATAGATTTTACAGTAGCATCGAATATTTCGCCAATTTCGATATCGCCAATAATTGCTTTAATACGTTTAATTGCTGTATTTATTGCATCACCACTTGGAGCACAAATCTGAACAATACCTGCATTTTCAACTTCTGTGATTGAAATTATGGTATTTGTTTTTGCCTGAATATCCTGAATAATTTTTCCGCCAGGTCCGATGATTGCACCAATCTGATCTTTAGCAACTGTCATGCTAACAATGCGTGGAGTATGAGGTTTATAATCTGGACGTGGAGCAGGTAATGTTTCTAGAATTTTACCAAGTATATGTAAACGACCTTCACGAGCTTGAGCTAAAGCTTTTGCTAACACTTCGTAAGGAAGTCCGTCAACTTTAATATCCATTTGTGTTGCAGTAATTCCATTTTCGGTTCCACAAACTTTAAAGTCCATATCACCTAAATGATCTTCGTCACCAAGAATATCGGAAAGAATTGCAAAACGACCAGTTTTTGTGTCAGAAATTAATCCCATTGCAATACCGGTAACAGGATTTTTAATTTTAATACCTGCATCCATTAAAGCTAGAGTTCCTGCGCAAACAGTTGCCATTGATGACGAACCATTTGATTCAAGAATATCTGAAACAACTCTGATAGTATAAGGGTTAATCATATAATCAGAAGGAATCATTTTCTTTAGTGCACGGTGTGCTAAATTACCATGTCCAACTTCGCGACGACCAACACCACGGTATGGACGAGCTTCACCAGTTGAGAAAGGAGGGAAGTTGTAATTTAAAAGAAAGCGTTCTTTACCTTGAAAAACTGCACCATCTATTAATTGTTCGTCCGATTTTGTACCTAGTGTTACAGATGTTAATGATTGAGTTTCGCCACGTGTGAAAATAGCTGAACCATGAGCCATTGGCAAATAATCAACTTCGCTCCAGATAGGACGAATCTGATCAAATTTACGACCATCTAAACGAATTTGTTCAGTTAAATAATATTCGCGGATTGCTTCTTTTTCTAAATCGTGATAATAACGTTTAACCATTGCAACTGTTGATGCATCTGGCTCAGTAAGTGTAGCCATATACTCATCACGAATTCCGTGAAGTGCATCTGCGCGTTCATGTTTACTTACTAATCCTTTTTTAATAACATCATATATTCTTTGAAATGCAAAAGCACGAATTCCAGTTTTAATTTCTTCTACATTATGTTCGTGACAATATTCACGTTTAACTATTCCTAATTCAGCAGCTAATTCTGATTGAGCTTTGCAATGAACTTTTATTTCTTCGTGAGCAAATTTAATAGCTTCGGCCATATCTTCTTCGCTTACTTCGTCAAGTTCACCTTCTACCATTAAAATATTATCATAAGTAGCACCAACCATCATGTCGATGTCAGCTTTTTCGCGATCGGTACGTGTAGGATTAATAACAAATTGACCATTAATTCTGGCAACACGAACTTCAGAGATTGGTCCGTTAAATGGAATGTTACTTACTGCAATAGCAGCAGATCCCGCTAACCCAACCAGAGCATCTGGTAAGTCGTTAGGATCACAAGAAATAAGATCAATATTTACAAAAGTTTCAGCATGATAATCTGAAGGGAAAAGTGGACGCATTGCACGGTCAACCAAACGTGAAACTAAAATTTCATAATCTGATGAACGAGCTTCGCGTTTCATAAAACCACCAGGGAATCTGCCAGTAGATGCATATTTTTCGCGGTAATCTACAGAAAGTGGCATAAAATCTACATTCTCTTTAGCTTCAGTAGCCGAAACTACAGTTGCTAAAAGCATAGTTTTACCCATTTTAAGTACAACCGAACCGTCAGCTTGTTTCGCAAGTTTTCCGGTTTCAATTTCAATAGTTCTTCCGTCTTTAAGTTGAATCGTCTTTTTTACAGCTTTGTACATATTTTATTTCGATTAATGATTTTTAAAAATATAAAAAAAGGCAATTTGCAATTGCCTTTTTTTGTTTTACTTTCTGAGTCCAAGTTCTTTAAGAATCGCACGATATCTTAAAATATCACGATCTTTAAGATAATTGAGTAATTTTTTGCGTTTACCAACGAGTTTAAGCAACGCTTGTTGTGTTGCGAAATCTTTTTTGTTGGTCTTTAAATGACCGGTTAAGTGATCAATACGGAATGAGAACAATGCGACTTGGCTTTCTGCAGAGCCAGTGTCTCCGTTACTTTTTCCGTATTTCTCAAAAAGCTCTTGCTTTTTTTCTGCAGTTAAATACATGATTTTTAAAAATTGGTTTTTACTAAAAATGAGTTGCAAAGATAGTAAAATATTTAATTCGAGATACCTATATAGGTAATTTTTATTTAGTTGAATGTGATTTGGCAAAAGTGCCTAAAGTACTTAAAGTTGTGAGTGCTTAAAGTATAAAAACAAATCAAGAATAGTTTTAAGTTAAACCTAATCTTAAAGTTCGAGAAGTTGATTAATTTAGAAACTGTTTTGAATTTTAACAATTGTAAGGAAGCCATAATATTAAAAAATTTAAATCGTTTTATCTTTCAATTCCCAATTCTGTCATCTTGAGAGCCTGCACTGAGCTTGCCGAAGTGCCCTCGAAAGACATGCACAATGCCCCACGCACTATTTCGACAGGCTCAATATGACCTCCGCTTTTGATGTTTTTACAAAAAATAATATTAAAATTCAAAATAGTTTCTTAATGTTTGATCATTTTAAAAATCCGTAGGATTTTAATGTTTATAAAAACTAAAAATGAATTTATTTAGCTCCTGAGGAGCTTAATGTAAATATGAAAACAACGCTTTTATAATTTAATTCGTGTTATTTTTACAGAAAAAATAAAAAATGTTTTATCGCGATTTTCCTATACAATATGATGAGCCATTGTTTCGTCCACCAAGTGAAGCAGACTCATTAATTCTTCAGGTCACATATGGATGCACTTGGAACAAATGCTCGTTTTGCGAAATGTACACCACTAAGAATTTCAGAGTTAAAAAAGAAGAAGACGTTTTAAAAGAAATTCAAGCTGTTGCTAAAATAGATCCCGGAATAAGAAAAATATTTTTGGCTGATGGTAACCCCATGGTATTATCCACTCAAAAACTTTTATTCATTTTAAAAGCGATTAAAGAAAATTTTCCAAAAAATAGAAGAGTTACTACTTATGCTTTACCTAGAGATATTCTTGCTAAAACTCATGAAGAATTGGTTGAACTACGCGAAGCTGGATTGAAAATGGTTTACGTTGGAATTGAATCTGGTGATGATGAAGTTCTTAAGTTAATGAGTAAAGGTGAAACTTATTCATCAACAGTTGAAGGATTATTAAAAGCAAAGGCTGCAGGAATAAAACTTTCTGTAATAATTTTGGAAGGTGTTGGTGGTATGAATTATAGTAACGAACATGCAATAAATTCAGCAAAAATTTTAAATGCAATACAACCTGAATTTGCTTCGGTATTGGTACTTAGTTTTCCGTTTGGGGTGCAGAAATATAAAGAGAGATTTTTAGGGGAATATATTCCTATGACAATTCCTGATTTATTAAACGAAATGGAAGTTTTTATTTCGCATTTAGAATTGGAAGGTACAATATTTAGAAGTAATCATGCCTCGAATTATCTTGTATTAAATGGAATTTTGGGAAGAGATAAACAGTTATTTCTGGAACAATTACAATTTGCAATTAAAAATCCTGAAATAGCTGGGCTAAGAGCAGAGTGGCAAAGGGGGCTGTAGAATATTTTACCAATCGTCACCCTGTTCGCCATGGCGAATTATTTCAGGGTCTTATTGGTAAGGGATGCTGCCCTTCGACTTCGCTCAGGACAAGTTCAGCATGACGGAGATTCTTTTGTGTTTTATAACAATGTAAGTTCTCATGTAATTTATTTATGAAAACTATTACATTTGCGACTTCAGTTTTTGAAAATTATTTTGAATAAATCGTATTGAAATTTATAATATGAAAAAAATATTAATTATTGGAGCAGCCGGTCAAATTGGTTCGGAATTAACCCTTGAATTAAGAAAAATTTATGGCGGTGAAAATGTAATTGCTGGTGAAATAAAAGAAATTACTTCGGAGAAGCTACTTAATTCGGGACCTGTTGCAAAGGTTGATATTACCGATATTAATAATATTGCAGACGTTGTTAAAAAATATAATGTAGATGCAATTATTAGCATGGCTGCTATTCTTTCAGCTTGCGGGGAACAAAATCCTCAACTTGCATGGAATGTAAATATGAATGGATTTATTAACGTGCTTGAAGTTGCCCGTGAATTAAAATTAAAACAGGTGTTTAATCCAAGTTCTATAGCAGCTTTTGGTCCTTCAACACCAAGAAATAACACACCACAGGAAACTGTTTTAAAACCTACTTCTATGTATGGTGTTACGAAAGTTGCAGGTGAACTTATTGCAGATTATTATGTGTTTAAATATGGTATGGACATTCGCGGTTTACGTTATCCTGGAATTATAAGTAACGAAACTCTTCCTGGTGGTGGCACAACAGATTATGCTGTTGCAATTTATTATGAAGCAATTAAAAACAAAAAGTACACATGTTTTTTAAAGGAAGATACTATGCTTCCAATGATGTATATGCCAGATTGTTTAAAGGCAACAATTGATTTGTTTCAGGCAGACTATTCAAAATTAAAACATCATTCAGATTTTAATTTGGCAGCTATGAGTTTTACTCCTGCAATTTTAGCAGAAAGTATAAAGAAGTATATTCCAGAATTTACTATTGATTATAAGATAGATTTCCGTCAGGCAATTGCAGATTCATGGCCTCGTTCAATTGATGATACTGCTGCTCGTGAAGAGTGGGGTTGGAAACCTTCTTATGATTTAGATGCAATGACAGTAGATATGTTAAAGGTTCTGGGCGAAAAACATAAGAAGGGATTGTTTTAAGTAATAAAACTAAGTCATCCTGAGGTTCTCGAAGGATGGCTATTATTTTTAACATTCAGTCTTCGAGTGCCTCAGACTGACATTAGAATAAATATTTTTTTGAGATTATTTAAGATTTAAACTTAACAGATTGTGATGAATTTGTTTAATTTCGCAAAAGATTAATTTATTATTACATGTCAATAAGCGTAAAAGGAATTACCAAATTTTACGGGAAACAAAAAGCCCTTGATAATGTTTCGTTTGAAATATCGAGTGGCGAAATTTTTGGTTTTCTTGGACCAAACGGTGCAGGAAAATCTACAATGATGAAAATTATTACAGGTTTTATTCCTCCATCATCTGGCGAGATTTTAGTAAACGGATTAGATATTCTTGAAAAAAGTTTAGAAGTAAGAAAACAAATAGGATATTTACCCGAAAACAATCCACTTTATCTTGATATGTATGTGCGCGAATATCTCTATTTCGTAGCACGTTTATATAAGTTAAGTCCAAAAAATGCAAAGGAAAGAACCGACGAGATGATTTTAAAGACAGGTTTAACTATTGAGCAAAAAAAGAAAATTGGTGCTTTATCAAAAGGGTATAGACAAAGAGTTGGACTTGCACAAGCACTAATTCACGATCCGTCGGTACTTATTTTAGATGAACCAACATCTGGACTTGATCCCAACCAAATTGTTGAAATAAGAAATTTAATTGCTGAGGTTGGAAAGCAAAAAACGGTTCTTTTGTCTACTCATTTAATGCAGGAGGTTGAAGCTATTTGTAATCGTGTAATAATTATAAACAATGGAAAAATTGTTGCCGATAATAGTAAAGAAGACTTACAAAGACAAACTTCAGCAAGTAATCACCAAACTGTAATAGTCGAGTTTAATACAACGGTTTCCCGGGATGAACTTCTTAAAATAAAAGGAGTAAGTAAGGTTCAGGGTTTAAAACAATATAATTGGTTAATTGAAGGGAATACTTCAGAAGATATTAGACCAGAAGTTTTTCAATTTGCTGTAAAACAAGGATTAACTGTGCTCTCAATGCAAAAGAAAGAGATGTCATTAGAGCAAGTATTCCAGGAACTTACAAAATAGGCAGTTTTACTCTTTTTTCTCAAATTTATTTGAAAGATCTTTATAAAAGTAAAAAATTCATTTTTTTTATTAATTTTACATAACAAAGTATTAGTGTAAAAATTTAAAGGTTTCGTCATGAAATCCGTTATACTTACCTTTCTTTTTGTTTGTTTTTGTTTATTGTCTTTTTCTCAGGTTTACACGCCTCAGATTGATTCTATTGCTATGCGAGATGGTAAAAAACTTGCTGCAGATGTTTATATTGTATCAGGTGGATTGCAAAAGCCAACAATTTTAATTCAAACTCCATATAATAGAATTTATTACAGATTTGGTTTACCATTAGGTATTGGTGCTAATTTAAATTTATCAGGATATAATTTTGTTGTTGTTGATTGGAGAGGTTTTTATGGAAGTGCAAGTGCCATGGTTGCTAGTGTTAATCGTGGTCAAGATGGTTACGATATTGTAGAATGGATTGCCCAACAAACATGGTCTGATGGTAAAATTGGTACTTGGGGGCCTTCTGCACTTGGAAAAATTCAATATCAAACAGCTAAAGAAAACCCACCACATTTAACTTGTTGCGTTCCTTTAGTTGCAGGTTCTCAGTTTGAATACAGCGAGTATTATCCCGGAGGCGTATATAGAACAGAGTATGTTCAGCAGCTTGATGCTTTAGGGTATGGAATGTCAGCAGGTATACTTGCAAATCCATTTTATAATTTAACATGGCAGTATTTACAAAACACAAATTTTTATCCGCAATTAATTAATGTTCCTTGTTTTATGATTGGTGGATGGTACGATCATAATATTGATTTAATGATGAATTTATTTTCAGGAATAAAACAATCCTCACCTGTAACAGTTAGAAATAAGCATAAATTACTAATGGGGCCATGGGCTCATGGTGGCTTTGGTCAGGCGCAGGTTGGCACTTGTAATCAGGGAGAATTAACTTTTAATGAAGCTTGTGGTTGGAGCGATTCGTTGGCATTGCGTTTTTTCGATTTTTATTTAAAAAACCAAGTTAATGGTTG
Organism: uncultured Bacteroidota bacterium; assembly: GCA_903872185.1. Taxonomy (GTDB): domain Bacteria; phylum Bacteroidota; class Bacteroidia; order Bacteroidales; family GWA2-32-17; genus GWA2-32-17. The sequence goes on along the minus strand of CAIQJL010000331.1, from coordinate 36,725 downwards.
GGATTCTGAGCCAACAATTCGTTATTTTAATATTGGTGAAAACACATGGAATGCTACTTCTGTTTGGCCTCCAATTGGAAATGCTAATCAGAATTTTTATTTAAATGATAATGGTGTTTTATCAAATACTCTCCCAGCGTTAGCAAATAATTATTCTCAGTATTTATACAATCCTTCAAATCCATCTCCAACCCATGGCGGAACAACACTTAGACAAGATTTATTACAAGGTCCATATGATCAGTCGTCTGTTGTTGAAACCAGGAACGATTTAGCAATTTTTACAACACAGGCATTAACAAGTCCAGTTCAAATTTCAGGTAAACCATCTGCGCATATTTTTATTAAAAGTGATAGAAAAGATACTGATTTTACAATTCGTTTATGTGATGTATATCCTGATGGTCGCTCGATGTTAATATCTGATGGTATTTTAAGGATGCGTTTTAGAAATGGGTTTTCTATTGCAGATACTTCTTCAATTGTTCCAAATCAGGTTTATGAAGCAATAATTGATTTTCCTAACACAGCGTACACTTTTTTAATAGGTCATTCAATCAGAATAGATATTTCTTCTTCAAATTATCCAAAATATGATAAAAATCTTAATAATGGATTAATAATGTATATTGCAGGAGATACTTTAGTCGCAACTAACAAAATATTTCATGAAATTGGACATGCTTCTTACATAATGTTACCAGTTTCTGTAACAAATCAACTTAATGAAGTTAAATACGAAGATGAAATACATGTTTTTCCAAATCCCGCATCAGAGAAAATTTATATTGATTATTCAAATGAAGGTTCAAAAATAAATGTAAAAATAATAAATTTAATAGGAGAAGAATTAACTTATTTCTCTGTTGAAAGCGAAGAGGGTATTGATGTTTCAAATTTAACTAATGGGATTTATATGGTTAAAATTTTTGAGAAGGACCTATTAGTAGGAAGTAGAAAAATAATTATTGCAAAATAGATTTTAATGTTTAAAAGATTAAAGAAAATAACACAATTTGGACTAATAGTAACATCAATATTAATTTATTTTGTTGGTGTAACATTATATTCATTTTGGAATTATAATCATCAAAAAAATGAAATTGTTGCACAAGTTGATTTAAAATTAACTGAAGCTGCAAGAAGCATAGAGTATTTATTGCCTGTTGATTATCACGATAGAGCTATTGGTCCTGATTCAATTTCAAAAGTTGAATATTACGAGATAATGAGTTTGTTAAGTAAGCAAAACGATAATCTTGGAGTTAAATATTTGTACAGTATCATTGAGAATAATGGAAAATTATATTTTGTATCATCTAATGCTACTTCTGAAGAATTATTAACAGGAGAAAATTTAACGACTTATTGGATGGAATATTCTGAAGCCGATTCTTCTTTTTATCAATCATTTAATAAAAGTGTTATTTCTTTTTGTGAGTATACTGATCGCTGGGGAACCTTAAAAACAGTTTTAATTCCTAAAATTAGTAGAAATGGAAGAAAATATGTGCTTTGTGCAGATATGGAAATTAGTTTTATTAAAGATCGGTTAATGGCAGCAATACCGATGACTCTTGTTAAAGCATTATTCTTACTTTTAATTGTTCTTCCATTTATTTTTGTGTTAATAAAAAGCTATAGAAGATATTCTACAGATCTTGAAGCAAAAGTAGAACAACGTACAAAAGTTATAGAAGCCGAAATTCAAAGAAGAAAAAATTCTGAAGATATATTACGTCAATCCGAAGAAAAATTCTCAACCTCATTTAATCGTACACCTGTACCTATGTTTATAATGGATTTAAAAGGTCTTGTTATTGACGTAAATGAAAGTTTTGAAGAAATAACCGGGCTTAAGAAAAGTAAAATAATCGGACATTATATTTTATCAATTCCATTTTTTGAATCAGCATCTGATTATGAGAATATCTTAAAAAACACTCAATTAAATGGATCAATAAAAAATTATGTAATTAAATATTTAAGAAAATCTGGAGTTGGAGGTTGTTCTTTTTCAGGAGAGCTTATTACTATTAATGGGAAACAAAATATTTTATCAATTGCATTTGATATATCCGAACGTCAGATTTATGAAAATGAATTAAAAAATGCTAAGGAAAAAGCCGAGGGAAGTGATAGGTTAAAGTCTGCGTTTTTAGCAAATATGAGTCATGAAGTACGAACTCCATTGAACGTTATTATAGGATTCTCTGATTTGTTAAGAGATCAGGATATTTCTATGGAAACAAGAAGTGAATACATTGATATGGTTACTTCTAATAGCCGTAGTTTGCTAGATTTAATTAACGATATTATAGATATTTCAAAAATAGAAGCGGGACAATTACGTGTTTCTGAATATGCTTGTAATTTAAATCAAACTATTCGTTATCTGCAAAACTGGATCGAAAAAGATAAAAACGAAAAAGGGAAAAAAGACCTTGAAATAATATTAAATATACCACCTAATGATTTAGATCTTTTTATTTTAATTGATGAAGGAAGGCTAAAACAGATTTTGGTGAATTTATTATCAAATGCTTTAAAATTTACCCATAAAGGTAAAATTGAATTTGGCTATGTGGTAAAAAATAAAGAATTAGAATTTTTTGTTAAAGACAGTGGAATTGGAATACAGAAAAGTAGTTTAAATTTAATTTTTGAGCGTTTTAAACAGGCAGATGAAGGAACTGCGAGAAATTATGGAGGAACTGGGTTAGGTTTAGCAATCACAAAAGCAATTACAGAGTTAATGGGTGGTTCTATATGGGTAGAGTCAGAGCCTAAAAACGGATCTGTATTCTATTTTACTTTACCTTATAAGCCTCTTAAAAATGAAGATTTTAAAATAGAAAATGAAAGGGTTAAAAGTTATATCTCCGAGAATTTTAACGGTCTTACTTTTTTAGTTGTTGAAGATGATGAAGCGAGTTATTTTTATATAAGAACGATACTTGAAAAAAATTTAGCAAAAGTTATTCATGCTTCTGATGGGAGAGAGGCTATGAATATTATAAAACAAAATGCAAACATCGATCTTGTTTTAATGGATTTGCATCTTCCGGAAATTTCGGGTTGTAAAGTTACCGAAGAAATAAGAAAAATAAGACCCAATTTGCCTGTTATTGCACAAACTGCAGATGCACAAATAGAAACTCGTGAGCATGCAAAAGCTTGTGGGTTTAATGATTTTGTAACAAAACCACTAAGTAGAGAAATATTGTTTAAAGTAATTAAACAGAGTCTTAAGAAATAGAATTTGAAATGTACGGATTTAACACATTTGCCAGAAGGGCGGTAGAAAGATTTCTGGCATCGATAATTATGTGAGCTTTCTTGTAATATTCAGCTCTTTTTAAAACCATTTCTTCTGCCCATAATTCAAGTTCTTCTTTTGTTTTTCCAATTACCATTGGACGGATGGTATGAGAATTTATTAGTCTTTTACAAAGTAAAGAAGCTTCGAGTTGGAGAAAAACAGTTATTCCAGTGTTTCGCATATAATCCATATTGTCGCTAAAACAAGGAGTGCCACCACCTGTAGCTACAATTAGATTATTACTTAAGTCTATTTGGCGTAACAATTCATATTCTGTTTTTCGAAATGCACTTTCGCCATATTTTTCAAAAAAATCGTGAATTTTAATTTTTTCTTTTGACACAAATACAGCATCTAAATCAATAAACTTATAATTTAAATACTTTGCAAGATGTCTTCCCAAAGTGCTTTTACCACTGCCCATAAAACCAACAAGGTAAATTATCATGGGTTTTGTTATAAATTTAAAGTCATTTGCTTTGGATTAGCAGGGTCCTGATTATCTACATTCAAATCTTCATGTGAAATATTATTTGCATCATTAGGAGAACTATTCGGAATAATTTCTGGTTCAGGTTCTTCCTCTTTTAATGGTTTTAGCCATTGAAAATCAGCAATTTCAAATGTCGAAATACGTTTACCTCTTGCTTTATATCCTTTTACTCCAATAAATTCTTCAACAACAATTTGTTCTGGTGGTCGATTTTTATGTCTACCTCCATATTTTATTTCGAGATAAGGATATTTATGTGAGTTAAATGTTACAAATCGTGATTCGGGATGATCTCCTATAAGTGATGCAAACTTTTCAGTTTCTTCGGCCTGAAAACGTTTTAAATAAAAGAATTGTTGTTCGCCATCATAAATAACGGCAGTAAATACTTTGTTAGGATTATATTTTTCTATAAACACCAAATCTTCTTCAAAATGATTTTCTAAATCGTATGAATATATTTTATAAGTACCATGTATATTGTTAATTGTTATAATTTTATCGTTACCAGTAAATTCTCCTAACAATTTACCATGAGCACCGGTATTTAATCTTTTTACTACATCATCAAAGTAAATCTGAATGCCACCAAGTGTTGAGGTTCCTTGTTCTTTAAATTGAATTTTATGAATATCATTTTTAGTAACAAGGTTACCAAGTGAGCTACGACCTTTAATCTGTAATTCGCTAAAATCAACATCGATTATCAGTTTTTTTAATTTAGGCTTTGGTTTTAAAAATACTTTTACAACTTCTGCTTCACCATTCCTATTAGCAGTAAACCACATTATTTTACTGTTTTCAGTACCCTTTGTTATATCGTAAATTTTATCTCTTGTAACACCTGTTACCGCAAAACGCTTCATAAATGATGGTCCGTTTTTACCATCTTTATATATTACATTGTATATTGTTCTTTCGTCGCCCTTTAGATATACAGCAATATGAATAATATCCTTACCTGCAAAAGCTTTATCCGTAGCTTTTGAGATTTGATATGTTCCATTTCGCATAAATACAATTATATCGTCGATGTCGGAACAATCGCAAACATATTCGTCTTTCTTTAATCCTGTGCCAAAGAAACCTTCTTCGCGGTTTACATATAGTTTTTCATTTGCAACTACAACTTTTGTTGCCTGAATATTTTCGAAATTTCTTAATTCGGTTTTACGTTCTTTGCCTTCGCCAAAATTTTTCTTAATTTGTTTAAAATAATTAATTGTATAAAGAACTAGATTCTTTAAATGATTTGTAACTTCCTGAATTTCTTCTTCAACTGAACGAATATGTTCGTCAGCTTTCTTTATATCGAATTTTGAAATTTTGCGAACGGGTTTTTCTGTAAGTTTTGTTACATCTTCATCAGTAATTGCTCTTTTTAAAAGTTTTTTATATGGTTTAAAGCCCAAAATTATTGCATCAATAATATCTTCCCATGTTTTTGTGTCTTTTTCGAGTATGCGATAAATCCTATTTTCAAAGAAAATCTTTTCAAGTGAAGAGAAATGCCAGTCTTCTTCTAGCTCTGTTAGTCTAATATCAAGCTCCATTTTTAGCATTGCAAGAGTCCTATCTGTACATGCTTTCAGAATTTCTTTTACGCCAATAAAATGAGGTCTGTCTTTAGAAATAATACAAGCATTTGGAGAAATTGAAATTTCGCAACCCGTAAAAGCGTATAGAGCATCTATAGTTTTATCTGGTGATGTGCCTGGTGTTAAGTAAATTAAAATTTCAACATTTTCTGCGGTGTTATCGTCAATCTTTTTAATTTTGATTTTACCTTTTTCGTTAGCTTTTAGAATGCTATCTATAAGCTTTTCTGTAGTAGAGCCAAATGGTAAATCGCTAATCAGGAGAGTTTTTGCGTCAATTTTTTTAATTTTAGCTCGAATTTTTACTGCACCTCCTCTAAGTCCGTCATTATACCTCGACACATCTGCCATTCCTCCTGTATGAAAATCAGGATAAAGTTCAAAATCTTCTTTTTTAAGATATGCTATTGAGGCATCAATTAGTTCAATAAAATTATGTGGTAAAATTTTTGAAGCTAACCCTACTGCAATACCTTCAACACCCTGAGCAAGCAATAAAGGGAATTTTACAGGAAGTGTAATAGGCTCTTTGTTACGACCATCATACGAAAGTTTCCATGCAGTTGTTTTAGGATTAAAAACTACTGCATTTGCAAATTTAGAAAGTCGTGCTTCAATATATCGTGGTGCAGCAGCGCTATCTCCCGTAAAAATATTTCCCCAGTTTCCTTGTGTGTCTATCAATAAATCTTTTTGTCCTAGCTGTACCAAAGCTTCACCAATAGAAGCATCACCATGAGGGTGAAACTGCATTGTGAAACCAATTATATTTGCAACTTTATTATAACGACCATCGTCCATGCGCTTCATGGAATGAAGAATACGTCGCTGAACAGGTTTTAAACCATCGTCTAAATGTGGAACAGCACGTTCTAAAATAACATAAGATGCATATTCTAAAAACCAATCTTTATACATACCCGCAAGTCGGGTTGTTTTAGATGTAACAGGGTGCAAAGACGATGAATGAGGTTTTTTTCCGGAAGCTATTTCTTCTTCGGCATTATTTTCTAATTCGTTATTGTCGTCGTTTATTTGTTCTATTTCGCTCATGTTATGATGAAAATTATTCTTCTACAAAATCAGCTTCTACTTTAAGATTATCAATAATAAAATCTTGTCGTTCTGGTGTGTTGTTACCCATGTAATATGAAAGCATAGATGACAAATGATCTTCTTTGCTTAAACGAACAGGATCAAGTCGAATATCTTTTCCAATAAAGTGTTTGAACTCATCTGGAGAAATTTCACCCAATCCCTTAAACCTGGTTATTTCTGGATTTGCACCTGTCTTTTTAATTGCTGCAGCTCTTTCTGGCTCACTATAACAATAGAATGTTTTTAATTTATTTCTAACTCGAAATAACGGAGTTTGTAAAATATAAACATGTCCGTGTTTAATAATGTCAGGGAAAAACTGAAGTAAAAATGTTAGTAACAATAGTCTGATGTGCATTCCGTCAACATCGGCATCGGTAGCTATTACTACGTTGTTATATCTTAGCTCGTCAATGCCTTCTTCTATATTTAATGCAGCTTGTAAAAGATTAAACTCTTCGTTTTCGTAAACTATTTTTTTAGCTTTAGAAAAAGTATTTTCGGGCTTTCCTTTTAAACTAAAAACAGCTTGTGTGTTCACGTCTCGTGATTTGGTTATTGAACCACTTGCTGAATCTCCCTCAGTAATAAAAAGTGTTGACTCAAGTTTTCTTTCGTGATTAGTGTTATAATGTACTCTGCAATCGCGAAGTTTTTTATTATGCAAGCTGGCTTTTTTAGCAGATTCTCTTGCTTTTTTCTGAATTCCTGAAATTGCTTTACGTTCTTTTTCTGATTCAAGAATCTTTTTAAGAAGAATCTCGGCTGTGCTTGGGTTTTTGTGCAAGAAGTTGTCCAGAGCTTCTTTAATAAAATCTATGATAAAATTACGAACTGTTGGTCCGTTTGGACCCATATCTTTTGAACCCAATTTAGTTTTTGTTTGAGATTCAAAAACAGGTTCCTCAACTTTTATTGCAACTGCTGCAATAAGGGAAGTTCTAATATCTGCGGCATCAAAATCTTTTTTGTAAAATTCGCGAACAGTTTTTACAATTGCTTCACGAAAGGCAAGTAAGTGGGTTCCACCCTGTGTTGTGTGCTGACCGTTTACAAATGAGTAATATACGTCATTGTAACCTTCGTCATGTGTTAAAGCAAGTTCAATGTCTTCCGCTTTTAAATGAATTATAGGATAAAGACCTTCGCTGTTCATGTTTTCGTTCAGCAAATCGAGTAATCCATTTTTTGAAATAAATTTTGTTCCGTTATAATTTAAAGAAAGCCCACTGTTTAGAAACACATAGTTTTTAACCATGCTTTCTATATAGTCAGAAATGAAATGGAAGTTTCCAAAAAGTTCTTCGTCAGGTGTGAAAATTATTTCGACACCATTGGACTCTGTTGAGTTTTTTACATTTTGATCTTTAAGAAGATTGCCTTGTTCAAAAGAACAGATTTTACCAGCGCCATCGCGAAAAGATTTTATTACAAAAGATTGCGATAATGCATTTACTGCCTTAATACCAACTCCGTTTAATCCAACAGATTTTTTAAAAACTTTTGAATCATATTTAGCTCCGGTATTCATTTTAGAAACAACATCAATAAGTTTACCCATTGGTATTCCGCGACCATAATCTCTAATTCTTACTTCGCTTTCTTTAATAGAAAGTTCAATGGATCTACCATTTCCCATTGCAAACTCATCAATAGAGTTATCGATTACTTCCTTAATTAGCACATAAATACCATCATCGTAAGAAGAGCCATCGCCAAGCTTTCCAATGTACATTCCAGGTCTTTTGCGAATGTGCTCCTTCCAGTCCAGGGTTTGAATGCTATCTTCGGTATAATTATTAACCATTACTTGCTTTTTTTGCAAAGATAGTTTTTCGTTACGAAATGTGGGAATTTCTTTATTAACAGTGTAATTAACATCAGCAGATAAACTAAATGATGATTCTAAAAGAGAAAGAAAATATTATAGATTTATTATTAATCAATGAAAAAGCTAATTTTACTAAACAATATTTATGAATTATTCAAAAGCTATAGCATTCATTTACTCAACTATACCAATGTTTCATTTGGTTGGTAAAAAGGCATATAAAGCTGATTTGAATAATACTTTAGATTTAGACAAACATTTAAAACATCCAGATAAAAGTTTTAAATCAATTCATGTTGCCGGTACAAATGGTAAGGGCTCAGTTTCACACATGCTTGCTGCTGTTTTGCAGGATTCTGGTTATAGAACAGGATTATTTACATCACCACACATAAAAGATTTCAGAGAGAGAATTAAAGTTAATGGTTTAATGATTTCTGAAGATGAGGTAGCAGAGTTTGTAACAAAGAATAAAAGTTTTATTGAAAAAATACAACCATCATTTTTTGAGTTAACTACTTTAATGGCATTTGATCATTTTCGTGAACACGAAGTTGAATATGCTGTTATTGAAACTGGGCTAGGAGGTAGGTTGGATTCTACAAATATTATTAAACCAATCCTTTCAGTAATTACAAATATTAGCTGGGACCATGCTGATTTACTTGGTGATAGTTTGGAGAAAATTGCAACAGAAAAGGCTGGGATAATAAAACAAAATGTTCCAGTTGTAATAGGTGAGTATCAAAATGAGATTAATCTGGTTTTTGAAGATAAAGCTGATGAGCTGAATGCAGAACTTACATATGCAGATAAAATTTATTTTGTTAATGATTCTATTCAAACAGTTGATGATTTGCAAATGTTTAGAGTAGAAAAAAATAAAAAGCCATTTTTAGAGGGTTTAAAAACTCCTTTATTAGGAAATTATCAGAAAAAAAATGTTGCAACAGTTCTTGCATCAATTGAAAAATTGAAAGAAAAAGGATTGCAAATAGCAGATTCAAATATTTACAGAGGAATAAAAAATGTAATTAATACAACTGGATTAAAAGGACGGTGGCAGATTTTATCGCATAAGCCCATGATAATTTGTGATACCGGACATAATGAAGGTGGAATAAAACAAATTGTTTCTCAGCTTAAGAAAATTAAAAAAGATAAATTATATATAGTATTTGGTATGGTTGCCGATAAAGAGGTGAATGAAATTTTAAAATTATTGCCAAAAGAGGCGATTTATTATTTTACAAATGCAGATTCACCGAGAGCTTTAAAAGCTGAAGAACTTAAAAAGGCTGCAACTGTTTTTGGTTTAAAAGGCGAAAGTTTTTCTTCGGTTAAGGATGCTTTCTCAAAAGCAAAAAGCTCTGCAAGCCCTGATGATGTTGTGTTTATAGGTGGAAGTACATTTGTTGTTGCAGAGGTTTTGTAATCAAAATAGTAATTTGTCATTCTGTCCGCCGCGGTGGAGTAGCATAGCGAAATGAAGAATCTAGTTCGAAATACTTACACTAGATTCTTCGCTCCGCTCTGAATGACAGACAGTATATTACATGTTTTTTGCGAAATTCTTTTTTTCAGTTTTGGAAATTCAAATAATGATACTATATTTGCACTCCTTTTTGGGAGCTTAGCTCAGCTGGTTCAGAGCACCTGGTTTACACCCAGGGGGTCACAGGTTCGAATCCTGTAGCTCCCACAAAACAAAAAACCTCTTTCTGAGGTTTTTTTTATGTATATGAAATATTTTGTTTATGTAATCTAAGACCGTTGCAAAATATCCTCAACAAAAAAAATTGATTATTTTCGGATTTTTTTCCGCCGCGGCGGAAAAAGTAGCAAGCTATGTTCTCTGCTAGTCCGCCGCGGCGAAGAGTTTAATCGAGAACTACAGGAAGTCTGAGTTTAAATCAATAGTATTGCCCAAAATCTTTTAGAAGTGGTTTTTTCTGAAGAGTATTAAAATTTATTTTTTTCTGAATTATAATAATTCAAAATAATAAAATCTGAAACTGCTTTATTAAATTCTTTTGGCTTTGTTTCCATTGAGCAATGACCTGCCCCATCAATAACTTTATAAATAGCATTTGTATATAGTTCTTTCATTTTATTACCAACAGAAATATCAATCCATTTATCTTTTTTACCCCAAATTATAAGTGTCGGTATGCCTATAGGAATTCCGATATTTTCTTTTTCTGTGGCAGATGACATTTTTAAAATAGCTCCTGCAATTTCTTTATTTTTTAAAAAAGGATTAAGATAACCTTTTACTGCAATTGAATCTGGAGGGCAACTATATGCAGATTCGAGTAAATCATGAAACTTATCAAAATTATAAAATGCAACTTTTCCAATATCGTTAGCAAGGCTCCTGAATATTTCTGATGAAATAAAAAAGTCTAGAAATTTTTCTTGCCAAGTTGTTATTCTTGTTCCAAAATATGGACCGTCAACAAAAATTAGACCCGCAGTTTTTTCAGGATGCATGGCTGCCATTGCTCCAACAATTGATGCACCCATTGAATGGCCTGCGAGATACCATTCACCTTTTTCAAGAACCTCAATAAGTTTCCATATTCTTTTACATTGTTCTGAAGAGGAATAATCAATTTCCGTGGAATGATCACTGTAGCCAAATGGAGGAACATCAACTGTAACAACGTTAAAACCTAGTGATACAATAGTGTCTATATTATTTCTCCAGCTAAAACTTGATCCAGAAAACCCATGAATAAAAAGTACATTTCCCTTTTTTTCGGTTTGTGTTTCCCATAAACGGTAATGGTATTTTACGCCATTAACATAAATAAATTTGCTATTTTCAAATGGTTTGTAATTTGTTTGTGCAGAGATTGAAAATGTGAAAACAAAATATACAAAAAATAATGTTTGTGATAATTTATTATAACACATTATACATTTTAAATTAATAAATGAATTATAATTTCACTTTAAGCACTTCTTTTTTGCCAGCTCTTAAAACTTCAACATCAATTACCTGGCCTTTGCTTAATGTGTTTAATCTTGTCATGTAATCGTATATATTTGTTACAGGTAAACCATTCATCGAAGTAATAATATCACCTTTTTTAATTCCGCCACCTTCTGCAGGGCTACCTTTTTTAACACCGTCCACAGCAAGACCATTTTCGCTTGACCCCACAACATCAGGAATAATACCCAATGTTACTTTATAACTGCGAACCGGATTTTCTTCTTTACTTCCTGCTTCCTTAAAATGTAGCGGTTTATCAAGGTTAGAAATACATTGAATTAAGTTATATGAGAATTTTAAAATATTAGCTTCCTGATCAAAGTTGATTTTTTCAACATCATCAAAAGGAGTATGGTAATCATCGTGTACTCCAGAAGTTAATGAAAATACAGGAATATCATTTTTATAGAAAGATGCATGATCAGATGGGCCATATCCCTCAGTAGATTTTGATATTTTAAAAGGCAAATCCTTATCGAAAAGATTTATTATACTATCTGTTTCAGCAGAAGTTCCAGTTCCTCCAATTGATAATTTTGGATTCTCGGTTTTCATTCTGCCAATCATGTCAAAATTAAACATTGCTTTTATTGATTTTAAAGGAACAGGAGGTTCTTTTACAAATTGTTTAGAGCCAAGCAAACCCATTTCTTCGCCACTAAAAGCAACAAAAATTAATGATCTTTTTAATTTAGTAGGTGAGGCAGAGAATGCTTTTGCTAATTCCATTAATCCGGCAACTCCTGAAGCGTTATCGTCGGCACCATTATGAACTGCAATAGTATCAGGCATTCTTGAGCCAGATTCTTTTCCCCCCATTCCAAGATGATCATAATGTCCGCCAATAACAATATATTCATTTTTTAATATCGGATCAGAACCTTCAATTTTTGAAACTATATTGTACGTTGTTTCTTTTACCTGAATAATATTTACAACACCAAATACTTTAGTTTTTAATTGTGATGAAACCGATTTATGTTCTTTATTTGAAGCTGTTATTATTGTATTTAAATCAATTTTGTTTTGTTTAAGAATGTTTGAGGCATATGCCCATGAAATATAAAAAACAGGAATTCCTGCATCAGAAACTGTTTTATCAAAAGTACTACTAGGAAGGTTTTTTTGCTCAGTTTTTTCATGAATTAACAAAACCCCTTTTGCACCTTTATCTTTTGCAGTTAAAACTTTTGTTCTATCTTTTGAATTAGCCGAAATTGTTTTATTTTCATTTCCTGTAGGTTTTCCCTGAATTATAATTACCCATTTATTTCTAACATCTAATGAATCGTAATCTTTCCATTTAACAGAGTCTTGATTAATATCAAAACCATAACCAGCAAAAGCAGCATTACTCTCAAGTGAATCTGTTGATGAAAAAGAAGCAGGAGCAAAATCTTCATTTATTTTTCCAGCAACGCTATTAATTATAAGAATATTTCTGTTTCCTGGTTTAATGTCTGCAACAACGTGAAAACGCTGAAACCCATTATCGAAAATTGGAGTAGTTCCATATTCTTTTAATTTTAATCTGATAAAACATGCTGTTAATGAATCTTCTGGAGTTCCTGGCTTTCTGCCTTTAAGCTCGTCAGATGCTAAGTATGAAAGATTCTTTTTAATGTTATCAGCTGAAATATTAATGTTATTTTGTGCATTCAATAAAGTGTTTGCAAACAATATTATTGAAAATAGAAATAGTTTTTGCATTTTTTATGTTTTATATTGTAAATTGTTAAATTCTCTAATGATGTATACATCATAGTCGCCTAAAAAATTAAACCCGTGTTTTTTATAAAGTGTAATTGCTTTTTCGTTATTTTTATGAACTTCAAGTTTAATTTGCATGTTTTTTTCTTTTGCAAAAGAAATACAGGCATTGCAAACTAAGTGGGAAAGTCCTTTGCTCTGAAATTCTGTTTTAATGCAAAAATGATGAAGGTAAATTCTTCTCATGTCATTTGTTAGCCATGCAGTTCCTATTATGTTTGCTGTTTTCTTTTCTTCCAATAATATCAATTTACCATCATTATTAATGGTCTTTAATATTACCTGCAAATTATCGCCACGATGAGAACCACCAATATTTGTTTCGATCCATAAATCATTTACTGAATCATAGTCAGATTCAGTAAAGTCTCTGATTATAAAATTTTGATAAAAGTTATTTGTATTGTTAAACATATACTAATACAGATATTTATTTTTTTACCAATTTTAGAAAAAAAAACGATGTTATAATTTAACATCGTTTAATTATAAATAATTATAAATTTTATTCTTTTGTTAAAAGTAAATGCTTAACCATTGTGTAGGTATCAGATTCGCCTCTTGGTAATTTAAACTTTACGTTTAAATTTTTATAACCTTTAGTTTTAACTATAATTTCATATTTTTTATCAGCAGGAAGAGTAATAAAATATTCTCCATTTTCATCTGATTCTGTAATATTTGTTTTTTCGTCAACAACATCTTTAATAATAATTGTTGCTTTTATAGGTTGATTTGATTCTCCATCTGTAACTTTTCCTTTTAATATAGAAAGTGGTGGACCTGAAATGGCTGTTGCTATATTTTCTGGAATGTTTTTATTAGATCTAAAATAATATGACATATCAACTTTATAAATATCATATAAACCATATCCGTCATCGCGATTACTAGAAATATATGCAGTCTTTCGTTCTGTTCCTAATACAAAGTGAATTTCATCTCTAGTGGTGTTTAATGGATATCCAAGATTAATTGGCTCCGACCATTTTCCATCATCGCCTAATGCAGACATGAAAATATCATACCCGCCCATTGTTTTATGTCCGTTTGAACTAAAAAATAATGTTTTTCCATCTGGGTGGATGTATACACCAATTTCATCGTACACAGTGTTAATTGGTGAACCTAAATTAATTGGCTTACCCCATTCTTTACCTTCTTTTTTAACATAATAAATGTCTCCATGTCCAAAGCCTTCTTTTTCTCGTTCGCTTACAAAATAAATAGTATTTCCATCAGGTGTGATACATGCTGAGCTTTCAAAGTATGTTGAATTGGTATATTTCCCTTCTAATGGTTTTGTTTCGCTCCATTCGCCTGTTGGCTTCCTAGTAGAATAATAAATGTCGCCACTCTTAGTTACGTTTTCTACATTTTTATAAATAAAAATAGTATTACCATCAGGCGAAATACTCATATTAGCATCATGAGCATCTGTATTAATTGGTGCTCCAATATTTTTTGCTAAAGACCATTCTTTTGTAGCATCATCATATGTCGAAATATAAATATCATCATAATAATTTTCAGAATATGGGTCAATCAAACCTCCTGTATTTTCTGGTCGGCGAGAAGTGAAAATAAGTGTTTTGCCATCGGCAGTGATAGATGGACAGGCATCAACATATTTAGTGTTAATGTTAGTTCCTAAGTTTGTGATTTTTACGTTTACCGGATTTGCCATTAAATCTTTAGCAGTTAAACATTGCTGAAGTAAAACATTAACAAAATCACGTTCATTTTGCTTTGGCGAAAGTTTACTTTTATACTTATAAAAATTATCAATTGCTTTATCTAAGTCGCCCATGTATTGATATGCTTTTCCAGAAAGAAAATAGGCTTCGCCTTTTATTGTGGTGTCGGTTTGTGTAGCAATATTTAAGTGTGATAATGCGCTATCCATTTTATTTGTTTCAACATAGCACTGTCCCATTCTATAGTTTAATTGAGAATTTTCAGGATAATGCTTAAAAAGTTCGCGATATATTCTCATTGCTCCATTGTAGTCATCTTCATTAAATCTCATCCATGCTTGGGCCATTTTCAGAGTCAAGCTTTCTTTTTCGTCATCTTTTTGAGCGAGTGCAGGTAATACCACTGACAAACAAATTGATAGAATTAAACTAATTGATACAATACCCTTATTCATAGTAAGTTAATTAATTGGATTATAATGGCAGAAAGATAGTGAAAGCGACTTTAATAATGAAATAAAATCAGAAAATTTTTCTAATCTCAATTTATTTTCGAATTATAATGTTTTCATATATTTGAAAAAGAGATTCATGCCGCTTATTTTTTTGTCGTCAAAATTGTATTCAATATTGTTTTTAAAATAATTGCGGATAAATTCATTTGAAAGTGATGGATAATTTGGGTTAATGTTATTTATGTTTTTAATACCCCATTTAAGTGAGTTATTAAATTTAGAAATAAAACTTTCTTCGAGTTTTGAAGAACTTACCCAGCAAGCAAACACAAAAGGGAGGCCTGTTAAATCATTCCAAGATGTTGCTAAATCTAATTTATATTTAAACGAATTTAAAAGTTCAAGGGCTCTATCGCCAATAATTACGCCACCTGTGGTTCCATTTATATTATTTTCATATCCTGGCTCAGTTTTCAGCCAATTAAATTCTTTTTTTAATAAATGTTTTGCCAGAATTTTTATTAAAGTAACAGAAGTTCTTGATTGATAATCGAGGTAAATGTTTTCTAATTCTGAAATTGGTTTTTGTGAAAATAAAAGGACAGATAATACATTACGACTGGCGCCGATACAATAATCTGAAACAATATTAACGTTGCTTAAATCTGAAATTGCAGCAACAGGCACAAGAACTAAATCGGCTTCTTTATTTTCAAGTTTTTTTGCGCAATCTGAAGGCATTTCACGACTAAGTGTATAGTCTGATGAATTCAAAAATCCAGAATTTTCAATGCCATAAATAAATGGTAAAGTATTTAAATATGAAACGGCTGAAATTTTTACCATAATTTAAATTTATAATTCAGCGAGCTCGGTTTTTTGAATTGCTAATGTTGCACCCACTGCAGAAAAGACACTTACAAATGGACCAATCATTGTTCCACAAAAAGGAATCATCATTGATAGGGCAAAAATTAATCCGTTGGCAACTGCAATTCCTTTATGCCTACGAACAAATTTTATACTTTGACTAATTGTTAGCTTTTTACGTTCCATTGAATAATCCATGAATGAGAATCCATAAAAATATGCTGAAACAAAAATTAAAAAAACAGTGCTAATCAAGGCAAAAAACCAGCCTATAACGGGAATAAATGAAGCAAGAAAGATTAAAATAATTATAGCAATTTCATAGAATAAATTTCTTAATGTTATAAGTATTCCTCTTACCATATCTCGCATCCATTGTTCGCCATTAAAATTATAAGTTTTGCCAGTTGTAATTTTTTCTGTTTTTTCAGACAGATAAGCAAAAATGGGCGACATGAAAATTAAAACAACATACCCACCTAAATACATGAAAATTGTGAAAAACAATATTTCTATTGCAATCCATACAAAACCAGATAATGCTCCTTTTAATATGTTAGAATACCAGGTTTCAGCGCCATTAAGTTGAATTAAATCTATTAACCATGTTTTAATATTTGCAATGGCTAAATCACTAAGCTCGTTGCCACCCCAAAAAAGTAGAATGTTAAATAGAATTGGAAAAGCTAAAGTCCACCACAAACCTTTTGAAAAGACAAATCCAATAGCTTGAAAGAAAGTTTTAAAACCTATACCAAACCCTTTCCAGAAACTCATATTTAAATTGTTATTAATTTGTGTGTTCAAATTAATAATTATAAAATAATATTATTTCTTAGATCTCTGTTTTGCCATTAACTCAAGACGCTCCTGAAATTTACTTTTCTTTACAGGTTTCTTTTTGTTTTCATTAAGTTTAGCAAGAATAGCTTCTTCGTTAACAAATTTACGAATCAAATAGATCTGAGCGAAAGTAAATAAGTTGGCTAATAGATAATAATAACTTAAACCAGAAGCATAACTGTTAAACATAAACAAGAACATCAATGGCATTAAATACATCATTACTTTCATTCCAGGCATTGATGTGCTTGCAGGGTTCATTTTATTTTGCTGATATGTATAAATAATAGTACTTGCAGTCATTAATAGGCAAAATAAACTCACGTGATTTCCGTAGAAACTGCTTAAAAGTGGAATATCTCCACTCCATGAGAAAATTGAATCATAAGAAGAAAGATCGGTAGCCCAAAGGAAACTTTGTTGACGAAGTTCAATTGATGCAGGAAAAAACCTGAACATTGCAAATAAAATTGGCATTTGTAATAACATTGGCAAACAACCGCCAAGTGGACTAACTCCAACTTTTTTATATAAAGCCATAGTTGCTTGTTGGCGTTCCATTGCTTTATCTTTTGGGATTTTTGCATGTATTTCGTCTATCTGAGGTTTTAGTACTCTCATTTTTGCAGTGGAGAGATAAGATTTATAAGTAAGAGGTAATAATACCAACTTAATAATAAGAGTTAAAAGAAGAATAATAAGACCATAACTGCCAATAAAACCACCTAAAAAGTTAAAAATTGGAATTACTGCAAATCTGTTTATCCAGCCAAAAATTCCCCAACCAAGTGGCACAAGGCTTTCTAAGTCAGGAATATTTTGCTTTTTAAGAGTAGTAAAATGGTTTGGGCCAAAATAAAATGTCATATCCTTTGACTCACTTGCTTTTGATTCAAAAGGGATAGTGATCTCTGATTTAAAAATTTTAAGAATTTTATCCGATTCTTTACCTGTGTATTTATTTGAATAAATGGTTGCACTTGGAAATGCATCATTTGCGACAAGAACTGCACTAAAAAATTGTTGTTTAAAAGCTACCCATTTAATTTTTGTTCTTAAATCTTCTTTACCATCTTTGGTTTCAGAAAGGTAATTAACTTCATCTTCTGCAAATTTGTAATATATAGTTGTGTAATTGTTCTCATATTTTGCACCTTTTTCTTGTTGACGAACAAAAATATTCCAATTTAAAACCAGGTCGCTTTTGTTATTTAAAACTTTATCAAAACCAATGGTATTGATTCTGAATTTCATTTTATATGAGTTTGGATCAAGCTCATAAATATATTCTAAATATCTGCCTTCGCCAGCATCTAAACGCATTGTGACTTTTTGCGCAGATTTATTAGCTTTTAATATTGTATCAGTTGAAATAGAAGTGAAAAATAAATTTTGAGTAGAAATACTTTTATTCTGTGAAAAGAAATTTAAGCCAAATACGGTTGAGTCTCCGTCAAAAAGCAAAACAGGTAAGGAATCAAAAGTTTTATATTCTTTTAATTGAACTGTGTATGGACGTCCACCCAAAGTAGAAAACTTAACTTTTATTTTATTGTTTTCAAGTATGATGAATTTTTGGGTTCCTTCGGCTGCTTTGCTAAAACTTCCAAAAAGTTCAGTGTTCTTTTTTTCTTTTAAAGAATCGGCAGAAAGCACAGATGTTGAATCGTTTGAGCTTAAAGTTGCAACGCTGTTACTGGAAGTTGACTGTTGTAATGCCTGAGCTTTATCAGCTGCATTATTAGCTAATTCAATAGAATCTTGTTGTCTTATAGCATCTGCTTTTTCTTTCTCAGAAGGTTGATTTATTAATGCAGTAATTCCAAAAATACCAACAATTAATATAATACCAATTATAACATTTTTATCCATTTTGTCTTTTTTTTGAGGTGGCAAAAGTACAAAAAAGGAACTAATTTCAATGAAACTTCTTAACTAAAAGACTAAAGTTTTTATATTTTTATGATTTCTTATGTTCAGTAAAACAGCTAAATAAATTTTTGTTTATAATTATGCAATAATATTTAACTATCATTCTATTCATTTTTTTACTTTTATAGCAAGATTTAAATTTATAACACTATGAAAAATGTAGCTTTTTTGTTGTTCTTGTTCAATTTGCTTTTAATAAGCAATATAAATGCGTTAAATCCTGTTCGTACATATGCTGTAAAGCCATCAGATTTTGGAATGAAATACGAAGAAATTAAGATTAAAGCTGAAGAAGGTATTATGCTTAATGCCTGGTATTTTCCATCAAGTCAGACTTCTTATAAAATTATGGTTTTAAGTGATGACGGAAATGGAAATATGTCTGATTTAATGGAGCAGGTTAGTGTGTTTCTATCACTCGGTTACCATGTTTTAGCTTATGATTATCGTGGGTTTGGTGCAAGTTCAGATTTTGAAATAAAACCAAATTTCTACATTTATTCTCAATTTCAAAAAGATTTAAATGCTGTTGTTGACTATTTGAAGAAAGAAAAAACAAGTATACCAAAAATTCATTTATACGGAGTTGGAATTGGTGCTGGCTTGTCGATTGCTGTTGGTTCTAACCGTAACTTAGGAACAATAATAGCCGATTCGCCATATTCAACATTTGAGTTAGCGAAAACAAGGTTAAAAGAAGCTAAAAGTCTTGAAGTACTTGTTCCTTTGGGATACAATAAAACTGAATGTGAGCCTAAATATGCGTTAGAAAGTAAGGGTGCACAGTTAAGTGGAGTTCTTTTCATTGTTGGTGATAAAGATTTAGTTTACACTATAAAAGATATCAAAGAATTAGCTAAAATCCGAAGCAGTATTTCGTCTATTTATACAGTTAAAAATAGTAATGGCGATAATAATCTTTCTGCTGATAAAGAAAAATATTTAGCTGAAATTAAAGCTTTTTTAAAATAAAATAAACGTGTTTTAAGAGTTTGTATATTTACTTTTTTATAATTCATTTTTAATGAAAAGGTATTTACAACTTATTGCAATAATTTTAATTTCATATTCTTGCAAGCATAAAGAAGCGGATATTGTTTGTAATTCAATGTTTGCTTCTGTTAGTATTGAAGTTAATGGAGGAACTTTAGATAATTATTTTACTATAAGAAGTTCTACTGGTGATACTATAAGAATTACCGATGGTGTTTTTCAGAATGTCTATACAATTTTAAATGATAATTATCAGCAAATGCTTGAAAACAAACAAGAGACTTTTAAATTTGTTGGTGTTAAATCGGGAATTAAAGTGGTTGACGAAAATTTTATAATTTCAGCCGATAAATGTCATATTTTAAAAGTTAGTGGAGTAAACAGTGTAACAATTTAACTGTTTAATTTTTCATTAGGAATTCAGAGATTCTTTATCAAATTCAAGAGGAAGCATATGCGAAGCATCATCAATGCCATGAATAAATTTTTTACCTAAAAAGTATAATTTTATAGGATAATTTTGTTTACTCTGGCTTTCAGATATTACCTGACGGCATGATCCGCATGGATAAACCGGAGAATTTAATTCTTTATTGTTGTGAAATGCAACTATGGCAATAGCATTTATTGCAACTTTTGGATATTGTGCGTTTGCATAAAAAATTGCTACTCGTTCGGCACAAATACCAGAAGGATATGCAGAATTTTCTTGATTATTTCCAGTGATTATTTTTCCGTTTGCTAATAAAACTGCTGCACCAACTTTGAATTTCGAATATGGTGCGTAGGCATTATCTGCTGCTTTTTTTGCATGATTAGCAAGATTTTTAATGTCCTCAGGAAGTTCGGCTTCGCCAGAAAATTCTGTAAAAGAAATAGAAATCTTTTTTTGTTTCACACTACAAAAGTGTTGATTAATGTACGAAGATATGAATTTTTTGTGAAAAAATATTCAAGTGCTAAAAGCGTGTAAGCTTTTTTCATAATATAATTTTTGAGCAAGCACTGATGAATGAAGCAATCTATCTATTTGCAGTTCTTTTTTAATAACTCATTTGCTATAGAATTTCCCATACGTAATGCAGTATTTGCATCCTTACAGCCTAAATCAGTTTTATTAATCTGAAAAAACAAAACTGCTCTTCTTAAATAATTTTGCGAATTGTTTACATCAAGTTTAATCGCTTTTGAGATATCGTCAATAGCTATAGATATGTTTCCTAATGAAATTTCAATATTGCTTTTGTTTAAATAATAACCGGCATTATTTGAATTTAATTTTATTGCCGATAGCAAATCTGTTTTTGCTCCATTAAAATCTTTTAAGAAATATTTTGTTGTACCTCTGTTAAAATAATAATCGGAATTAGAATTATCAATTTCAATGGATTTGTTGTAATCGCTACAAGCTTCGTTATGCATGCTTAGCCTGGCTTTTGAGTTAGCTCTGTTATACCAAAAAAGTGCAGTTTTAGGTTCAATTTCAATTGCTTTTGAATATTGTTCTATTGCTTCTTTATATTTATTTTTTTCAAAATAAGTATTTCCTAACAAATTATAATATTGGGCGCTATTATCACCATTTAAAATGGAGTTTTCTATTTCTTTTTCTGCGATATCGTTATTTCCAAGTTTTTGATAACATAAAATTCTATTGATAAGAAGTTTCTTATCATTAGGTTTTAATACTAATGCTTTGTTATAATCAGTAATTGCTGCATTATAATTGCCTAGCATATATAAAACATAACCTCGATTAGATAATGCTTCATAAAAAGAAGGATCAGCGGTTATTATTTTATTATAATTTGTAAGTGCATCAGAATATCTGCCATCATCACGAAATGCATTTCCTTGATTTAATAGTGGAACCAATGCTCCTGGATATTTTTCTATAACATTATCCCAAAGAGTTAAGCTGTTTTTCCATGTTTTATTTCTGTTAAAAGTTATTGTTCCTAGAATTATAATTATTGCTATAATTATTGCTTTTGAAATTGTTGAAATACCTTTTTCTGTTGATTTAAATTTGAATAAATAGTTGCTAAAAATAAAAAATAATCCAATTGAAGCAACGTAAGTATATCTGTCGGCAATATAATAGGAGCTGGAAACAAGATTAAAAAATTTTAGAAAAAGGAAAATATTTGCAGTAAAAAACAAAAGTCCAAATACAATTAAGCGATTATTCTTTTTCCAATTATGCCATACAAACCAGATAAATGCAAAAATAAATATCCAACCAATAAAGAAATAAATTGGATAATTAGTAGTAACAAATGGATAAAATGCTGATAAATTGTAAGGAATTATAGTTAAAATGAAGTATTTTAAAAATCCCCAAGCCCCATATATTAAATTTGCTTCGAAAGGAATTACTTCTGATGAGATAGGAATGACTTTTGCCTGAGCCATTGAAGTTATTATGCCAAATGTTATAGAAAGTAAAAAGAAAGGAACTTTTTCAAAAATCACTTTAGCTGAGAGAAGCTTTCTTTCCTTTAAATAATCAATTAGAATTAAAATTAGAGGTAAAATTATTGCCGGTGATTTTGATAAAATGGAAATAATAAAGAGCAAAAATGATGTAAAATATAATATTGTTTTTTCTTTGTTTATAAATTTTAGATATGCTAATAATGAACTTAAAAAGAAAAAAGTGTAAAGTACATTTTTACGTTCGGTAATCCAGGCAACTGATTCAACAGAAAGGGGGTGAATTCCAAATAATAATGCAGTAATTAATGCAATCTGCCACTGTTTGGATAATTCTTTTATAAACAAAAAAACTAAACTAACATTCAATAAGTGAATAATAAGATTGGTAAGATGATAACCAAAGGGGTTTAATTCAGAAATAGAATAATTTATTGCAAGAGAAACCCAGGTTAAGGGATGATAATGTCCGTTGTTAAACTCACCGAACATTGCTTTTAAATTTTCAATTCTTAATCCTTTTATAAACTCGTTTTTAGTGATGTATGAAGGGTCGTCCCAGTTTGTAAAACCGTTTAGTAACGAAGGAAAATAAACAACAGTAATAAGTACCAATATTCCAAAAAACCAATATCTTTCATAACTTTTAGAAGGTGTAATTTTAGTCGTTACTTTTGGTTTGGTCTTATTTATTTTATTTCTGCTCACGATGTAAAATTAAAATAAAAACTGTAAAGAATAAAAATAATTATATTTCATATTTTAAGTGTATTCATAAAAAAACAGCATCCTAAATGTTTCTCTATGAAGAAAAACTCTTTAAAAAACACAATATAAAAAGATAAATATTATAATCTTCGACCCCAATAGGGGTCGCATGTTTATAGCAATTTAATTGCTATAAACGTTTGACTCCAGAGGAGTCTAACAAATTAAAAGAAAAAGTAATTGGTAGTGTTATTTTGGCGTAAATGTTCTTGTATAATAGAGTCTTGAATTTGTTAAGAATGTAAAAAATATATGTTATCTTTTTTATTTTTTTCTTAAATTCGCATAAATAAGAAAAATTCATGAACAAAGAATTCGAACTTTTAAGAAAAGAAATAGTTGTTTGCCAAAAATGTCCTTTGGCTAAAGGAAGAACAAATGTGGTTTTTGGTGAAGGTCCGTTTAGTTCAAAAATAGTATGTGTTGGTGAAGGTCCTGGTCGTGATGAAGATATTAAAGGCAGGCCATTTGTTGGTCGTTCAGGTCAGTTGTTAGATAAAATTTTAGCCGAGTTTGGTTTTTCAAGAACAGAAAATGTATTTATTGGGAATATTGTTAAATGTAGGCCACCTGATAATCGTGCTCCAAAACCATTAGAAAGAGCGGCATGTACACCATTTTTGTTAAAACAAATTGAACTTATTCAACCAAAAATTATAATACTTTTAGGTGCAACTGCTTTAAATGGTTTGGTTGATCCCAAATTAAAAATAACAAAGGTGCGTGGGGAATGGATTGAATGGAATGGTTGTTTGGCAATGCCAACATTTCATCCAGCTGCATTGTTAAGAAACCCAAATCTTAAAAAAGATTCATGGGATGATTTTAAGAAAATTGTAGAGAAATACCGTGAATTGGTGGATCCAAATCACAAATCTGATTATTGTTAGGAGTTTTCTGGAAAAGGTACTATTCCATTAAAACTATTCATTGTGTTTTGAATTCCGGTAAAACCGAAATTTAATGCAGCTAATCTCATTTTCTCAATACAAATAGGTAAGGTTTTATTTTCTTCTGAACTAAATTCACTTAATACATAGTCTGCTTGTTTTCCTCTCGAAAAATCGTTGCCAACTCCAAAACGCATTCTTGCATAATTTTGGTTGCCAATCATTTCATCGATGCTTTTTAGGCCGTTATGTCCGCCATTACTGCCATTTGCTCTAATTCGTATAGTTGCATAGGGCAAGGCAATGTCATCTAAAATAACTAGTAATTTATCTGGAGTAATTTTTTCTTTTTCGAGCCAGAATTTAATCGCTTTCCCGCTCAAATTCATGTATGTTGTGGGTTTAATAAGAATATAGGTTCTGCCTTTTGATTTTAAGGTTGCAGTGAAACTATGTCTTCCACTTTCAAAAACAACATTGGACGCCTTTGCAAGGGCGTCCAATACCATAAATCCAATATTATGTCTTGTGTCGGAATATTCCGATCCAATATTTCCTAAACCTGCAATTAAATATTTCAAATGCTTTAGGAATTAGAATGTTTTATTTTTTTGCAGCAGCAGCAGGAGCAGCAGCGCCAGCAGCAGGAGCAGCGCCTTCGGCAGCGGCAGCGCCAGGAGTAGCATCAGCTTCTTTAGCAGCTCTTGTTACTCTTACAGATGCAACATTTTTATTTGGCATTTCAGATATTACCAAGTTATCAAGTTTAATATCTGAAACTCTAATTGAAGTTGCAATTTTAAGGTTTGTAACATCAATTTGAATTTCTTCAATAAAATGTTTTAATAAACCTGTAACAGCAAGACGACGTGCATCCTGAAAAAGTTTACCGCCTTCTTGTACACCAATTGCAAAACCGTTTAGTTTTACTGGAATTGATACAGTAATTGGCTTGTCATCAGAAATATTCAGAAAATCTATATGAAGAATTTTATCTGATACTGGATGAAATTGAATGTCTTTAACAATAGCTTTATGCTCTTTTCCGTCAATATTTAGTTTTGCATAATAAACATTTGATGTATAAATCAAATGACGAAATTCACTTTCAATAGCTGAAAAATGAATGTTTTTTTCTGTTCCATAAAGAACACAAGGAATTGATTCTTCTCTACGTAATAGTTTCGAAGATTTTTTTCCAACGTTTTCGCGCAATTTTGCGCTGATTTCAATTGCTTTCATTTTTTAATGTTTTGTGTTACTCAAAATTAATGTCCTGTTTACCCTAGACTTAACTTCCCATTACACTGAAAATAGAGGTCTAAAAAGGGACTGCAAATTTACAAAAAGATTTGAATAATAAGTTCTTTTACACAATAAAATTTGAACTTATTGATTGGTAGTTATATACCTTGTTTATTATGTCGGCAAAAAGATCAGCAATTGTAATTACTTTTATTTTTGGTGATTCTCCTCTTAAAGGTATAGAATCGCTTACAAGTAACTCGGTAATAACAGAATTGTTAATTCTTTCATATGCTTTTCCAGAAAGCACAGGATGGGTTGCAACAACTCTAACACTTTTTGCTCCACGTCCCATCATCATTTCAGCAGCCAAACAAACTGTTCCGGCTGTATCAATCATGTCATCAACAATAACTACATTTTTATTTTCAACATCACCAATTACTGTAATATGATCAACAATATTTGCTTGTTTTCTTAATTTATAACAAATTGCCATTTCTGCACCTAAAAATCTTGCATATGCATTGGCGCGCTTGGTACCGCCCATATCAGGAGCAGCCACAACTAAATCGGGAATATTTAAATTTTTAATATAAGGAACAAATAATGCAGATGCGTAAATATGATCAACCTGAATATTAAAGAAACCTTGAATCTGGTCAGCATGTAAATCCATAGTCATTACACGATTAACGCCAGAAACATGCAGCATGTCTGCAACTACTTTTGCGCCAATAGAAACGCGTGGCTTATCTTTTCTATCTTGTCTGGCCCAACCAAAATATGGCATTACAGCAATTACTTCTAAAGCAGATGCTCTTCTTGCTGCATCAGCCATAAGCATTAATTCCATTAAGTTATCAAGAGGAGGAAAAGTAGATTGTATAATAAAAACTTTACAACCACGAACTGTTTCCTCAAAAGATGGCTGAAATTCACCATCGCTAAAAACGGTTACTGTTGATTTTCCTAATTCGGTTCCGAATTTTTGTGCTATTTTTTCTGCAATGTATCTTGATTCACGACCAGCGAAAAATTTAACAGGAGGTTTGCCCATTGACATATTAAAATTTTTAGAGGAGTTTGGCAAAAATAATAAAAAAAACGAGGTTGATTTTTTAAATCAAATGTTTTTATCAAAATTCCATTCACCGTTGGTTTTCTCAATTAAATCAAGTATTTCAACACGACCAACAGCTGTTTTTGAAGAAGAAAGGAAGTGTGTTGGTAACTCTTCCCAGGTTTCGCTAAGCTCTTTTTTTAATTGTTTGATATGTTTTTCAATATTCAACTTTGTTATTTTATCAGTTTTTGTTGAAATTATTACAAATGGAATTCCCTGAAATCCTAAATTATTTATAAATTCCATGTCAATTTTTTGTGGTTCTAATCGCGAATCAACTAAAACAAAAAGGCAGGCAAGGTTTTTTCTTTTTGCAAGAT
This sequence comes from uncultured Bacteroidota bacterium, assembly GCA_903872185.1. Taxonomy (GTDB): domain Bacteria; phylum Bacteroidota; class Bacteroidia; order Bacteroidales; family GWA2-32-17; genus GWA2-32-17. Next base: position 10,037 of record CAIQJL010000331.1, on the reverse strand, counting down.
ATTCATCAATAAATTTACCCCATTTTGCAATTTCCTTTTTAGAAGCTGAGGCATAACCATAACCTGGCAAATCTACCAGATACCAGTATTTATTAATAAGAAAGTGATTTATTAATCTGGTTTTACCTGGTTTTACAGCTGTTTTTGCCAAACTGGTTCTATTAACCAGCATATTTATTAATGATGATTTACCAACATTAGATCTGCCTATAAAAGCAAATTCGGGAGCAGTTGTTTTTGGGCAAAGTTCAAGCGATGGGCTACTTTTTACAAATTCGGCAGAAGTGATAATCATAATTTAAAAAATTGATTTTCCTTATAATTTAGGAAGATACAAATTAACGCATTTTTAAAGGGAATGCAAAAAATAAAGTTGGACAAATATTATTCTGAATTTGTAACAGATTTGTTTATCCATAGTTTTCCTTTAATAAAGGATCCTTTATTTTTAATTCTTCTAATTGTAAAAAATATTGCAAAGGCAATTGTAGTAAATCTGAAAATATTACCAGTTAAATTTAATGCAGCGTTATTGCCTGTATCAAAAAAAACTGTATGAAGGTTCATTAATATATGCAAAAACATGGGTAGCCATAAATTCCATGACCATTCAATAAAACATAGTGCAAAACCCACTCCTGCGCTTGCAGTAACTAAAAATATTTGAATAGCACTTAAAATATCATGTGATTGATACAAATGTCCGCTAGCAAAATAAAATGAAGATAATAATGATGCAGGAATAAATCCCCAGCCAGCCCTTTTAATAAGCTGACCTATTAGTATACCTCTAAAAATTAATTCTTCGTTAAAACCAGGCCAGATAGATAAAGAATAAACATCTGAATATTGAATGTTTGAACGTATAGGAGAAAAAATTAAGTTCCCAATAAACATTGGTAAGACAAAAATTGCTGCATATAACAATCCTTCCTTAAATCCATTAGCTAATCCAAAATCGCTCATGATTTTTTTAAATGAAAAGCGATTAAAAACAGCAACCATTAATACAGGCAGAAGTAATCCTGTTGTTTGAATAATAATGGTTTTAATTGTTTCGTCTAGGTTTTTGTAATTTTCAGCTCCAAATATAATGTACGCATAAAAATATGCGGTTTTTCGTGAAGCATATAAAACGAGGATAATAATGAACGAAAGAAAAATTTTATTCTGGCGCATAAAAAAGCTTATAAATACACTTCCAAAATTTTCGAATTCTCTTTTGGCATTAATGTAATCTCTTTTAATTCCGCAGGAATTAATATTGTTTCACCAGCTTTTAAAGTTTCTGTTTTGTTGTTATCATAAATAATAGAAACATTTCCTTCTACACATAAATATATAACAAAAGAATCTATAAGAGCATAATCTTTTTGTAAAAGTTTATCTAGTTCAATAATGTTAGTAGTAAAATACTCGCATTCGATAATATTTGCAACATTATTTTTTTGTAAAGAATAATTTTGGCGTGGGTTTTTACATTGCTCAAAGTCTAACGCATCTAAAGCAAGTTCGGTATGTAATTCGCGTGGTTGTCCTTTATCATCAAGTCGGTCCCAATCGTAAATTCTATAAGTAACATCTGAAGTTTGCTGAATTTCTGCTAACAATATTCCTGCACCAATTGCATGAACTCTTCCTGCAGGTATAAAAAACACATCACCGGATTTTACTTTTTCAACATTTAAAATATTTTTTAAAGTTTTATTTTCGAGATGTTTTAAATAAATTTCTTTGTCAATTGTTTTATTAAAACCTGAAATCAGTTCAGATCCTTTATCTGCCTGTAAAACATACCACATTTCTGTTTTACCAAAAGCGCTATGTCTTTCTTTTGCAAGTTCGTCATCAGGATGTACTTGAATTGATAGTATATCTGTTGCATCAATTAATTTTATCAAAAGTGGAAATTCAATTCCATATTTATCGTAAACTTTTTCGCCTAATAAATCGGCCATATAAATTTCAGTAATTTCTGCTAAAGTATTGCCTTCAAGAAAGCCATTTGAAACAATTGATTCATCACCATCTACACCTGAGATTTCCCATGACTCACCACAATTTGGTATTGTGCCATAATCTTTATTTAAAATAGTTTTTAATTTGTTACCACCCCATATTTTATCTTTATATATAGGAGTGAATTTTAAGGGATAAAGCATGATTCGATTTAAGATTTAGGATTTACGAATTAGGATTTAAAAATAGTAAATTAAACAATATAATCTACTGCAGCTTTTGCAGAGGAATATTGTTTATTAAATTCAATAAATGCTTGGTGTGCAGGATGAATTTTGTAAATTTCAAAATCAGCTAGGTTTTCAAAATCAATTGTTAAAACTAAATCAAATGCCCATGAAACTTCAATAACGTTTATACCAACTTCTAACGTTTTTATTTCCGGTATTTGTAGTTTTAAATCCTCAAGTTTTGATTTTATAACTTCTGCTGCTTTTAGATGTTCTATTTTATTTGCAGACTCTTTTAGTTTGAACATTATTATATGACGTAGCATAATATTTTAGTTTAAAGATTAATTGCATTTTTAAGAAGTTTGTACCCTGAACTGCTAATTTTAAGCTTTTCATTATTATTTAGAACAGCAACATGATTCTCTTTGTCATAATATTCTACTCGTAATATTGTTTCTATGTTTAAAATATATGTTCTGTGAATTCTAATGAATTTTAAAGAGTCAAGATGAGTTTCAAAATATTTCATTGTTTTTTCTTTCAGAAAATTTCCAGCTTTTGTATGCATTTTTACATAATCGCCATCAGCTTCAAAATACAAGATATCTTCAACCGGAATAACCTGAATTTTTGAACCAGAACGAACTGCAATTCTCTCCATTTTACTATTGCTTGGTTCCAAAACATTTATTGCAGAATTAATAATTGGTTGATTGTTATGGTTTTGTGAAATTTTTTCAAGTGCTTTATTTACTGCAATTGCAAAACGATCGGAACTAAAAGGCTTAAGTAAATAATCAATGGCACTTGCTTCAAAAGCTTTAACAGCATATTGATCAAAGGCAGTTGTGAAAATTATTGCGGGTTTATGTTCGAGTAATTCTAAAACCTCAAGCCCTGTAAGTTTTGGCATTTGAATATCAAGAAAAACTAACTGTGGTTTAAGTTCGTTTATTGCTTTTAGTCCGCTAAAACCATCAGAAAAAGTTCCCGATATTGAAATTTGTGGAAACAACTTTAAGTAATGCCACAATAGCTCGGTTGCCGGTTTTTCATCTTCTATTATAATAGCTTTTATTTCCATATTATGAGTTTTGAGGAATCGCTAATTCAATGGTAAATAAGTTATTTTCTTTTTCATAATTTAATAATATATTTTGTTGATACATTAGTTTTAGCCTTTCACTTATGTTTTTAATTCCCAACCCGGTTCCTTGCTTTGTTTTAGCTTCTGGATCGAAATTATTAGTAATAGTAATTTTAAGTGATCCTTTTTCTGAATGACAATTTGTTTTAATATAAACTTCTTCGGTACTTTCATAAACACCGTGTTTTACTGCATTTTCAAAAAGAGGTTGTAAAATCATAGCAGGAACTAATTTTTCAAAGCAAAATTCGGAAATATTGAATTCAAGTTGTAATTTGTTGCCAAATCTTATTTGTTCAATTTCCAAATATCGTTTGGCATTTTCAATTTCTTCTTTTAGTGAAACTAAACTACTTGAATCTTGCGAAATAGAGTATCTTAAAAAGTCTGATAATTTTATAATCATTTCCTGTGCTTTAGCAGGATTTGTAATAGTTAAAGAACTAATAGAATTTAATGAATTGAATAAAAAATGAGGATTAATCTGAGATTTTAAAAGATCTAATTCTGTAGTGCGTATTATTTCATTTAAACGTGTCTCGCGAATTGAACGTTCCTGCAAGTCGTTATAATAATTAATAATATAATAAATAAGTATAAGAATAGAGTAATAAAAAATTCCGCTGATTATTCTCCATGGTAGTGCTGTAGAGTGAAATTTATAGTATTGTAAATTATTTTCCGAAAAGAATGACAGTATTAAATCACCTAGCGAAATCCAAATTAACAAAAGTAATGTAACGGAAGTAATGTGTGTAATAAATCCGTTTAATATTGGCGATTTATTAAAGCGTGAATGCGCAACAATATACCATAATGATAACCCAAAAAGAGCAAATAATGTATTGAAAAGTATTGCATCAATTAAAGAAAAAGTAATTGAGATATCATAAAAAAACAATAAAACAGCTGCATGAATAACTGTTACCGTTATCCATGCACCTGCATATATTAATAAATGTTGAAGACTTTTAAAAAAAGGGTGATTCATTTGCGATTAATTAAATGACTTTATTTCTCCACCGCCAAAAACAACGCTTCCTTTAATTATTAATGTTTTGCTATTATCAATTATCTGATTACTATTTACAAATCTTTTATCTGAAAAAGCACCCATTATTGATGATACCTGAATCTGAACTTTCCAGTTTGAAGGAACAATTATTTCAACACCTCCAAATACACAGGAAATATCAAGGTAGTTTTCCTGATCGGATAAAGTAGTTTTTGTTAAATCAATTTTTGAACCAGCAAATACATTAGAAATTTTTCCACCCTTAAAATTGCATGGCTGAATAATTCTGTTACTACTCCCAAATATATTTGATTCGTCAATTATACCATCTTCTATTTTACTTCCATATTTTATATGTCCGTGATGATGAGAAAAAGATTTAAAGAATACACGTTTCAAAATCATTACTACACCAACCATAATAAGCAAAGAGGGCCAGAATAGATGAATAAAATTAAAATGGAATTCTATTAATCGAGGAAGAAAAAAGAAAGTTCCAATTGAGGTTAAAATAACTCCTGCCCAAAATGATGAACGATCAAAGAAATTTGCAATTCCAAGTGCAATTAATAATATAGGCCACGAGAATATTAAATGTTTATAAGCAGGGTCGAGTATGCCGGTATTAAATCCAAGTAATAATAATCCAGCAGATAAAACTATAAACCCGATAATAATCTTTTTCATGCGTTTTTGTTTTGAACAAAAATAAGTTGTTGTTTCCATAATTGTAACTTTTTTAGTGATTTAATTTATTTGGTCAAACTTATAGACAGATTTAAAGTATGGAAAGCTCTAATCTTTATGTGTTAACAATTTTACGATGAATAAAGAAAAAAGGGGGTCGAATATTCTAACAGGTCACCAAAATCTGTTAGGTATAGAAATAAAAAAACCGTCGATATTACTACCGACGGCTCTTCTCGTTAAAAGTGTTTGTATATTAGAAAGAGAAAGAAAGTCCTGCCGACCATGGGTACACTTCTGGGCCTTCATTACTCTTGAGGAGGGACGATAAATTATAGTTCGCAAATACACTAATGCCATTGTAGCCAACGCGTCCTGTTAATGCATAGGTTATTGGCATTAAATGAAAGTCTTCGCGTTGTTTGTCTTTATTCTCATTTCCATTTATGTCGAAAACTTGTTTTGTATGAGTTCCAATTCTTAGACCTCCAATAATTCCGGCTGCGAAATGTACGTTGTTGTGACCTTCGTTTACTGGAATCTGAAATTCTAGTAACAAAGGAATATTTAAGTTAGCAACAACCATTTTATTTTTTCGAAATTTTAAAACTGTATCTGTATTATATGTTAGTTTTGCTGAGTCGCCAATTAGAGTAATATTCTTATCGAAACGATAATTGTTAAATTGTAGACCTGCTCCTGTAACAATACCCACATATTTTTTAAATAAGCCAATATTAAATTCAGCAAAATTGATACTTAAACTCCATGATTTTGCCTGATTTAAATTTAGAAACTGGTCGCTACTGTTAAGTGAGAATGAATTGTCTCTATTTAAAAATCCATTTAACCCAATATCAACTCCAGCCCAATGTCCATTAAATCTGCTTTTTTTTAATGAATCATTATCATCTTCATCAGAAGTTTCTGTAGTATCTTTATTTTCAATTTTTACTAAATCGTCTTTATCCGAAATAATAATGATAGTGTTTTTACCCATTCTAAAAGTGGTGGTGTCTTTTTTCTCTTGAGCAATAAGTGATGTTGCTAAAAAGATTGCTGCTAAAATTACTGTAAGCTTTTTCATATTCGTTTATTTTAAATTTTTCTAGTGTTTAATTTTGTCATATGACGGATTGGTGTTTTGAAAAGTTACAGTGAAATCAAAGTTTTTTTCAATGAATGGCAAAAAAGCTTCAATAAACGGGTTTAATTATAAAATTAATGCAGAAAACAATTTTGCTTTCTGCATTAATAATGAAATAATAACGATTAAAAATTATTCTTTAGAACAAACCTTTTGAGCTTTTTTCGTTAATCTTCTCAACTTCTTTTTGTTTTTTGTTTATAGTTTTACCTTTATTAAAACGATAACTTACTTCTAGCATAAGCATGTTTTTCAATAAGTCGATATTATTCCATTTGTTCTCAGTGTAAGTATCGGTTTTAATATAACTTCCCTGATTAAAGTCAACACCCCAGGTGATAGGAGTAAAGTATAATAACATTACACTAAGTTTTTCTTTAAAAAATGGTTGTTGAACAAATAATATCCAGAAATCGTTATCGCCTTTATTATAGCCTTGTGCGGTTATGTATTTTCGCATGTTATTCTGATATTGAACTCCTGTTACAGTTTTGTGTTTCTGATTTTGATATATAAACTGACTAGACATTGACCAGTCATTTATATTATTTGTTTTATTACTATAATTAATACTACTATTAAAGAAATCGAAACTTGATTGAAGAGTTAGGCTTTTACTGAATGGAATAGTAAAACTTGATTCAACGCCATAGTTTTTATAATATCCTGCATTACTATAGTTGTATTCAAAAATATTATCAGGCCTTAATATTCCAATTTCTGTAATATAATTATTTGAAAAATGATAATATGGCTCAATAGTTATTAATCCTTGAAGGATTGTTGTTTGTAATGAAATTTTATTGGTTACCTCTGGACGTAATTTTGGGTTTCCAGTTCTTATGCTTTCCATGTCAAGTAAATAAGTATATGGGTTAGTTTGACTAATGTTAGGGTAATTGCTGCTTGCTCTATATTTTGCTTTTATATTTAGCATTTTTGATGCATTGAATTTTATATCTACATAAGGTTGAAAAATTAAATATGAATTCTTTTGTCCGTTTGAATTTGGGGAGCTTGTTTCACTTGCACCACCTAATTTTACACTTAATTTTTTATTTATTTGAAATGAATAATATGAATAAAGTTTGTGTCTGAAATCTGTGTATTTGAATTTACTCGATGCGGTATCAACAGTAAAACTACTGTTCATATTTTCCGAGGTATTTCCATATCCAATTTGTATACTTGTTTTATTTTTAAATGTATGTAAGTATTCTACATAAAATTTTGAACTGTATTTAATATCTTTTCCTTCTTCGTTTCTAGGAGATATAAATGTGCCTTTATATTCGTTTGTGTAGTTATTAGTGTAATTGGAGAAAGTGAAATTTGAATTAATAACATTATTCTCATTAAATTTACCTTCATAAAAAAGCGAATTATAAGAATTGTAGTTATTGGATTTGTTTCTAGATTCTGTATTAAAAATATCAATTAAGCTATCGTTCTTTGTATATGTTACATTATATAATTCTTCTGATGTATTATTTGTTTTAGGTTGTGTCATAAGCATGCTTTCAAAGCTTATAGTATGTTTTGGGTTAATATAATAGTCTGTACCAATTGTGTAGTAATTGTATAATTGTTTAACTTTTGTGTTCATGTCATCATCTGAAACTGGATTTCGCTCTATTGTTAAACCATTATTATATTCTTTTTTACCAGTTGAGTTTAAGTTAAAATTATTGTAGCTATTATTTAATTTTGCATAAATATTAACTTTGTTATATACATAATTTACCGTAGCCGAGATATTATTTTGAACAGGAATATATTCTTTTTTTATTGCATCAGGATCGGCCATTGATCTGTCACTTAAAAATATTTCTGTTCCACGATAATCTTTTTTAAGTATAATGTTAATAACAGCAGAATATCCCTCTAGTGCGTATCTGCCACCTGGGTCACGAATTACTTCCACTTTTTTAAGTCGGTCCGGCGAAAGGTTTTTAACATATTCCTGATCTTTTTCAATTCCATCAACCAGTATTATAACTTTGTTGTCGTTATCCACTTTAATGGAATTATTATATCTGTCATAATCTACTCCAGTCATTTTATCTAAAACTTCTTTTGTATTTGATGCTCCAGATTTCATTTTATCAGTAACTACCTGTACATCTCTATCAATTTGGTTCTCTCTTGAATTTTCAGTTACCGAAACTTCTTTTAGTGAATTTACATTAGGTTCTAATTTAATAATTCCAATAAATTTGTTTTGTGAAACGCTTACTAATTCTGAAGTATCATTGCTGTAACCAATAAAACTATAGATAAAACGATAATATCCGCCATCCAAGGAAATAGAAAAGAATCCCTTGTTATTTGTTACTGTTCCTGTTATTAAACTGTCTTTAGCGTTTAATATTGAAATATTACAAAATTCTAATACTTCTTTTGTTTGAAAATCTTTAACTTGTCCGGTGATTTCAATTTTATCTTGCCCAAAAATATAGCTATAAGATAAGCTTACAAGTAAAATGGTAAAAATAAATTTCATAATGTTAATTTAAAAAATAATAAAGAGTAATATTATTTATGTGTTGTTCTTGAAAAACCTATTTTGCCAATATTAAATGAGAAATGTTTAGTATGGTTTTTCTTATCTGTTTTATTTTCAACTGAGACCGGTGTGCCGGTTAAATATTCCAATCCTTTACTACCAGCTTCAACCACTTCCCAAACTCCAATACTTGCTAATCCAGAGTTTTTGGCAGTTATAGAAGCATAAGGAACACTTTCAATCATATCGCGAAAATGTGAATATTTTGAATTAGCAAAAACTGCTTCCATTGGTTTATTAAGATCTTCTTTGCTTGGGTTATTATTAGAAGCAGTATAGTTTTTTGTAGCATTAATTAAATTTGTTTTTTCAATAGCATTTTGCTTGTTTTGTGTTGTGTCAGGTATAACTATTGGATTATTTTGAGCAATTGAAGTTAAAGTGTCTTGATATTGAATTGCCTTAATAGTGTTATTTGTTTTTATTTGCTTCTTATTTGTTATTGCAAAATGCTTATTATTTGAATTATCAATAATAATTTCTTGTTTTTTTGGAAGTGTTAAATTATTTGGTTTATGAGAATTTGCAAACATTTTACCAGTATGTGTTTGTTTTCCAAAAAATCCTGAATTAAATGCTATCATTACTATTAAGGCAACAGCAGCTGCAGCAGGAATTATTCTGGTAAAAAGTGTTTTTGCAGGTGTAATGGTTCTTCTTTTTAATGAAGATTTATTTGGGAAAACTAGAGATGTATCAGCCTTTAAAATAGTTTTATTAAATAATTCGAATTCTTTTTTAAATTCAGCACTATTACTTTGTAATTTGTTAAATTGTTTTTCTTCAACAATGCTTAACCTATTTTCAATTTTATTTATGCAAAGCTGATTTATTTGTTCTGTTGTTAATTCAATGTGTTTTAGCGATTCCTTTTCGGAGTATAGAATAGATAAATCAGATTTAAGTATTGTAAGTTCAAAAAGTTTAAATTCTTTTTCAAGTTCTGGATGAAGTTTAATTTGAGTTTCAAGAAGAATTATTTCTTCATTGTTTAAAGTATTTTCAATTTTTCCAATACAAAGTTCTTCAAACTTTTCTTTAGTAATTTTAACTTCTTTGGTAGTCTTTTTTAGTTCGCTTTTAGCATTAAATGAAATTGTGTCTGGCTTAAGTTTAATTTCTTTTACCAAATTCAATTCTTCTTCAAGATCTGGATTCTCAGCCAAAAAAGCCATAAATTCGAGCAAATCACCGCGCGAAAGATTATTGTCGAGGTAATCGACAAAATACAATTCGTAATTTTTGCGGTTAATTTTCATTTCTTTATTTTTTACACTAATACC
>CAIQJL010000330.1 GCA_903872185.1 uncultured Bacteroidota bacterium | reverse complement strand
TTTACTTGGAAAGCTTGTTAAATCAGGTAATGAGGTTTGTGTAATTACGCCAGATGCTAATGACCCTTCATTAAAAAAATATGCTGATGCAAATAATATTAAGATTTTTGAATTTAACGAAAAGGGTACATTCTTTAGTGAAAACTATCTTTTTAAACGAAAATATTTTTTAGAAAACATTGAGCAAAATATTGCACTTTATGAAAAGCATATACATGCTATTCGTTATAACAAATCAAAGAATCCGATTCGCCGGCTTAGGCCAGTTTATTATTGGATTATTTATAAACTAATTAAAATATTTCCATCAATACGAAAGTGTTTTAAAAAAAATGAAAAAAAGTATTTTTATTCTTTAACAGCTAAAGAATTAATTGATCAGATCAAGCCAAAAAAACTTATTGCAACCTACCCGGTGGATTATAAGGAAGCTGTTTTATTACATTATGGAAACCAACACTCTGAAGTTGAAACTTGGATACATTTACTTAGCTGGGATAATATTACGTGTAAAGGTCATTTTGCTGAATTAGCGGATAAATACATTTCTTGGGGGCCTATTATGACTAGTGAATTGAAGGAATATTATAATATAAAGCAAGAAAATATTGCAGAATGTGGTGTACCTCATTTTGACCTTCATATTGAAGTGCGTAGAAATCCCGATTTTCATAAATTTGTAAATGCATTAAGACTTGATCCTCAAAAACCATATCTTTTCTTTGCCATGAGTTCACCTCATTTTGCGCCAGGTGAAATTGATATTGTAGAATGGCTTGCACAACAAATTACACAATACAAATTTGGTGATATTCAATTAATAATTAGGCCTCATCCACAAAATGTTATAGGAAGTATGGCTGATGAGAGTTGGATTTCACGTTTAAAGAGACTTGACACACTGGATAGTGTTGCAATAGATTTTCCTGAGCTTAACATAAGCAAATTAGCCTGGAGTATGAAAGATTCTGATATGTTCCGTTTGGCAAATCTTATTAATGGTGCAGCTGTTGTTATTAATTCTGGATCTACTGTTTCTATAGATGCACTTATGCACCTAAAACCAGTAATTATTACTTCTTTTGATGGTGATACCCAATACAATTATTGGAAATCGGCAAGAAGACTTATTGATTTTGCTCATTTGAAAAAACTAGTAAATTTAAATGGCGTAAACGTTGTTTATAACTATAATGATCTTATAAATTCAATTCAACAATATTTAAGTAACCCAGAACTACATTCCAATGAAAGATTGACGGCATTAAAAATGGAATGTTACCTTTCCGAAAAACTTTCCACAGATAATGTGGTAAATATTTTAACAAAATAAAATAATGGAATCAAACAAGGATGGATCATACAAAGGTTGGAATTCAATATGGGGTAAAAAGCAGTCCTCTAATGATTATTCAATTCTTTTTACAAAAGGTAAGGCTAAAAACATTTTAGAATTTTGGCAAAAATGTTATTACGAGGATTTAAAAGGACTACTAAAAAAGGGAGACATAAAACGTTTTTTGGAACTTGGATCAGGCAGAGCTACTACTTCAATGTATCTTAGTAATGATGGTTATACAGATATAACTTTAGTTGATTTATCTGAAAATGCATTAGAATTGGCCAAAGTTAATTTTACAAATTGCAATCTTCAACTTCCTAAAACAGTGCTTGCCGATGCCAGAAAGACAAATTTACCGGCATCTTCGTTTGATTGTATATATAACATAGGGTTACTCGAACATTTTGAGGATGTTGAGCCTGTAATTGCCGAAACAGCAAGATTATTGGCTAAAGGTGGAATTGTTTTTATGCCGATATTTCCAAAAGTTTCTGCAAAAAAATCATTACTTTCAAGAATGTTATTTAGTCCAGCTTCATTGATCGCTCATTTTTTCAAAAAAGCAAAAAAAACGTCTATTGTTGAAGCTTCTAAAAACGAGGAATCCATTGTTAGAAATACCTACGGTCCCAGCTATTACACAGATCTAATAAAAAAATATAATTTAACTGGCAGTTGTAATTCATATAACCCCTATTGGGGGGTTAATCAAAACAAACAATTCGAAAAATTGGTAACATTAAATGCTTATAAATTTAGTTACTTTTTGCAAAAAAGTTTTTATAAGCCTCCGTATATGAGAGCAAAAAAATGGAATGGGCTGGCATATATATTAATTGCAAGAAAATAGTATTTTAGGTGTAAAATGAAAAAGATTTTGTTTTTAGTAAGTGGTGGTCATATTCCTTATTATACTGGTAACGGAAATTCTGTTTTGTTATTCTCTTTGTTAAAATGTTTTAAAAGATTAAACTACAATGTTACGGTTGTTCCTATTTGTGTTAGAAGCAGCAAAGAAATGTATGAATCTCAAAAAAAATATCTTGAAAATTATTGCAAAATATTTGAGGATAAAACTCTTTTAAGTCCAAAACATTATCCTTTACTTAAATTTTCAACCCTAAAAAGAGTTTTGTTTCCAAAGTATACTGATTACTTTTTTAGCAAAGATGAAGTGTCAGGGTTAATTTCATTTTATAATAAAAATAGTTTCGATTTGGTATATGCATATGACTGGGAGGCTGTTGCTTTATTTAATTATTTTGATAATAAAACTAAACTTGCCGCTTCGCTAGTTGATTTAATAGATGAATATTATAAGCTTCGGTGGAAAGGATTGTTTTCACATTCAGGACCAATTAATTCATTATTAGCATTGGTCTCTTTAATTATTGATAGAAAAAAACCTAAATTTGCATATCAGGCATTATCACGGTCAAATGTTATTATTGAACATGCTCATCAACATGCAGAGAAGCTTATTTATTTAGGATTTAAAAATGTATATTATATTCCTCATCCACTCCCAATTAGAGGATTTTCTAAAGGCTCATTAAAAGATGTTGTTACAATTTCAATTATTGGATCTTTTAAAGGAACAGCTAGTCAACATGGATTTGTTTTTTTAGTTGAAAAAGTTCTTCCTTATTTGGTAATGAATGCTAAGGAAATTCAAAAAAAATATGAAATAAGGATCATTGGACATGGGGCTTTTTCAGACTCCATTCGTAATAGTCTTGAGCAGTATAAACAATGCAAAATAGTTGGTTTTGTTGATGATTTAGAAGGCGAATATGCAATGGCAGATATTATTTTGGTTACAATACCAATGCCGCATGGGTTTAGAACGCGTATAGCTGAGGCATTTAGCTATGGAAAATGCGTTGTTGCCCACTCAGCCAATGCTTTTGGTATGCCCGAAATAATAAATGGTTATAATGCCTTACTTGCAGAAAACGGTTATGAATTAGGAAAAATTCTCATTAAGGCTATAAATTCAATTGATCTTAGAAATGAAATTGGTTTAAACGCAATTAGTACATTTGATTCCCAATTATCTGAAGAAATAGGTATAATTAAGCTTGAAAAAGCTTTTAGTCATTTTGATTTATTTTGAGGCAAATTATTTGTTACACTGATTCTCTTGGGTTAAACGAGACCCATAATATACCCGTAAATGAAGCAAAAATCAGTTATCTAGAGTTAGTTCATAATAAACTAAAAATAGAATATCCTGAGATTAAATTTTCTTATGAAGCAATAACGGGCAGAACAGCAGTTTTATTAAAGAATGATATAATCCAAAACCCTATAATTAATAATGCTATTTTTGTTATTCAAGTGGGAATTGTTGATTGTGCCCCTAGGGTTCTTAATAACACATTTCGAATTTTTGTTAGTTTAATACGACCAAAATTTATACGTAAATGGATTATATTAATACTAAATCGATTGCATAAGCCATGGTTTTTTAGATATTTTGGTCATCGATTATTAGTACCTCCTAAAAAATTTAGAAGTGCATTTTTAGAGGCAGTTAATTTTTTAAATAAAGGTCATAACAATAAAATACTTGTATTAAATATTCTACCTACAAATTACATTAAAGAAAATATCTTTATTGGTTTTTCTTCAAATATTTTGATTTATAATAATATTTTAAAAAATATTTGTATTGAAACAGATGCTGTATATGTTAACCTATTTGATAATATGATGCCATATGCAGAAAAACATTTGTATGATGGAGTACATCCAAATTATGAAGGAAAAAAAATATTAGCTTCAGTTGTTTTTAACTCTATTTTACAAAACATTGAAGAAGGATAACAGTATTCAGGCAATTTTTATTCGCAAAATAATTGCACAGATAATTAGTTTTGCAAAGTCCTTTTTAATTCTGCCAATTTTAACTCCTGCAGCATTTGGAATTTACAGGTATGTTTTTGTAATTATTTCATATACAAATTATTTTCATTTTGGTGCAGTTAGTATGATGGGGATGACATATCCAGTTGCAGCCTCCAATCATGAGTCTGATTTATGCAATAAAATTCAGTATTACACATTTGTAAACGTAATTGCTGGATTTTTTTTATCGGTACTTTTTATTTTGATATTTTTATGGAATCAGGCATCCTTGCAGACAATATTAGTTGTTTCTTTTATTGGTGCACAAAGTGTTTTTATAGCTTATATAAACATGTCTTACAGAGTAAGACATGAGTTTAGTTTTTATGCAAAAAATGATGTTATTTCTCAAATTGTAGGTTTAGGTACTTTTCTACTGTTTGGATATCTATTTGGTTTGTGGGGTTATATAATTGGGGGTTTAATCTCATCTTTTGTAAGTATTATAATAGGCCGTAAATGGTTTTTAAATTTAAAAAGAGTTGCATTTGGAAAAGAATTTATCATTGAAAATGCAAAGTATGGATTGACTTTACTTTTCAGCTCTATATTAACGCAAATGGCAATAACAATTGATATTTTAATACTTAAAAAAATATTCCCAGATAATTCGAATGATTTTGGTTATTATGCATTTGGCGCGATGATAGCAGGTCTAATAAATAATTATGCAGGTTCAATAACAGATGTTGAAACTCAAAATTTATTAAGTAAATGCAGAAGTGATAAAGAAAAAATTACGAATAATGTATTAAATTATATTTTAAGGGATAATCTACTTACGATATTTATTTCGCTAGCAATAATCTTCTTTTTGTCAATTGCAGTATTCTTTTTTTTTCCAAAGTATATGCCCGCAATGCAAATTGTTGCACCTTTTGCTGTTGGAGCTGTTGTACTTAGATGGAGAAATTATCCGATTTTTATTTTGAATCTTCTTAAATCTACAAGATTTGTAAGTTTGAGTACAATCGTTGGAGTTTTGGTTTGTGTTGTATACATATTTGGTGTTTATAAAACAGTAGGCATTTCTCTTGTTGCATTTTCATTTGTCTCAATTATTACTTACCTTATTGTCTGTTTTATGTCATTGTATTATTCATTAAGGGAACTTAATTATTTAAAAGCATATGGTGGAATATGTCTAAAGCTACTAGTGGTAAGCGCACCAATTATGGCACTTCTTTTTATCCCATTAATTAGTAATTCACACATTGTTTTTGCTTATTTAGTTTCCTGCATAATCATATTACCATTAACTTTGGTTTTGT
>CAIQJL010000329.1 GCA_903872185.1 uncultured Bacteroidota bacterium | reverse complement strand
TTTTATTTTTTATTTTAATTGGATTAACTTCTTGTAACAACTTTTCAGATAATAACGAAAATAGTGCACAAGGATTAAACATCTCAAATCCCCATAATTTTATTGAAAGTTACACTCAAGCTCGAAAAGAAATAAACAAAGAATTTAAAGATTATCAAATCAATTCTAATATTGTAATATCAAATTCAGATTTTTTTGCAGTAAATTTTAGTGAAAAAATAGGGGAGTATAAATACCAATATTGTATTGTAATAAATCCAACTGAAAAATTAGCTAAAACGCAGGATTTACAAGCTACATATGAAGAAATAATTTTCTTTTTAAATAAGCAGAATATTTCATGTAATTTATTAGTAGGAAATTTAAAGCAATCAATTGATTTTACAAATGATGGTTCGCCAGATTATATTTTAACTTATGAAAACAATATAAAAACAAATGTAATAAGCTCATCAGAATTGATATTGTTTAATGGGAAATCTGATTTAAGAAAAACAAATGTCGTTGCTCGCAGCGATTTTGAATCAGGTATTTGCGAAAATTTTATAGGAGTAAAAGAGGAATTGATAGTTAATAACAAAGCTCAAAAAATAACTGTATCAAGACATGAAAATATTTCATCATCTGGTAATTGTAATGATGAAAATCTTGTGATGCTTAATTATGAAAAGGTTTGGAAATGGGATAATGCAAAATTAGACTGCACCTATTTACTAAATACTCCCATGCTGGATACATTCAAATTATTTCAAGATTTTCCTAAAAAATTCACTTTTTTATCCGAAATAGATGGGAAAACAGTTATTATGGAAAATTGTCAGAATGGAGGA
The DNA here is from genome assembly GCA_903872185.1 of uncultured Bacteroidota bacterium. GTDB lineage: Bacteria > Bacteroidota > Bacteroidia > Bacteroidales > GWA2-32-17 > GWA2-32-17. The sequence continues at coordinate 3,064 of CAIQJL010000329.1, read as the reverse complement.
CCTAATACTTATCAGTTTTCTAAATATGGGAAAAATGAAAGTGTTTATATGCTTAGAGAATCTGAAGATAATATTGAATCGTTTTTTGTTGCTGGATTTAAACAATTAGATATTAATTTAGCACTGTTTTATTTGAGACCAACGTCTTCTATGGAAAGTAATGATGAGATTGCAGCGATTGAAGATGCTAAAGCACTGAATATTGTTAAAATTTCAAGAGATGAAAATATTAATGACAGATTTTGGATTACTTTGGCCCCAGAAATACAACCCAATCAGGTAACAATTAATCCAGATAATTATACCTTTGTGAGATGTAATAATTAGATCTTTAGAATATTAAAATGCAGCAAAAAAAGAAAGAATTACCAACCGTAAAACCAAAATTGCACCCACGAAATAAAAATCGTGAGCGTTATAATTTTAAAGAACTTAAAGCTTGTTGCCCAGAATTAGTGTCATTTGTTAAGTTGAATTTGTATAATGACGAATCAATTGATTTTGCAAATCCAGAAGCAGTAAAAGTTCTAAATAAAGCAATTTTGAAATATCATTATGGAATTGAAAGCTGGGACATTCCGGAAGGTTATTTATGTCCGCCAATTCCAGGTAGAGCAGACTATATACATTATATGGCAGATTTGTTATGCAGAAGTAATTATGGAAAAATTCCAGTTGGCGAAAAAGTAAAATGCATGGATGTTGGAGTTGGAGCAAACTGTATTTATCCCATTATTGGCGTCAATGAATACGGTTGGTTGTTTATTGGTTCAGATATAGATCCCATTTCAATTGCTAATGCAAATAAAATTATTTCTGTAAACGATACTTTAAAAGGAAATGTTGAATGCAGAATACAGAATAATCCAAAAGATTTTTTTTACAATGTAATTTCAAAAGATGAAATTATAGATTTTACTATTTGCAACCCACCTTTTCATCCAACCATTAAAGAAGCGCAAACCGGAACTCTTAGGAAATTATCTAATTTAAATAAACAAGAAATAATAGAGCCAGTAAGAAATTTTGGTGGTCAGTTTAATGAACTTTGTTATAAAGGCGGAGAGGAGCGATTCGTAGGCAATATGATTCGCGAAAGCAAAAAGTTTTCGAAAAATTGTTTTTGGTATACGACTTTGGTTGCAAAACAGTCTCATTTAAAAGGTTTTTACGATTTACTTAATCATCTTGAAGCAACAGAAGTAGAGACTATCCCAATGGGGCAGGGGAATAAAACTAGCCGTATTGTTGCATGGTCATTTTTAACAAAAGATGAACAAAAAATATGGAAGAATTCCAGGTGGCAAGAAAAACAGTAAGAAAAAAATAAAATATATAAAATCAATTTTATATGAGTAATAAAAAAAATTGGCACGATAAACATGTTGAGACATTAAGTTTTGGAAGTCGTTTAGCTGATGTGGTTGCCAGTGGAATGGGTTCATGGAAATTTATTATTGTTCAAACAATATTAGTTATTTTATGGATGGGTTTAAATTTATTAGCATTCACACATCATTGGGATGTTTATCCTTTTATTTTACTAAATCTTGTTTTTTCTACGCAAGCTGCATATGCTGCACCAATTATTATGATGGCTCAGAACAGGCAAAATGATAGAGACAGAGCTCATGCAATGGCTGATTATCAAACAAATGTTGATGCAAAGTTAGAAATAGATGCTTTGACTATTAAATTGAATACTATTGAAGTTGATAAATTAGATAGAATTATTAAAATGCTTGAAGATAAAAAACTTACTAATTATATTTGATTCATAACTGGTAAACTAGTTTTAATAGGTACATTAAACGATAGTTCTAGTTAGCAGTGGATTGTATTTTTTTTTTAGTTTAAATAGAGTTACTAATCAAACTGTTAAGTTTATCAAGAAAAAAAATAGATTAAAATTTTTATTTATGTCCGGTAATCATTGTTATGGTTATAATAATTTTAAAAAATAGTTCTATACTCATAAATAAATAAGGCTAATATAAATGAAATAAAATGATTCATGTTTGAATAAATACAATCAAAACAGTAAAAATGAAAAGTAAAATAATTGCCTCTTTATTATGTGTAATATCTGTTATTGCTTATTCACAAAATAAGGAAATTACAATAAATATCAGCGGTTTAAAATCAGACAAAGGAAAATGTATACTTTATCTATATAACAACGAAAAAGGCTTTCCAACAGAAGCTGATAAAGCATTGAATACTTCCAAAAGTAAAATTGTAAATAGCAAATCAACCATTGTATTAAAAGTTATTGCTGATGGCGAATACGCAATATCAGTTATTCACGATGAAAATGACAATGGTATACTTGACAAAAACTTTATGGGAATGCCTAAAGAAGGAGTAGGAGTTTCTAATAATGCTAAAGGTTTTTTTGGGCCACCTGAATATGATGATTCAAAATTTAGATTAAATAAAAAATCATTAACCACAAATATTACTATGAAGTATTTGTAATGAAAACAGATTAAAAATTATTTAAACAACAGCTTCCCACAATATCTCAACAGGATGTAATGCTTTTCTTCCTGTTCCATCTTCAATTTGGCAACGACAACTCGTTCCTGTAGCAGCTATTATTGTTTTAGCATCGGTTTTCCTAATTTCAGGAAATAATACTAATTCGCCAATTTGCATTGATAGTTCGTAATGTTCTTTTTCGTAACCAAATGAACCAGCCATTCCACAACAGCCAGATGGAATTTCAATGGCTTTGTAATTCGTTGGGATAGTAAGCATTTTTAAAGTGGGAGCAGTTGAAGCAATTGATTTTTGCTGACAATGTCCATGTAATTTAATTTCTGCAGATTCAGAATTGAAAGATTCTGATTTTATATTTCCTTTTGCAAATTCAGAAGCAATAAACTCGTCAATCATTAAAGTATTTTTAGATAATGCTTTGGATTTTTCGACTAATGATTTTTCAACTATTTCAGGATATTCATCTCTGAATGCAAGAATTGCAGATGGTTCGATTCCAATTAATGGAGTTTCTTCTGTAATAATTTCAGATAGGTATTTAACATTCTGTTCTGCTATTAGT
>CAIQJL010000328.1 GCA_903872185.1 uncultured Bacteroidota bacterium | reverse complement strand
TTCAAATCTTTATCAAATTTATCAAATCATTAGTAAAAACATGCATTTTTTTCTTAATTTCGACAAATAAATAATTCTTTATGCTTTCAAAAGCTATTATAAAACTAATTCGTTCGCTCGATCAGAAAAAGTACAGAATTGAAAATAATCTGTTTGTAGCAGAAGGCCATAAAATAGTTGGAGAAATTATTAAATCGGATATTAAAATAAAATATTTAATTGCGGTTAAAGACTGGCTTAACGAAAATAAAAAACTTCCAAAAACCCAAGTATTTGAAGTAACAGAAAAAGAACTTCAGCAAATTTCTTTTCAAAAAACACCACAGCAGGTTCTTGCAGTTTGTAATCTACCTGAAAAAAAACTACATTTTGATGAATTAAGAAACTCTTTATCTCTTGCACTTGATGATGTTCAAGACCCTGGAAATTTAGGCACTATAATTCGTATTGCAGATTGGTTTGGAATTAAAAATATTATTGCAAGCCCTGCAACTGCTGATATATATAGCCCAAAAGTTATTCAGGCAACTATGGGTGCTTTTGCAAGAGTTAATGTACATTATCATTCACTTCCAGAATTTTTTAACAAAATACAATCAGAAACTAATTTACCAGTTTACGGAACAACTTTAAATGGCGAAAACATTTACAAACAAAAACTCACGAATAATGGGATCATTGTTATGGGCAGTGAAGGTAATGGAATTTCGAAAGAAGTATTAAAAACGCTAACGAAGCAACTATACATTCCCCCTTTTCAATCCGATTCTCCAACTAGCGAATCGCTTAATGTTGCAACTGCAACAGCAATTATTTGTGCAGAGTATAGAAGACAACAAAGTTCAGAATAATTTCTTACTTATTTTAATTTACTTTTTTCCTTTGAAGGAGGTAAAAAGTTTTCATCAGTAACTATTTTTTTTCCTGTTAGTTCTTCAAGTTTTAACCTAGTATCTTTAGCTATTTTGCCCCCTTTTTTACCTGCTTTTGCATTTTCTAATAATCCTTGTGATTCTTCTGTTTCGGCTATTTGACGAGTGGACAATTCGGCTAGTGCTGTAAAAATTAATTCAGCTTCGCTCATATGATCACATAGATTTTGTGTTTTTAAGCCTTTTAAATCTTTATGTTTCTTTACGGTTAATCCTGTCCATTCTTGATGTATGATATTTGTTAACAATGCAAATTCATCTGGTTTTTCAACTCCACTTTCTTTCCAGTAATCTGTTAATTTATTTCGTGTTTCCTGCCCAGTCATTCTTTGCTGAATCCACTTTTCGCTTCTACCTATTTTTTGCCAATTTTCTCTTGCTCTATCTATACTTTGACCAGGATCAGAAATTTCCTGCATACGTTCATATCCTACTTTTGCTAACCATTGTTTGAATGGTTCTGCTTTTGGTGATGGTATAGATTGGATAATGCGTAATAAGGTTTGTGTATTTGCCAAATCTGTTTCTCTCATTTTTCCATCCGTTGCTTTTAGTTTGAACTGTCGACAAATTGTCGACAGTTCAAAACCATCATCAGTCTTAACTCTTATTTTCATCTTAAACCAATAGTCCCTAGGATTTGAACTATTAGTTAATATTTCGACTACATCTATTATAGAAAAATACCATTGCTCCTCTTTTTCGTCCCAATGACTTCGAACTTGTTTGCTTTCAAAAAGTTTTATATTGCTCATCTTTTTTTCTTTGTAAACTTAAAAATAGTGATTTTTTTCTGTTAAACAAATAACTAAACGGTGATACTTTATTTAATGATGGAGAGTATAGCATTTAACAAAATTCAGAATAATTAGCACCTATAACATTTAACACTTGGGAAAGCTTGACATTTAACCGCAAGAAGTGTCAAATCGTTAATATGATTGTACGTTGTTATAATTGTCAGGCAAATCGTTACTCATTGAATTATCTGATCTCGAATCCTACCAAAATTAGCACTCAAAATTAAACCATAGTCAAAATGCTTATGAATGTTTGCATATAAGTCTATGCTTAGTCCTATAATTGGAGAAGTAAATATAATCTTAAAATTAATGGGTAAACCTACATAATTATAATTGTCTTCTTTAAATTGATTAATGTAATATGTTAAAGGACCACCACTAGTTTTATACTGCTGAAATTCACCTCTGAATTTTACTTTGCCATAGCTAATGCCTGTTGATGCAACAAAAGTTAACGATTTACATTTATATTTTCCGAGCCCAAATAATAAAGATCCATTATTTAAATCAGTTACTATATTAGATTTTGGATTAGAAAGCACGCTATTTAAAGAATAATTTAACTGGTAATGTAAGGCGATAAAATATTTTTGATTAATACTTGCATTTATTGCAAATCTATAGCCCATTAAATTATTAAACTTATTGGTATATGTCAAACAAGTCCCAGCCGATGTCCAGAAATAAATTTTATTTTTTGTAGAGTCATTTTGTCCAATGGAATAAGAAGAAATTAAAAGACTGAGAAATGCTGTAAACAAGTACATTAAAGGTCTTTTTACACAATATATGACTAACGGTTTAATGTTGGATTTGGCGGGCTCCCGAAGCCTCGAGATTCTTGCAGTTGTGGTAAAGGCGCTAAAGAAAATGAACTTAATAAAGTTTATCAAATTGCTCATAACTATAGGTTTTCTGGCATAAGGTGTTTGCAACTTAAGTTATTTTATCTTTAAGATTAATATTATTTTTTAATTAAATTATTAAAAATTTCAATTGCCTTATCGCAATTAGCTTTAATACTAAATGCAATTACATTCAAATTAGATTCGACATTTTTTCCTTCTACAAATCCCACTATTTTTTTTCCTTTTTTTAGGGTAATCATAATATTATGAAAACCATCTTGAACATACTTGATATTTGCAACTTCATTTAAGCTAAAAACAAAAGTATTACCATTATTGTCTTTTCTACTTACAACTCCTTTGTCACTTATTTCGATTGTAGTTTTATATAAGGAGTTCTTTAAAGTTTTATTCAATTGAACCACAATATTTGTGTCAATTTGCGAAATTGCATTTAAGGAAAGACTATAGAAAAAAAATAGTCCAATTAATTTAGTCATTTGTTTATTTAAGTGTTTGTTTCTAACTTATTCAAATAAAAAATTTTCAAATATACAACAAATGGCAAGAGTGCCTTTACAGTAATTATTTATTATCTTATCTTTACTTATATCATCTTTATCTCATGCATTCCATAACACCCTACTCTACCATCGTTATGTTTTAACTGAAGATGTCCGTTTGCTTCAACTTTTATAATTATAGCTTTAAATATTTCACCATCCTTAACAAAGGAACATTCTTTACCACTACGATACAAAAGTGAATTATAACTTTCATCTATTTTTTTGAAATCAGATTCTTTTAATTGCTCATATCTGGTCATGATTAAACCATGAAGTAACTTTAAACTCTCCTCTAAAACAAAAGGAACTTCAGTCATCATTTTTAATGATACAGCATTTGGTAAACTACCTGAAAATTTTTCTTGATTTAAATTTAAACCTATTCCAATAATTGAAGCATTAAATTTTTGCCCCAACCAAGTATTCTCAATTAAAATTCCCGCTACTTTTTTATCTCTTATAAAAATATCATTAAACCATTTAACAGAAACTTCTGAACAAAACAACCCAACATAGTCAGCTAACCCAAGGGAGACAATTTTTGATAAATATGCCTGATTTTCGGGTTTTAAAAATAAAGGTCTTAGAACTATAGAGATTGTTAAATTCTGCCCCGGCTCACTTTCCCAGACATTAGTATTTTGTCCTCTGCCATTTGTTTGGTTTTCTACCCAAATTACTGTTCCTTCCTTTAAATCCTGTTTTTCGAATAATTCTAATGCTGCAGAATTTGATGATTTGGCTTCTTTAATTTTAATTATTTTCATATAAATATAATTTAGTCAACACAAGGTAATTCGACAAAGAAGGTTGTTCCTTCTCCTGCTTTTGTAACATATTGTATTTTCCCACCCATTCCTTCGACCATATTTTTAACCATCGCTAATCCTAAACCCATTCCACTTGATTTTGTAGTGAAATTTGGATTAAATAGTTTTTTCTGCACCTCATCAGTAATTCCAGTACCATTATCTGAAATCTTAACAATTGCCAATGAAGAATAATTTAATGTCTCAACTTTTACCAATCCTTCTTTGCCACTTGGAATTGCTTGTATTGCATTTTTTACAAGATTAGTTAGTACTCGTAATATTTGTTCTTTATCAGCATTAACATATATTTCATCAATGTTATGGTTCTCAAAAACAATATTAACATTATCGCTTTGCTTATAAAGCTCAACAATACTCTGAGCTTTTTCTACCAAATTAATTCGTTCAATTACAGGCGATGGAAGTCGAGCAAACAATGAAAACTCTGAAGCAATTGTTGAAAGTGCATCTATTTGCTCAATCAATGTTTTTCCCATTTTTTCGACCAAGCTCTCCCATCCAGGTGTTTTATCGTTATATGACCGAAGCAAATGTTGAACACTAAGCTTCATTGGAGTAAGAGGATTCTTGATTTCATGTGCAATTTGTTTTGCCATTTCACGCCACGCAATTTCTCTTTCCGATTTTGCCAATATTTCTGCTGAACTTGACAGTTCTTCTAACATTCTATTATACTCACTAACAAGTGAACCAATTTCGTCCATTCGTTCATATACTATTGGCTCATTCTTTTTTCCTAACTCTATTTCCCTAAATTTACGCTGTAACATAAGTAACGGACGAGTTAAACCATTTGTTATAAAAAAGGTTATCGACATTGCTAGCAAAATCAAAATCAAATAAATATTTACAAGCGTAATTGCGAATGATGAAACTTCACGTGTAAGATTATTCTGCCTTGTAAAATATGGCAAGTTAAGATATGCTATTACCTTACCATTGGCATTATAATAGGGCACATAAGCAGATAAATACTTTAATTCACCAATGTGTTCCTCTAAAACTACTTCAGGTTTATATTGGTAAGTTATGTTATAATAGGCTTCAGGATTCATTAAATTTCCTACAAACCCTTTGTTAAAGACTTCCGGCCTTGATGTAGCATATAACTTACCATTACTATCATATAAATTAATATCAGAATAAAACACATTAGAAAATTTAATTAGTAATGAAGTAATAAATTCTTTCTGTTCGGGAAGTAATTTATCTTCTTTACCAATATTATTATTTAATTCTACTAATACAGATTGCATTTTTTCAGAAATATTTTCAAAGTTCTTTTTTTCATACTTTGAAATAATATAGTAAACTGTTCCGCTGCCAATCAATATAAACGACAACATTAACACAGATATGAAAGAAGCTAAAATACGAGAGCGAATATTTAAAGAAAACTTAAGACTGAACTTATTTGCATTTCTTATTAAAACAAAAATAAAAAACAAAATAAAAAACAATACTATTGTATACGAAAAGGCAATTACAACATCGTATAAGGTTGGAGCTGGTATACTTAAAACAATGGTATTATTCTTATCCGATTTATAAAACAAATGCTCATATCCATCACGATTTTTAACATAAAATTCTTGATTAGGAATATTATACACATTTAAAGAAAATCTATATTCAAAATCCCCATTTTTAGTTAAAAGTTTTCCATTCCTATATTTAGCGTAACTATATTTTTTTGCAATATTTGCATCACTAACTTTTTTATCTAAAAGCAATTCTGGGTATCCTAATTCCTGATTTAATAATCTAGAATCTAATTCAACAAATAACCGGGTAATTAGTGAATCTGATCCCTTGGGCTTAAAAGTAAGAATTCCTAAATAACTGATTCTGCCTTTTTCATTATCAACAAAATAGAAATTAGTACCTGGAATTTTCACACCTTGTTCGTTTACAATTTTATCGAAATAGTCAAAACAACCATAAAACTCACCAGTTTGTTCAATTTTTAAATTATCGTATGAAGTACAAACAGTAGTTTGAATATCATATTTTGTCCAAAATCCATAAAAATAATTATTCCGTAAATATTGAAAAATTTGAACTCTTTTATCAAGTGGTTTTCTTGCCAGGTCAGATATTGTTTGGTCTTCAATTATTTTCTTTTGCAAATCGTCAAGCAACATTTCAGCAACCAAATCGCGCTCATTTGAAAGTCCGATTGCAACAACTTTTCTAACATTAAGTGATTTTATATTATTATAATGCAATGTGAATGCCGTAAAATAAATTGCTGTAAGAAATAACAATAAAACATACTTGTAAAACCCAAAATTCTTAGTTGAAAATCTAAAAAATGCAAGTACAGAAAAACCTATTATTACAAATAACAAAGAATACAATTCTTTATACTCCTGAACAAAAAAAGTTATAATAAACACCAATAATTCTGGTATTACGAACCACGCAACGACTTCCTTATAGGAAAACCATCTTCTTAAAATTATTATTGTTTTATCGAAAATAAAAAACTGTGAAGCAAAAAGTAAAGTTAAAATTGCAAAAGCTGTTATACTATTAATATCAATATCTAATATATTATAAATAAGAAACGAAATATTTGAATCAAGTATTAAACTTCTTGCAATTAAAACAATAAAATAAGAAGAAATAACACTTGCCCCTATCCATAATATTAAATATATTTTAGGTTTTGATGCATATCTCGAAAAAGTTAAAGTTGTAAATTCTCTATAAAAAAGTAATACTAAATAAAAAAGTATTATAGCATCTAGAAAAACATCTCCTAGTGAGGGTAAAATAGCTGAAGATGCATAAGCACCAGGCCCGAAAAACTCCAATGAGTACAACACATGAGGAAACTTAAAAAACATCATGATTGCTCGTAATGACAATAACATTATGGAAATAATTAATATCATTAAATTTTTATTCCTTAACGAAATCAATCTTATCCATTTTGCTATACCAAACAATAAACAAATAAAAGTCAGTAAATAGAATAATGACGGAAGCCAACCATGCGATTCTGTTAAATGAAATCCTCCTTTAGGCATTAATGAGAATAGAAAATTTCCTTTATCATCTTTAATTTGAAAGCCCGAACGTTGTGGTGCTACAGAAACATTAAAATCTCCGGTAACATTTAAAATTGGATTAAAATTATCTTTTAAAAACTTGTTTTCTACAGGAAAATCATTTTTAATTAATACAAAACCAACCAGTTTAATTTCATTTATTGTTTTTTGTTCTGTTACCACCCATGCATTATTTACAAATGCTACAGGTTGAAGCGTATCCCCCAAGAATTGCCAATCTTCAATAATAAAAGAATTATCACTCCAAAAAACTAACTTCTGATTTTTATAAACATATAAATACAAACCTGAATTAGCAAGTTTTTTTGAATACTCGCCAAAAGCTTCAGGTAAAAATTTATCTATCCCCTTTTCTTTAATTTTTTTTGAAAATTCTTCTATTTGAATTTTCAAATCACTTCTTTGAGTTTGAAGTTTTTCTGAAAAAGCCTTAACATCAATATTCTCGAGATAAGTATGAGAAATAAGGTATTCACCAGCTATTCCAGCTGCTAGCGAAATAAAAAAAACTATTAACCAGAATTTAAAAGGAATCTTTCTCATCAAATCAAAGATAACAAGAATTGATTTATTTATGATGATACGGCAAACCTTTTAAAATAGTTGCGGATCTATATAACTGCTCTATAAAAATCAATCTTACCATTTGGTGTGTAAACGTCATTTTTGACAACGATATTTTATTAGTATATTTTTTTTTAATTTCTGGCGAAAATCCATAGGCTCCCCCTGCAATAAATACTATTCTTTTTTTTCCGGTATTCATCATTACTTCCATTTTACCAGCAAAACTTTCTGAAGAATAATGAGTTCCATTTTCATCTAATAATATAACTTCGTCAGTATCTTTTATTTTTAACTCAAACAATTTAGCTTCATCACCCATCTGCCTCTTAATGTCTAACTTACCATGTAACTTTGGTTCTGTTATAATTTCTATTTCAAATTGAAAAAAAGATTTTAATCGTTTTTTAAAATGGCTTATTCCCTCATTCACAAAAGCTTCATCGGTTTTCCCAAATACTAATAACACAATCTTCATATAGAATCCATTTTTATTTTATTTTTTTTAACTTGCAGAGTGAATTTTAATTTTTATACCACTTAAATGAATAGTTATGGTTTAATTTTTGAAGTCACATATTTCTCACAAAATAAATGAATAAAATGAAATAGCCATAAGCAATTAATGAAATGATTCTCTATGGTTCAATAAAAATAAAAAACTATTAACTTGGAATAATTGCCATTTGAAATAGCAAATAAAAAAAACAGATGAAAAAATTACATTTTATTTCGGTAATTATCAGCTTAGCAATCTTCTTTGGTAATTTTCAAAATGTATTTGCTGGCGACCTTCCTGATGGCGTTGTAAGTGCCCTTAAATCAGGAAATGCAAAAGAACTTGCTAAATATTTTAATTCTAATATCGATCTTACAATAATTGAGAAGCAAGATATTTACAGCAAAACTCAGGCTGAAATTATTTTAAAAGAATTCTTTGGTAAAAACATTCCATCTAATTTCACTGTTATGCATCAGGGTGGAAAAGAAGGTTCAAAATATGTAATTGGAAATTTAGTTACATCCACCGGGACTTATAGAGTTTCATTATTTCTTAAACTTCAGGGCGTTACACAGGTTATTCAACAACTTCGTATCGAGAGTGGTAATGAATGAGTTATGGCTTAATGCGTTTATTAAAAATGCAATTTTAGAAGATATTGGCGACGGAGATCATACTTCACAAGCTTGTATTCCAACTAATCAAACTGGTAAAGCAAAATTACTTATTAAAGAATCGGGTATAATTGCGGGAATTGATATCGCACAATTAATTTTCAAGCAATTTGATACAGATTTTAAATTTGAGATTTTTAAAAAAGATGGCGATTATTGCCATTCTGGTGAAATAGCTTTTTATGTTGAAGGCAACTCATCACTTTTACTTCAAGCAGAGCGGCTTATTTTAAATGTAATGCAAAGAATGAGTGGTATTGCAACTCAAACAAACAAATACGTTAACGAGCTTAAAGGATTAAAAACCAAGATACTTGACACTCGTAAAACTACTCCTGGTTTTAGATTTTTTGAAAAAGAAGCAGTCAGAATTGGAGGAGGAGTTAATCACAGAGTTGGCTTGTATGATATGATTTTAATTAAAGATAATCATATTGATTTTGCTGGCGGAAATATAAAAGCAATTGAACGTGTTAATGAATATCTTAAATTAAAAAATAAAAATCTTAAAATTGAAATAGAAGCAAGATCTATAACTGATGTTAAAGAAATATTAAGTTATGGCAAAATTGACAGGATTATGCTTGACAATTTTTCGATAGAAGACACAAAATTTGCAGTTGAATTAATAAATGGGAAATTTGAAACAGAATCGAGTGGCGGAATTACTATAGACAATTTAAGAGAGTATGGTGAAAGCGGAGTAGATTTTATAAGTGTTGGCGCTTTAACACATCACATAAAAAGTCTTGATTTAAGCTTAAAAGCAATTAAATAAAATGCAGCTTAAAAACATCTTGCAAAATATTAAATCTTCTGTGCCTTTAACTATAGTTAATAAAGTTAAAAGCTTTACTCTTCCTGGTTTTGATAAACAACCACTGTATTCTGTTGGCAGATTCTTTTTACAAAGCTTAAATAAAGGAGCATTAACAGTTAGAGCATCTTCAATTGCATACAACTTATTTTTAGCAATTTTCCCTGCACTTATATTTTTCTTTTCATTACTTGCATATATTCCTATTGACAATTTGCCACAAGAGCTTTTACGAATTCTACAAGATGTTATGCCCACTAACGCATACCTCTCAATCCGGAGCACTATTCTTGACACTGTTATGAATAAGCGTACCGGCTTACTCTCTTTTGGATTTATTACTGCACTTTATTTTTCAACAAATGGAATAAATGCCTTGATTGCTGCTTTTAATGCTTCGCAATTTGTTACGGAAAGCAGAAATTGGCTACAATGTCGTGGTATTTCACTAATTTTGGTAATCTTACTTTCAGTTCTATTAACTTTGGCAATTGGTTTATTGGTTTTTAGCCAAAAAGCTTTTGGTTATTTAATTTCTCACGAAATAATTAAAGAAAATATTATTTATTATTTAATCGTTTTTGGCAAATGGCTAATTGTTATTCTTGCTTTCTTTTTTGCAATTTCGTTGCTTTATTATTTAGCGCCTGCAAGAAAATCTAAATTCAGATTTATTTCTGCAGGTTCATCTCTTGCTACAATTTTATGTATGATTATTTCTCTTGGTTTTTCATATTATGTAAATCATTTCGGACAATATAATAAAATTTATGGTAGTATAGGTACGTTAATTGTTCTTCTAATATGGTTATATTTTAATGCTTTAGTTTTGCTAATTGGTTATGAGCTTAATTGGAGTATTAGAAATTCTAAACAATCAAATAATTTTCTTTTAGGCGACAATAGTGTTGATAATGACAATCTTAAACAGTAGTGCAACAAGTTTTATATATTAGCGTATAAAAACCAGAAAAATAATTTTGAAATATGTATAAGTTTCTCTTTATAACATTTATATTTTTACAGTTTTCAGCATTTAGTCAGCAAAAGATTAAATACGATGATCTGGAAGAAAAAGATGGCCTTTTTTACGAACAAGGTTCTAAAACTCCTTATACCGGTCAATGTGTTACAACTTTCCCAAGCGGTAAATTAGGAATGGGTGGAAGCATTAAAAATGGTTTGCGCGATGGTGAATGGATTTGGTTTTACGAAAACGGTAACAAAAAAAGATATTGTGTTTACAAAGATGGTTTGAAAGATGGTGCCAGTATTTTCTTCTACAAAACAGGAGGGAAAAAATCTGAGATTATTTTCAGTAACGACAAAAACATTCGTCAAACATCCTGGGATGAAGCAGGTGTAAAAATTGGAAACCCTTCGTTTTCAACTTTTAATTAATTTTATAAATTATTATACTCCTTACAAACTATCATAAGCATCTTCGCTTATGATAATATTTTATTGCGGTTGCAAATACTTTGAATCTAGTTGTGCTGCTTTATCCAAATATATTTTAGCATTTGCAACATCGCCCATTCCTTTGTATGTAAGGCTTATAAAATATGTGGCCAATGCATTCTGCGGATTAAATTCTACACATTTTTTAAAAGCATTTATTGCTTCACTTCCTTTACCCAACGTTCCTAATGTGCTTCCTAAATTCATCCATGCATCAGAAAATGCAGGGTCATATTTTACTGCCTTTTCATAAACTTCAAGTGCTTTATCAAATTGTTTATTGTTAAAATATATCACACCCATATTGCTATATGTAATGGACTTTGTTGGATTTCGATCAAGCGCTAATTGGTAATATTTTAATGCTGAATCATTCATATTTTTACGATAATACGCAAGGCCAATTTGGTCGTATGCATCGGCAAAAGTGGGTACAATTTTAGCTGCAATAGTAAACTGTACTATTGCTGAATCAAGAAATTGAGGAAATTCAACTTTTGCTTCTTTATTTAATGCTTTATCTTTCATTAAAACCAGACCATAATAATATCTCATATGCGCACTATTGGGAGACTTAACAACGTCTGCAGAATATAATGACAAATTTGAATTCCAGTCTTTATTACGCAAAACAATTTCTCCAGAATAAACAATAGTAACAGGAATTAAAATAACCAAAACAATACTATTAACTTTAAAAAAAATAGATGGTTTTGTAATTAACGAACTCTCAAATGGCATTTTTAACAATTTAAAAATAACCCATGAAATTGCAATACTAAATGCTAATGAAGGAATAAACAAAAATCTTTCACCAAAAGAAGAACCTATTAATATTAAGATATTTGAATAAAGCGACATTGTAATAAAAAAGAAAAGTGCAGAAAAAACTAAAATATGTTTAGTTTTAAATTTCCATAAGGAAATTACCGCCATTGAAATTAAAATAACAAAAGATATAATAACCCAAATATTACCCCATCCCACAATTGGAATTTGATTAAACGAATAGTCACTAGCCAATGGATACGGAACAATAAGCAACCAAATATATTTCCCGATTATTTTTATAGCAGTTGCGTACTTTGTTATAAAGTCAGGTGCCGCAACCAATAAATTATCTACACTTGACACAAAAGCCATTTCGGGCTGATTTGCTAATACTTTGGCTCTTATTGCAAGAAAAATTAATGCAGGAATGAGCATTACGCCTGTTATAAATATATTTTTGCGAATTGTTGTGTCTGTAAAAAAATAAATTACAAGAGGAATTACTGCTAAAAATGTAATTGCACTTTCTTTTGATAAAAATGCCAGGAAATAAGCAATTACTCCAAATAACAACCATTTACTTTTTAAAGTTTTAATATAACTAACTACAAAATTTAATGTTAATACAAGAAAAAAGAAACTTAAAATTTCATCACGACTTTTAATATTTGCAACAACTTCAGTATGTATAGGGTGAAGTGCAAAAATTAATGTTGCAATAAATGGCAGAAAGACATTAAATTTATAAAATATTTTTCGTAATGTTAAAAACAAAAGCACACAAGCTAAAGAATAAAGAAGTACATTAATTACATGCCCTGCCTTAGGATTATCGGGCCATAGCTGCCATTCTGTTGCAAACATCACCAATGATAAAGGACGATATAAGTCATCAGCTGAACTCCAATAACCGTATCTATAAGAAGTTTTAAATATTGTTGGAATCGATTCAACTCCACGTTTTACAACCCAGTTTTCTTTTATTACCGAAAAATCATCGAGCACATATCCGTTTCTAAAAGTATTAGTATAAACAAAAAATGAAAGAAACAGAATTGCAAAAGACATTATTCTAATTGTAGCTAAATTGTCTTTTTGAACAATTTCTTTAAACGGAGTCTTAGGTATATTCTTCTTATTTGGTTTCATCCATCAAAAATTTATGCTACTAAATTAGTATAAATGGTATAAAAATCAAAAAAAGGAAATAAAAACAATATAGAGTTGTATGTCACAGACCTAGGAATAAAAAATACATTTATAATATTAAATAAGTAGCTATTACTTTATTCTTTTTCTGGTGAAATCATTTTATAAACCAATCCAGCTAAAATTGCTCCGGCAAATGGTGCAACCCAGAATAACCACAACTGACTTAAAGCCCAATCGCCAGCAAATATTGCCTGACTGGTACTTCGGGCAGGATTTACAGAAGTATTAGTTACTGGTATGCTTATTAAATGAATAAGAACTAATCCAAATCCTATTGCTAATCCAGCAAATCCTTTTGGCGCTTTGGAATGTGTTGCTCCTAAAATTATTATTAAGAACATAAATGTCATTACAACTTCTGTAACCAAAGCTGCAAGCATGCTATATCCACCGGGAGAATGCTCTCCATATCCATTTGCTGCAAACCCACCAATTTCAAAACCTGCTTTTCCACTAGCAATTACATATAATATTCCTGCACCTGCAATTCCACCTAATACCTGTGCTGCAATATATGGGAGCAATTCTTTTTTATCAAATCTGCCTGCGATCCATAATCCAATAGATACCGCTGGATTTAAATGACACCCAGAAATGTGCCCAATGGCATATGCCATGGTAACAACAGTTAAACCAAATGCAATTGCAACTCCAACAAAGCCAATTCCTAATTCGGGATAAGCTGCAGCCAATACTGCCGAGCCACATCCTCCTAATACAAGCCATAATGTTCCTATAAATTCTGCAACTAATTTTTTCATTTTTATTGTTTTTATAAATTAATATTAAATCAAATATAATCTAAATTTAAAACAATAATATTATTTTCAATAATTGTGAATAAAATTCTTACGCACGTAATTTTTCTTTACATAAATTTAGTATTTTTGAGTATTCTATCGTGCTAAAAGGTATTAGTTTTTACGTGTTTTTAAATAACCACCCTATGAATAAGCTATTAATAACTCTGATTTTATTTCTAGGAATAATTAATAACAGTTGGTCACAACTAAGCTTTTCTTATGCCACAACACAACCATCTTGCTTTGGTTACAATAATGGGACAATTAACCTGACAATATCAGGTGGCACGCTACCTTATTCAATTTCTTGGTACAATAACGGAGGTTTAATTTCCACCCAAGAAGATCTTAATGGTCTTTCAGATGGACAATATGTGGTTCAAGCAATAGATAGTGCTGGTTTAACATTGGTTGATACTGTTGCGTTAAACGCACTGTATCATATAACCACAATTGACACTATTGCAAATGCATTGTGCTACTCAGCAACTGGCACTATTAATATTACTCCTCAAAATGGGTTTGGGTTCTATCAAGGAATAATATACCCACTCCTTTGGGATGCTTACCTTCAAATTTGGAAAATTGACAGCACAGGAGTTGATACAATGTTAACGAATATTGATACTACTAATTTTGTTTGGAGTATAGTTGCCGGAAGGTATAAAATTATTATTACTGATAATTCCGGGTTAGGTTGTGCTATTTCAAAAATTGTAGACATACATCAACCCAGTTCACCTGTTTCGTTTAACAAAACATATTACCATAATATTTGCAAAGGCGACAGTGCTGGTTGGATTAACATTATACCTGATGGAGGAACACCACCATATACTTATGCATGGTCAAACGGGTTAACAACTGGTCAAAATAATTTTCTTAAAGTAGGTCTATACACTGTTACTGTCAGTGATTTTAATAATTGTCAGAAAGTAGAAACTATAGGAATTGAAGAACCTTTTCAGCCACTTATACTTATTGTAGATAGTCAGGACGTATCTTGCCGCGACAATCATGATGGTTTTCTTGGAATTTTAAATATTGAAAACGGATTATCTCCATATACTTATTTGTGGTCAACCGTATCAACTGAAACAAAAATTAGCGACCTTGATTCTGGTAAATACAGTATTACCGTTACAGATTCTAAAGGCTGTTATATTTCAAGAAATTTTCATGTTGGCATGAAAGATTGTGATTGTATTATTATTTACAATGTTGTAACACCAGATGGGAATGGCAAAAACGATACTTGGGAAATTAAAAACATTCATCTTTACCCAAGTGCAGAAGTTAAAGTTTTTAATCGCTGGGGTAAGTTGGTCTACACTAAAAGCAATGGGTATGATAATTCGTGGGATGGCAAATTTGAAGGTAGTTTGCTAGATAGCGGTGACTATTATTATGTTGTAAACCTTAATATGGGAAATTACCCTCCATACACTGGCCCTGTAAAAATCCTAAAATAATTATGAGAAAATCAAAACTAAATATCATGAAGAATTTTTTACTTTTCTTTATGTTAGCAGGCTTCTCAATAAATCTGTCTGCCCAGCAAATTAATTCATATCAAATGTTTCATTTGAATAATTATTTGCAAAGTCCTGCTTGCGCTGGCACAAAACCATATATCTTTCTTTCTACAGCTTACTCACAAAGCTGGTCGGGATTTAAAGGTGCACCTAGCATGCAGTCTGCTACAGGACACTCATTAGTTTCTGAAAGAGTTGGTGTGGGCGGTAAAATCAGTTACGATAATTCGGGATTAAGCGGGCAATTTGGTGCAGAAGCAACATATGCTTATCATTTTCCTATAGGAAAAAAAGGCACAAGACTTTCTTTAGGTCTTTCTGGACTTTTATCTCAATACAACCTTAAAAAAGAGGCCTTTATTGTAGCAGATATTGACGATGAAGTAATAAACAATGCAGAAAACAGCATTATTGTTCCAGATGCTGCATTTGGCGCTGCTTTATACAGACCAGACAAGTTTTATCTTAATTATGGCGTTTATCAATTGCTTAACAGAAGCGTAAGCTTTCTTAACAATAGTGAACTTGAAAATAAAAGGGTTCGTCATCACATTCTTAATGCAGGTTATCAATTTTTAATTGGTAAAACGGTAAAATTAGAACCATCTGTTCTTTTTAAAATTACCGAAAATGGCTTTTATCAGGCTGACGCCGGAATTAAATCAACTTTCCATGACGTTCTTTCACTTGGAGTTTTTTACAGAACCGACGAGGCGGTAGTAACCTTTATTGGAATTGACACGAAATATCTTGTTTACGGTTATTCATATGGAATTGTTTTGAGCGATGTTAAGAAATATACTGTTGGATCACATGAAATAATGCTTATTCTTAAACTTAATAATGCCAAGTCAAATTTAAAATGAGATTATACTTAGGCATATTGTTAGTATTATATACTAATTTCTGTATTTACGCACAGAATGATAATATGCAGATTATTTCTTTAAAAACAATTAACTCAACTTTTGATGATTTTGCTCCTATATTTCTCGATTCAACTACAATACTTTTCACTTCTTCGCGCCCAAATCCTCTAGCTGAAAGAAATATGTCCTATAATCAGAATATTTATATTAGTAATAAAACTGGCAACGAATGGACAGCACCAAAATTAATTTCATATTTATCTAACTCGGATAATCATGAAGCAACAGCAGGAATTTCATCTGATCGAAAAACTGTATTTATATATAAAACCTTTAATGGCGGCGACATTTATAATTCTGACATAAAAGGAAAAATACTTAGCGCACCAAAAAAGACCGCTATAAATTCCCAATGGCAGGAAACATCTGCATGCTTTTCCAATAATACTTTATATTTTGTTAGTAATAGGCCAGGAGGAAAAGGAGAACACGATATTTATTATTGCACAGCTATAGAAAATGGGTGGTCGGAACCTATTAATCTTGAAATATTAAATACAGAATTTGATGAAAATTTCATTTCTGTTTCTGCACATGGTGACACACTATTTTTCAGTTCTAAAGGACATAATACTACAGGAGGTTATGATGTTTTTAGATCACTACATCAAAGCGACAGCATTTGGACTGTTCCTGAAAACATGGGCAATCTGATTAATAGTTCATATGATGAAATTAACTTTTCTACAGACCCTTATGGCACGATGTTTTTTTCATCAAACAGACCAGATGATTCAGATACTAGTTACAATATTTATACATGTTTTGAAAAAAAGATAAGAATTAAAATTCCTCTCGAAATGACAGGAAATTCGCCATTAAATGAAACCAAAACAGGAACTGTTGAACTAATTAGAAATTATATTGAAGTTGAGGGTTTTAAAAGAAATATTCCTAAAAAAATAGAGGTGAATATTTCGGCAGTGTTTGATAGTTTGGATATTATTAAGATTGGCGACATTAAAATAGATAAAAACCTTACAGTTATAGATAATAATGAAGAACCACTTATTAGTATAAATATCTTTATCAAAAAGATAGAAAATGTAAGCCTTGAAGAAGTCAAGAAAAGTATAGATTTTAAAATAAATTACTGTGCTGTTCAGGTAGGAGCTTTTACATACAAAACCTCAATTACTGATTTTGCAAAAGACTATCCATTATTAGGAGATAAAGTATTAATGATACAGAATAAAAAATTTAATCGTTTTGTTATGCGCGAAACATTTGAAGACCTAGATAGTGCAATAGTTCTTCAAAAGAAATGCCTTACAGAATATCATTCTGTTTTTGATACTTTTATTGCAGTTTACGATATGCACAATGTTAGAATTCTAATTTATTTCGACGTAAAAAGCAATATGTATAAAATGTTACGTCCCGAAGATCAGTTCAAGGATGATGAGTTGTTTAAATAAATTTAATTGTAATTGAAACAGTACTATTAAAGTAGATTATAAAAAAATATTAATCCCTTAATTTCACAATAAAGGCAGCAATAAGCCGCCTTTATTGTGAAATTTAAATTATATAACAATTAGTTCTTTCTTATATCTAGCTCATCAATTATATTCTTAGCACCACCAAATTTTTCAATAATAAATAAAACATAACGTACATCAACATTAATTGTACGCTGCATAGTTTGGTTAAATACTAAGTTACCACAAAGCCATTCCCAATTTCCGTCAAATGCCAAACCAACAAGTTCGCCATTACCATTCATAATTGGGCTTCCAGAATTACCACCAGTAATGTCATTATCAGACAAAAAAGCAACTGGCATTTTACCATTTTCATCAGCATACTGACCAAAATCTTTATTTTTATATAACTCTACCAACTTTTCAGGCACTTTAAATTCATCATTTGTATTATCCATCTTTTCCATAATTCCTTCCATATAGGTCATATATTTATAATGAGCACCATCCCTTGGATCGTATGGCTGAACAGTTCCATATGTAAAACGGAAAGTAGAATTAGCATCTGGGTAAAACTTTTTATTTGGCTGACTTAACATTAAACCAGCTTCAAACTCTCTTTCTAATGGTTTTAATTTTCCTTGAATTCCTAAATACTGAGGAACAATTGTCATTTGATATGAAACAAAAATACTTTTTGCATATATCATAAGAGGATCATTAGAAAGAACTTTTTTTGAAGGTTTATCTAAAAACTTTTGTAATCTTGCCTTCTCGGTAAATATACTATTTGTTGCAACATCGTTCACAAATTTGTCTATGCTTTCATTAATGTTAGATGCTTTATAATTTTTAGGTAATTCTTCGGTAAAAAATTTCATCTGTTTACTTGCAGGCATATCTGCACAATACATTTTAAGCATTGCAGAAAACACTTTCATATCAAGTTCTGGTGAATATTCCTTAAATGACTCATCTAACTCGCTTTTTAATGAAGTTTTTAAATCTTCTATTTGTTTTTGATTCTCTTTAGTGTTTTCTAAAGCAGTATTAAGCGCGTTATATGATTGCATTAACATTATCTGCGAGCTTCCTTGCAACAAAGCTTGTGATGCATAAAATAATTCTCCGCCTGTTTCGCATAATTTTAAATAACAAGAATCGATTCCTAATAACACTTTGCCAAATCTTTTTTTGTTCTCGGGAGTTTGGTTTACCCAGTTAGTAAATTCTTCTTCTACTTTCTTCTTTGATGAAATTGCATCCGTCTGTTTAAGATTTAAAAGTTCGCCTTTAAAATTTTTATAAGTATTAGCATACATTGCATAACCACTTGCTAAAGCTATACGTGTTGCATCAGATTTGTCCATTGCTTCTTTCCAGATATCCAATTTTTTTCCAATTAATTTAACAAGTATCGGATTAAAAGTTGTCATTTTATAATTCATTCCAAAAGAGGTTAAATATCTTTCAGTAGAACCGGGATAACCCATTATCATTGTAAAATCATTTTGTTTTACACCTTTTATTGAAACAGGAAGAGAATGAAGTGGAGTGTACGGAACATTATCTTTTGAATAACGAGCTGGTTTTCCATCTTTATCAGCATAAACTCTAAAAACACTAAAATCACCTGTATGGCGTGGCCACATCCAATTATCTGTATCACCACCAAATTTTCCTATTGAAGAAGGTGGAAAACCAACCATTCTTACATCTTTAAAAATTTCATAAACAAAAAGATAATATTCATTTCCTAAATACATGTCTTTTACTTTTGCTTCATATTTAGAAGATTCCTTTGTCTCTTTTTCTAAAGCAGAAATTGCTTTTTTAATTGCAGTTTTACGAGCTGCTTCATCCATTTCTGGAGTTATATCTTTTAAAATTTTGTCAGTAACAGTTTCGATTCTTATTAAATGAGAAACACATAGACCTTCAGCAGAAAGTTCTTGTTCCTTCGTTTTTGCCCAATATCCTTCTGAAAGATAATCATGCTCAACAGAAGATAATTTTGCTGCTGCATCATATCCACAATGATGATTAGTAAACATTAATCCTTTTCCACTTACTATTTCGCCTGTACAAAACCCTTGATAATCACCATTAGATTCGTTCATTAATTGAAAAATAGCATCTTTTATACTAGAATGATTAATATCATAAATTTGCTCCGGAGTAAGCTTACAACCAAGTCGTTGCATGTCAGCGTAATTTAGACTTTTTATTAAATTTGGAAGCCACATACCTTCATCGGCTTTTGTTTGTAATACAGAAGGCATTACAAATAAAACAACGAGCAATAAGGAAATTATTCTTTTCATATTTATTTATTTTAATTTACAAACTAACTTATTTTAATTTTAAGATTCAAACATTTTCGCTCAAAGTATAAAAAAACTAAACCAACTGTTATTATTCTACCATA
The DNA here is from genome assembly GCA_903872185.1 of uncultured Bacteroidota bacterium. Classification (GTDB taxonomy): domain Bacteria; phylum Bacteroidota; class Bacteroidia; order Bacteroidales; family GWA2-32-17; genus GWA2-32-17. The sequence continues at coordinate 892 of CAIQJL010000328.1, read as the reverse complement.
AAATAAAATTGAAAAAAAAAACTGCCCATTTAAGGCAGTCCTTTTTTACAATACTTTTTTAAATTAAATCTTTTTTAACCACATATACCAAGCAACTTCTCTAAGATTTGGATCCTTCTTCTCTTTTAATTTCTCAGATTCAGCAATAGTTGCCGGACTAGGAATTAAAACCTCTTCACCTGGAGACCAATTTGCCGGTGTCATAACACTATTTTTATCATGAGTTTGCAGAGCAATTAAAGTTCGTTTAATTTCATCCATATTACGACCAACAGTCATTGGATAAAAAAAAGTAGCCTGAATCTTATTATTTGGATCAACAATAAACACACCTCTTACATCTTTTGAACTACTAGAATACGGATGAAGCATTCCATATTTTTTTGAAATTTCTAAATTTGCATCTGTTATTAAAGGAAACTCAATTTTTTCTGTTTTCTTTTCATTATATGCTAAATTTTCAATTGACTTTACCCATTCTATATGGCTATTGATACCATCGGTTGATATTACAATAATAGCTGTATTTAAATCCTTAAAATCTTTTTGTAAAGCAGATAATTCTAAGATTTCTGAAGTACAAACTGGTGTAAAATCAGCTGGATGACTAAATAGTATTTTCCATTTTCCGAAATAATCATCTGGAAAGTTTACTGTCCCAATTGTAGAATTAGCAACAAATGCGGGTGCAGATTCACCTATTAATGGAATCCTAATATCTTTATTTTCCTGAGCAGCGCTATATTTGACAAGAGAGATAAAGATTAAACTCAATATTAAAATCTTTTTCATAATACTTATTTTTATTTAGATTAATTCTAAACAAAGATAAGTCAATAAACCGTTCATGTCAAGTAAAACACCTGTTTTGATTACGAAATAATTGTATTTT
>CAIQJL010000327.1 GCA_903872185.1 uncultured Bacteroidota bacterium | reverse complement strand
TCAGCAGGAGTTAATTCTTTGTCAACGTTTGAAGCATCCCAAACCTTTGTTTTTCCGTTTTTAACTTTGGATAAAAGTAAATTAACCAGTTTAGATGCATTTAAATTTTCTGTCCATGTTGGTTGAACCGTATCTTGTAATTGGAATTCAGAAATCACATTTTTTGCTAGAAGCTCTGATGCATTGCCACCTTTAGCTTTAAACACTAGTTTCATTTCTTCTTTGTCACTGCCTTCTTTTTTAAAGAATCTAACAGGGTACCAGTTTTTAATGGTTTTTTCAAATAAAAATGGTTCAGCAGTATCCATCGACCATTCTTCATCAAAATATATTGCTTTAATTTCAGATAAATTTAAAGGTTCTGCTGAAGCTCCCATTGATTTCAAAATATCATCTTTTGTGCACTTTGTTGAATCGTCTGAGAATGGAAAAAAAGTTGCAACTTCAGAACTCAAAACCTTGGAAAAAGCTTTTTTAATAAAATCTGTAGTATTAAATTCTTTTTGCCAGTTTAAAATTCCTGAATTGTCGAACAAAAATAAATTATTTACTGGAATTGATGTTGGTATAAGAAGATTTACTCTGCCTCCTGATTTTTCTACCTCTGCTGAGTTTTCGTTTTTACATGAAGTAAACAATAAAGTTGATACAAAAAATGCAAAAAGTAGATTTTTCATTTTGTTAGATTTATAGTTATTTGTTTCTATTTTTTATTTCCTCTGGGTACAATACTCATTACTGGAAAATCTGAAGTTTGTATAACCTCTTTAGCAAGTGAACCTACAAAATATTTTATCACTTCAGTTTCTTGTTGAGTCATTATAATTATAACATCAGCTTCAACTTTGTGCGAAAATTCTAAAAGTGCATTACACATATTTGTATTTCCAGATTGAGTGTTCAGGAAATTTTGTGTGCAGTCAATACCTTGCGATTTTATAAATTCACTAACCTGAGTAAGCTGTAGCTTTAAACGATTCATTACGTATGTGTCAGATGTTGTGTTCATAGTAACCGCATGAACAACACTGTTAAAATATTTAGCGAGGTAAATTGCATTATTTACTTTTTCACGTGTTTCTTTTGTTAAATCAAGTGGTAAAACAATATTCTTACAACCTTCTCTATGATGTTTTCCTTTTATTGTAATAACCGGACATTTACACTCTCGAATTATTCTTAAAGAGTTACTTCCAACAACTTTTTGCTTCATGTCGTAGGAGCTTGATGATCCTATTATTAGCAATTTTACATTTAATTTCTCGGCTGTGTTTAATATTGTATCAACTAATTTACCTTTTTCAACTATAGGAGTGATTTTTACTCCCGATTTTTCTTGAATATGACCAGCAAAATCAGTTAACTTTATTTTTAATTTTTCTTCTAAATCATCTTGTTCCTTTTTCGAAAACAGACCCCAAAGAGCGTTATTTTCAGTAATTACATGAAGAATGTTGATTTCTGCATCAACCATTTTTGCTAAACTGTATGATTGCTCTAAGGCAACTAAAGATTGTTCACCAAAATCAAAAGGAACCAAAATTTTGTTTTCACTATTTTCCATAAATGTACAATTAAAGAATATTTGATTTTAAAACGTAAAAATAAGCAGAAGTTCAGTTAAATAAAAGTATTTTTTGAAAAGTATTTTAAATTGCGTTTTATAACCATTTGTATGTTAATAAAAAAACAGTTTTTTATTATGCTACTAGTACTGCCTTTACTAACTTTGATAATATTTATTAAACAAACAAGTCATGCATTCTAAAAAAATTGAACCTTCAGAATTAATTATTAATCCTGATGGTAGCATTTTTCACCTTCACCTTTTACCAGAACAAATTGCTGAATCTATTTTATTAGTTGGAGATCCAGGTAGGGTTGAAATGGTTAGTAGTTATTTTTCTAAAATTGAATATAAGGTTTCTAATCGTGAGTTTTTTACACATACTGGTATTTTTAATGGTAAGCGTGTTTCAGTATTATCAACAGGTATAGGCACCGACAATATTGATATTGTTGTAAATGAATTAGATGCACTGGTGAATATTGATTTACAAAAACGCGAAATAAATACTGAGCATAAATCATTAAATTTAATCAGGTTAGGAACCTCAGGTGCATTACAGGCAGATGTTTTAGTTGATTCTTTTTTGGTGTCGCAAAGCTCAATTGGTTTTGATGGATTATTAAATTATTATCAAAATCGCAATAAAATTTCAAATCTTGAATTTGAAAAAGCGTTTATGGAATTTGTCGACTGGAATCCATTATTGCCTAAACCATACGTAGTTGATTGTTGTAAAAATTTAATGGAAAAGCTAGGAAATGATTTTAAAAAAGGAGTAAATATATCGGCATCTGGTTTTTATGGTCCGCAAGGTAGAGTGCTAAGATTACCCATAGTAGATCCAGAATTAAATGATAAAATTGAGAAATTTAATTTTAATGGACGTCAGATAACTAATTATGAGATGGAAAGCTCCGCGCTTTATGGGCTTTCAAAATTACTTGGACATCATGCTTTAACAATTTGTGCAATAATTGCGAATAGGGTAACAAAAACTTATAGTAAAGATTATAAGCCAATTGTTAGAAAACTTGTTGAGCATACACTTGAAAAATTAACTGAATAAAATATGGAGCCAAAAGCTATAACATCACAAATTAAATTGCTTGATGATCCTGATGAAACTATTTTTAGAGCTGTTCGGGATAACCTCATTGGCTTTGGACTAGAAATAGTACCTGATTTAGAAAAGGCCTGGGAAAGCTCATTTAGTGAGTTAATACAAGAAAGGATTGAAGATATAATCAAAAGCATTCAGTTTACTTCTCTAAAAAATCAATTGGAAGATTGGGTTCACACTGGTGCAAAAGACATCGCTTTCGGTGCATATCTGTTAGCAAAATATCAATATCCTGATTTGTCATGGGAAGGAATTTCGAAACAAATTGAAAGTATAAGAAGTGAAGTATGGCTAGAATTAAATGAAAATTTAACTGCTTTAGAAAAAGTAAGAGTTTTAAATCATATTTTATTTGAGGTTCATAAATTTTCGCCAAATAATGCAAATTTTTATTCTCCACAAAATGCATATTTAAATTTACTTTTCGAGTCTAAAAAAGGAAATCCTGTAAGCCTTGGAATTTTATATATGACAATTGCTCAACATCTGGAACTTCCTGTTTTTGGTGTTAATCTTCCTAAGAATTTTATACTTTGTTATGTTGATGATGTTTCTTCGTTTCATGCATTTGGAGATAGTGCCGATAACACCGTGCTGTTTTATATAAATCCGTTTAACAGAGGAGCTGTTTTTGGAAGAAAAGAGATAGATTATTTTATAACTCAACAACAGCTAGAACCAAAGAAAGATTATTTTTCTCCTTGTTCAAATCCTAATACTTTGGAAAGACTTATTTCTAACCTTATTTTATCTTATGAAAAACTTGGTTACACTGATAAAATGAGCGAACTAGGTGAGTTGCTGGAAATTTTATCAAAATAAAAAAGACTTCACTTTTTTAATGCGAAGCCTTTATTTTCTTAATAAGTAAATTACACAAACTATAAATTCCCTAAGTACTTTAGACAATTTAAGTATTTAAGGCACTTTAAGTAATTCTTTTCTTACTTCTTCTCTTCTATAGTATATCCAGCTGGGATTTCAAATTTTCCAGCAGGTATTGTTGCATTTTCTTCAAATGATTTTGCTACTAGATTAATTGCAAAACCGCTCATTTTCATTGAAGTTTTAAGCATAATGTTTTTATACATTACACCGGTAATTCTGTCGTTTGCTTTAGTTTTATCCAATGTCATTGAAAATTTTGTTCCTTCAACGCCAGCAACGGTTTCGCTACCTTCTTCTTTATAATCATATTTTTCTTTAATTGCATCTGTAAAAGTTGAGAAATCAAAACTACCGAATGGATTGCCTTCAATTTTAACTTTAGTTGCAGTTTTTTTAGTTTCATCTTTGCCATTAACAATATTTTCTAGCTGGTAATTAATGGAGTAGCCATCAGCCATAATGCTCATACTATGTTGCTTTGTTTTCATTCCCATCATATCCATTTCAGAAATAATTTCCTGACTTTCTTTTTTTCCATAATCGTCAAAATATGTGGTTTGTGTTATTTTAACTCCCATCATATCATATTGTTCAAAAGAAACAATACCAGATTTTATACCATAACGGGCACCTTGTGGTGCACCATCTTCAGTAGTTGCAACTTTTGTCGAATCTGTTGAGCCATCTTTTCCGTTATCGCTATTGGAACAAGAAACAAAGAATAAGCCTGCAAAAGCTGCAAGAATTAAAAAAGATTTTCTCATAATTATTAGGTTTAAGTTTATTAATAAAACGTAAAGATATAAATTTTGGATTAATGAACTTATTTTAAAAAAAGCTGTTCTTAAAGTAGAATTTTAACACAACCAATTTTAAAAAGAGTCGTCTATTTGTAAATAGTAATTACATATATAATCGAATAATATGAAAACTTTTTTCTTTTCAATAATGATAACTTTGTTATCGACTGCATTATATGGGCAATATTATTATACTCCAAATACTTATTATGTAATACCTCCAACTAATGGTTGTGATGGAGTGTGGGCTGTAAATGACAGTATACTTTCAACAACAACATGTTCTCCATCGTATTTAATAACAATTATACCTACGGGATGTGCTAGCTATAGTCATTATAATGGCGATACACTATTTTTAAATTTGTGTTCAATACCTTGTAGTTATTCAATGACAAGTTTTTCTTCTTCTACACCTTGTTTTAATTGTTCTGTTAGTTCAAGTACGGCACCAGTGTCTTCATCTTGTATTGCAGCTGATAGTATTATTGCAAAATATAAGGAAGATGCAGATCGTTTAGCCTTAAGAAGAGTAAATAGCATGAATTATACTTATATTGATAGCATTAATATTCCGGAACAACTTAGCGATACAATTCTTAAAGCAATTATTGCAGTTTATAATGCAACAACAATACCTGCAAGAGATTCCGTAATTACAATGTTAGATATTCATTCTTTTCCGATTCCTGAGGTTAAAAGTGTGTTAGTTTCTGCTGATCCTGGATTAGCCTGGATGCAGCAACTGCAGAATAACATAATACCTACAGGAAATTCAACCATAGATAGTTTAATGGAAAAATATTATTTAATTATGAATTCCTACCACACATGGAGTAATTTGTTATCTTATCATTCGGTAGAATTTAAATCAGATAGTAGTTATAATATGCTTATGCTGGCAAATAAATTTGAAACAATCCCAGATGTAATGTATGCATCTGCTATAAATATCCCTGGAGATGGTAACGATATAACCGATTCTATTTATCCAAATTTTGTAGAACTTGTTTTTTCTTTAGGTTGGGGAGATTGCCCCTCAGGTTGTACGGCAAGAAGGTATTGGAAATTTCATGTTTTTCATGATTGCTCTGTTTCTTATTTGGGAAGTTATGGTAATTTGTTATTGTCAAATTCAATTTCTGATATACAAAATGTAGAACTTAAAATATTTCCAAATCCTTCAACAGGGTTTATTACAATTAACAGCAATGCTAAAATAAACTCTATTATAGCTCATAATATTTTAGGAGAGGAGGTTTATAACTCTATCATATCAAATACTGATTATGAAAAAGAAAATAGTCTGGAAATTAATTTAAGTACAAAACCAAAAGGGATATATTTTATTTCAATAAATTTTGAAAATAAAACTTTAACAAAAAAAGTAGTGATAAATTAGCAAAAAGAAAAAGATTTATATAAAGTATAATTATAATAAATTACAAGAAATAGTTAAAAAAAAAATACGATATAAAATGTCATGTGTTTTTAATCTTCGACCCCGAAGGGGTCGTATGTTTATAGCAATTAAATTGCTATAAACATTAGGACTTCAGGGGAGTCCAACAAGAAGAAAATAAAAGGGTATTTGTTAGGATTGAATAGTACCAAATATAATCCGCCGCGACGTACAATTGTTATTACATATGGTTTAGAAACCTATCTGCAAAAAAAAAACGAAGAGTCTTAGCTTCATGGAAAAGGGAATTGAGGCACAAAGAAAAATCTTAATTGTTTTAATAAATATCCCAAACGAGTAATTTAATAAACAATATTAATTATTTTCCCGGGAACAACTATTAATTTTTTAGGTTCTTTTCCTTCGAGCCATTTTTTTGTTTGCTCGTTTTGTAAAGCAGCTTTTTCAATATCTTCTTTAGAAAGATTTAAAGGTAATTCAAGTTGATATCTTACCTTACCGTTAAATGAAACAGGATATGACTTGTTACTTTCAATTAAATACGATTCTTCAAATTTAGGAAAAGTTGCTTTTAAAATGCTTTCGTTATATCCTAAAAGCTGCCATAATTCTTCTGCAATATGAGGTGCAAAAGGCGAGAGAATAATTGTTAAAGGTTCAAGGATAGATTTTTTATTGCACTTTATATCTGTAAGTTCATTAACGCAAATCATAAATGCACTAACAGAAGTATTAAAGGAGAATGTTTCAATATCTTCTTTTACTTTTTTTATTAGTTTATGAAGCGCTTTTAATTCTTGCGCATTTGCTTGTTCATCTGAGATTTTAAATTGATTGTTTTCATCATGATAAAGTTTCCAAAGTTTTCTAAAAAATCTATGAACTCCCTCAATGCCGCTTGTATCCCATGGTTTAGCTTGCTCTAGCGGACCTAAAAACATTTCGTACATGCGTAAAGTATCGGCACCAAATTTTTCAACAATGCTGTCAGGATTTACAACATTATACATTGATTTAGACATTTTTTCTACAGCATATCCACAAATATATTTTTCATCTTCAAGTATAAATTCTGCATCTGCATTTTCTGGACTCCATTTTCTGAATGCATCTAAATCTAGAACATCATTTGTAACAATGTTTACATCAACATGAATTTCACTGGTTTTATAATTTTCTTTTATCCCTTTAGAAACATATTTATTGGTTCCATTAATTCTATAAACAAAGTTTGATCTTCCTTGTATCATTCCCTGATTAATCAATTTCCTGAATGGCTCTTCAACTGGTGAAATGCCCATATCAAATAAAAACTTACACCAGAATCGGGAATAAACTAAATGTCCTGTTGCGTGCTCGGTTCCACCAATATATAAGTCAACATCTTTCCAGTAATTTACTACATCTTTTGAAAAGTACTCGTTGTTATTTTTTGGATCCATATAACGGAAATAATAACCACATGAACCTGCAAAGCCAGGCATTGTGCTTAACTCAAGTGGGTATCCTTCGGCAGTTTTCCAATTTGTTGCGCGACCAAGTGGCGGTTGACCATCAGAGGTTGGTAAAAAAGAGTCAATTACAGGCAGTTCAAGTGGTAACTGATCTTCGGGTAAAGTATAAGGCATTTCATTTTTATAGTAAATTGGAAATGGCTCGCCCCAATATCGCTGACGGCTGTATATAGCATCACGTAAACGATAATTAATCATTCGTTTTCCAATACCTGCTTCCTCTATTTTATCAATTATAATTTTTATTCCTTTTGTAACATCAAACCCATTAATAAAATCAGAATTGATACAAGTTCCTTCTTTTGCATCAAATGATTCTGTCCATGTTGATGTATTTGTTGGTTCTTCATCATTCTTTTTTATCACTTGAATAATCGGCAAATTAAAATGATTGGCAAAAGCAAAATCTCTGCTATCATGAGCAGGAACAGCCATTATTGCTCCAGTACCATAACCTGCTAAAACGTAATCGCTAATCCAAATAGGAATTTGTAAATCTGAAAATGGATGTTTTGCATAAGCACCCGTAAAACAACCCGACACTTTGTTAACTTCAGTAATTCTTTCGCGTTCTGTACGTTTTTTTGTTAATGTTATATAGGATTCAATTGATAATTTTTGTTCTTCGGTAGTTATATGAGAAACCAATTCATGTTCTGGTGCAAGAACCATAAACGTGCAACCAAAAATTGTATCAGGACGAGTTGTGAAAACATTGATCTCCGATTCTTGAACTTTCAACTCTGAACTTTCAACTTTAAACTTTATCTCAGCTCCAACACTTTTTCCAATCCAGTTCTTCTGCATTTCTTTAAGTGAATCTGTCCAGTCAATTTTATCTAGCCCGGTTAAAAGTCGCTCTGCATATGCAGAAATTCTTAAACACCATTGCATCATTTTCTTTTGTTCAACGGGGTGCCCTCCACGAACAGAGAGTCCTTCTTTTACTTCATCATTTGCTAGAACTGTTCCCAAAGCCGGGCACCAGTTAACCATAGTTTTTGCAAGATAAGCTATACGATAACAAAGTAAAATTTCCTGTTGTTCTTTTTCGTTTTTCTGTTTCCAGTCGTCAGCAGAAAAATTTATTTCGCAATTATTAGCTGAATGTAAATTTGAGTTGCCTGAATTATTAAAAACCTCTGTTAATTTTTCAATTGGTTCTGCTTTTTGGGTTTCGTTGTTATACCAATGATTAAACAATTTAATAAAAACCCATTGAGTCCATTTGTAATATGAAGGTTCGCTTGTACGTAGTTCGCGATCCCAGTCGTATGCAAACCCAATTTTCTCAAGTTGTTCTTTATACCTTACAATGTTTTTTTCAGTTGTTACTGCAGGGTGTTGTCCCGTTTGTATAGCATATTGTTCTGCAGGCAATCCAAAGGCATCAAATCCCATTGGATGTAATACATTAAAACCAGTTAAGTTTTTATAACGGGTATAAATATCACTAGCAATATAACCTAGTGGGTGACCAACATGTAATCCCGCACCAGAAGGATAAGGAAACATATCGAGCACATAAAATTTAGGTCTATCGGAATTATTCTCAACTTTAAAAGTTTTGTTCTTTTTCCAGCTATCCTGCCATTTCTTCTCTATTTCTCTGAAATTGTAGTCCATAATTTTTACTAAATATTATTGCAAAAGTAGTAAATCTTGATTAAGAATTTAAAGGTGGAAATTCAAATGCTGACTTAAATTAATATAATCCTTCTCTATTGCCAATAGCAGTAGATAAACCAAAGAATATCATGTTTTGATATGAATTAAAACTAGTGTGATCATAAGGGTAATTCAATAATCTTCTAAAACCTATTTTAGCTGATAATTGCCATTTTGGATTTAGAATATAACTAGCAGATATTTCTGTTGAAATAATTTTATGCTTGTCACCTTGAAATAGTTTATTTCCATATTCATTTACATTATCTAAATATGATCTATATATATTATTACCATAATTTGTAGAGTCTTTATCGGCACTATTAACGTAAATTTTAACTAAAGATTTAATTGACCACCTATTTTTTTGATAGCAAATATTTGCAATTCCTTCTGCAAAGTTGGAACCTAGTGGATGGGCAAGAGGTTGAGAATTATTTCCGTAGTTATCCATATAACTCCAATGCGAGTATGTGAAAGGCCTAACAATGTTTACTTCACCTAAAGCGTAAAGTTTTTTTATTCCAAATAGATTATAAGTTTTAATTCCTGCTTGAATGCCATATTTATTTCCCCACCAGCCTTTTTTAGCTTTTAATTCATCAAGTTTAAATTCGTCCAAAAGAAACTGACCGTATAAATGAGTTGTTTTAAATATTCTTAATCTTCCACCAAAACCCATGATTACATTATCCGGTGAGCCGAGTGAAAATTCAACAGGACGATAAAAAATAATAGGGTTAAGATAATTTACATCAAATCCTCTGTTTCCAAGTGAGTCTTGTCCACGCCAAATAACAGTTTCAAACATGTTAAAATTTAGCCTTTTTCCAATATTCCAGCTT
>CAIQJL010000326.1 GCA_903872185.1 uncultured Bacteroidota bacterium | reverse complement strand
TTTACAGTTAAATTATTCTTTGTTGGAATTAAAAAGGGGTCAATAATAGATTTAGTAACCGAATCTCTTCTGGTTATTAAAGTGTCATAAACTATGATGTGATGATTAGGCAATGAATTTAGTTCTTTGTTATTCCTGTTTTTACAACAATTAAAATATTTTGCAAATTTCGTTAATTAAAACCAGAAAACGTAAAATGTATTTATTAAGAAATGAAAATGTTTATTAATGCAATAGTTAAATAAGTGAACGTCTGTTTCTGTAATAAGAAGACTAAGTAATGTTTTTAATTAAAAACAGATTAGATTGTTAAGTTCAAAAAACAAAAATAATTTAATAACATTTGAAAAAAGATTTTGACGAATTTCTTGGTTTTCGATTTCTACTGTTTTATATTTACCGCACTTTACAATAGATTAGGTAATTATGCTTGTTGTGATTTCGCCTTCAAAAACACTTGACTTTTCAAAGCAATTTGAAAATAAATCACATACTATACCTGTATTTTTAAAAGAAAGCGAAGAACTTGTATTAAGGCTTAGAAAGTTTTCAAAACAAGAGTTAATGAAGCTTTTAAGAATTAGTGAAACAATAGCCGAAGAAAATTTTAAAAGATTTGCAAAGTGGGACATTTGTCATCCTGTAGAGAAATCAAAAATTGCAATATTAGCTTTTAAAGGTGAGGCATATGAAAATCTTAAAGCAAGTTCTTTTACTACATCAGATTTTGAATTTACCAGTCGTCATTTAAGAATTCTTTCTGGATTATATGGTTTGTTACGACCATTGGATTTTGTTATGCCATATAGATTAGAAATGGGAACTAGATTTGAAAATTCATCAGGAAAAGATTTATATAAATACTGGAAATCGAAAGTAACATACGAGATTAATAAATTAGCGAAAGAAAATAATTTAAAAACAATAATTAATTTAGCGTCATCAGAATATTTTAAGGTAATAAACGAGAATCAAATAGAATTGCCAATTATTAATATTGTATTTAAACAAGAAGTTGATGGTGAATTTAAAACAATGGGCGTCTATTCTAAAAGAGCTAGAGGTATGATGGCTAATTTTATAGTTAAAAACAGAATTTCTCAACCAGAAGAATTAATTCATTTTATTGCAGACGGTTATAAATATAATACTTTATTGTCTACCGAAAAAGATTGGGTTTATACCAGATAAAATTACTTTCCTCAACAAGTAGTAACACTTTATCAAATTAGGAAATAATACTCTTATTTTCAGATATTTTATAACTTATCTTTGAAGAGTAATTTATTCTGCAAAATAATGAAATCCCGTATTTATATAATCACCACTATCTCAGTAATTACAGCGCTATTTGCTTTTGTGCTGCTAACTAATGTTTCTGGTTTTAATAAGGAAGTAAAAGAAATTGTAAAGACAGGAACAAAGTTTGACACAAAAAAATCTATTTTTTTAAATATTGAAAGTAATATTGAAAGCTTTGAGGGAATAATAGAGCTAATGGAAAAACGATCATTTGATACTGTTTCATTTCAATTAACAATTAAAAAAAATATCGTAAAGCTTGATAAACAATTAATAAATGGAAAACCAGAAGAAAGCTTGATTTTTGATTTAGATAAAGAATTAATTACCGCATTGCATCATAATAAAAAAATGTATTGTAACATTCCCGTTACTGATTATAACAGAAATGTTTCTTCAGATTATAAAATAGTAAAAACAAATAACACTAAAGTAATCTCTGGTTTTACTTGCAGTCAATGGCGAGTAAAAAATAATTTAAAAAACACAGAAATTACTTTTTGGGTGACAGGAAAAAAATTCGATTTTTATCAGAAGTTTATACAGCTTTGGAATAAAACTGATAACTGCTATCAATATTTTCTTACTATACCAGAGGCTAATGGATATTTGCCTATGCAACAAATTGAAAGAACTCTTTTAAGAGATATAAAATATAGTATAATTGTAAGTAAAATAGTTGAGAAAAGAATTGACAATTCTCAATTTGAAATACCCAAAACATATACGCTTTACAGTAATTAAATTATTCTATAGTAATAGTTTTAACAAAACTTAATGCTGTTTTCTGGTAATTTTTATACTATAGTAACATCAACTTTTACTGCTTTTAGTTCGCCAATAGGTAACACAGATTTTTTATAATACTCATTTAACACCTGGGCCATACCAGAATATAAAGCAGCTGTACCGCAGATAATACCTACATAGCCAGCAATTACTTTAATTAAAGTGTTTTCGGTAAAACTAGCTGCCGATAATAATGAAAATAAAATAACTAAAAGCCCAAAAACAATTTGTAATGCTTTATACAATTTAAAAGTTGTAAGAAACAAAAAGAAAGAAAATAGAGTCCATACAGCCAAATAACAACCCATGGCCTTTGATGTTGGTGCTTCAGCTAAACCCATTTTAGGTAATACCCATATAAAGATTAATGATATCCAAAAAATTCCATATGAAGTAAATGCGGCTGTTCCAAAAGTATTATCTTTTTTCCATTCCATAATGCCTACTATAATTTGAGCGATACCACCATAAAAGAATCCCATTGACATTATTATTGAATCTAATGGAAAAACTCCAACATTATGAAGATTAAGCAATATTGTTGTTAAACCGAAACCAGCTAAACCAAGCGGTGCTGGATTTGAGGTTTTATCATAAATTTTAGCAATTGGAGTTTCTTGCATAATATTAAAGGTTATGATTTGTTTAATTGTAAAAATAAGAAAAATGAGATATTGTCACTGATGTTTGTAAGCAAGTATTAATTCTTGTCAATATTTATTATAAAAGTAAGATTAGATATATGGTAATGGCTATAATTTAAATTATGGGGAAAGTTTTATTTAAGTAAAGAATTAAAAATAAATATAATAATAGCACTTTCTGTTTTGTTTTAAATTATAGTAATAAAGTGTTTATAATTTAACTTTAAAAGGATTAAATGAACATAACATTATAAATAGTAATTGAACAACATTTTCAATTCATATATTTTATTATGAAGTATAACTCAAAAAGTAATAAATTTGTTTTTACAAACTTTTTGTTTTTAAAATGAAATCAAATAGAAACAGTTTTAAGAATTTTTTCATTAGAATAATTCTACCAACACTTCTAACAATTTGCTTGTTCATTCTAACTATCTTTTTTATTATTATCCCTAGTTTTAAAGATAATATTATGAATGGTAAGCGCGAAATGATAAAAGAACTTACTAATTCTGCATGGAGTATATTATCAAAATATGAAAATGATGAAAAAAACGGATTGTTGACTCGTGAGGATGCTCAAAAAACTGCTGTCTCAAGAATTCAATATTTACGTTATGGTGAAGAGAATAAAGATTATTTCTGGATAACAGATATGTCTCCTGTTATGATAATGCATCCATATAGATCTGATTTAAACGGTAAAGATTTATCAAATTTTAGCGATCCACACGGGAAAAAATTATTTGTAGACTTTGTTAATATCGTTAAAAAATCAGAACATGGATATGTTGATTATATGTGGCAGTGGAAAGACGATTCTCTTCACATTGTTCCAAAATTATCTTATGTTAAAATATTTAAGCCATGGGGCTGGGTTATAGGTACGGGTATTTATATTGAAGATGTTAAAAAAGAAATAAATGCACTTACACATAAACTTTTATTTATATCAATTGGTATTTCCATTATAATTGCGCTTTTGTTATTATTTATTTCACAGCAAAGTTTAAGAATTGAGCGAAAAAGAATAGAAACCGAAAATGAATTAAATGATTCGAAAGAGAAATATAAAACTCTTGTTGAGGCAGCTACCGAAGGTTTAATAATGCTTATTGATGGGAAAATTAGTTTTGCAAATGTGGTAATAAGCAGAATGACGGGTTATGAAAATGCAGATCTTATTAATTTTTCATTAAGAGAAATAATTAGCGAAAATAATAATAAAGAGGTAATAGATGTTTTTTCTAAACAAAGTGTAAAAGAAGGACTTTATGAAATAAACCTGAAAAATAAAACTGGAGGTTTTGTTGAAGTATTAATCACATCATCAACTGCAAATTTATATGGCAAAGCAGTTAATATCATAATAGTAAAAGATATTTCAATTGATAGAAATACGAATTTATCGAGTTTAGATTATCAAAAGCTTATAAGCATATTAAACATTGGTTTTTTTAGAGCAACAATTGACACTAAGGGTAAATTTCTTTTTGCAAACGACACAACAATTAGAATATTAGGTTATAATAATTTTAAAGAACTTTCAGATACTTATATTCTAGAGATGCTTGTAAATTCTGATGATAGAAAAAATTTGAGAAATATTTTACTTAAAAATGGTTATATTAAAAATAAAACTTTAAAAATTCAAAAGAAAAACAACGAATTTTTAATGGTTTCTGTAACTTTAGTTGCATTTAATAACGAAAATTCAAAAGAGTTAATTTGTGATGGTATTATTGAGGATATTACTATACAGGAGAGTGAAAAGGTTGAAACAAGTAAATTAATTACAGAACTAAAATTAAATAGCTTTTTAATTGAGCAACCTGTTAAAGATTTTATTTCTTCAAAAAGCACCTTAGATTCTGATGCA
>CAIQJL010000325.1 GCA_903872185.1 uncultured Bacteroidota bacterium | reverse complement strand
TAATAATAATAATATTAATCAAGTAATTAAGGACATTCAGATTTATAACAATCAAGGATCTGAAATAAAAACTAAGATTTTAAAATCAGAAAATGACATAAATACTATTGACGTATCTGACTTATTTAATGGGATATACATAATAGAATTAAACTACAATTCTAAAATGGAACATTATAAATTCACAGTTCTGCATTAATATTTTCAATCTTTCTTTTAACACAAAAATCAGATTTTAATAAAAGAAATATCTTTTATTATTTGCATATTAAATACTAGTTTTGGCAATTAATTTTTGACTAATTATTACCAATTTTTATGAATAATAAACTTATTGAATGTGTTCCAAATTTTAGCGAAGGCAGGAACATGGATATTATTAAACAAATTACAGACGTAATAGAATCTGTTGATGGTGTAAAACTTATTGATGTTGATCCAGGAAAAGCAACAAACAGAACAGTTGTAACATTTGTTGGTACCCCAGAAGAAGTTTGCGAAGCAGCTTTTCTTGCTGCAAAAAAAGCAACTGAAGTAATTGATATGTCTAAACATTCCGGCGCTCACCCTCGTTTTGGCGCAATGGATGTTTGTCCGTTAATTCCGGTTGCAAACATTTCTATGGAGGAAACAACAGAATTTGCAAGAAAATTGGCAAAAAGAATAGGAGAAGAACTACATTACCCTGTTTATTGTTATGAATTTGCTGCTCAAAAACCAGACAGAAAAAATCTTGCTACAGTTCGTTCCGGAGAATATGAAGGTCTTTCTCAAAAACTAGCTAAGCCAGAATGGAAACCAGATTTCGGACCAGCAACATTTGTTGCCAAAACTGGTGCTACTGCTGTTTCTGCAAGAAATTTTCTAATTGCATATAATGTTAATTTAAATACTACTTCAACCCGCAGAGCAAATGCAATTGCTTTCGATATTCGTGAAAAAGGAAGACCTGTTCGTGAAGGAAATCAGGTTACAGGAAAAGTAAAACTTGATGAAAACGGAAAAGAAATATGGGCACCTGGAACTCTAAAATCAGCAAAAGCCATTGGCTGGTTTATTGAGGAATATGGCATTGCACAAATTTCAATTAATTTAACTGATATTTCTGTAACACCAATGCACATTGCATTTGATGAGGCATGTAAAAAAGCTCAGGAAAGAGGACTTAGAGTTACAGGTTCTGAACTTATTGGCGTTGCCCCACTTCAGGCATTTATTGATGCCGGAAAATATTTTCTAAAAAAACAACAACGCTCATGCGGTATTTCAGATGCCGAAATCATTAAAATAGCTGTAAAATCACTTGGTTTAGATGAACTTGCTCCATTCAATCCAAATAAAAAAATAGTAGAATATTTAATTGCAGAAAATAAATCTAAAAAATTAATAGATTTAACTGTAAAAGATTTTGTTATCGAAACTGCTTCTGAATCACCTGCTCCTGGTGGTGGCTCAATTGCAGCTGCTATGGGTGCTATGGGTGCAGCTTTGGCTACAATGGTTGCAAATCTTTCGGCACACAAACCAGGCTGGGACGAGCGTTGGGAAGAATTCAGTATTTGGGCTGAAAAAGGCAAACAATATCACGACAAACTC
>CAIQJL010000324.1 GCA_903872185.1 uncultured Bacteroidota bacterium | reverse complement strand
TGGTGTGGACACTTGTGTCAGCAGGGGGTAAATATGGTAAAAGCGTCCACGCTTGTACCAGATGAATATAAAAACAGTCAGGTCGTAAGACCTGACTGCAGCAAATGACAGAAATAAAAAAGCGTAAGCGAGGACGCTTACGCTAGAAGTGTATTTTTTTAAAAGAGTTATTTTAAAAGCCCAATTCCTTCTAAAGCTGACTTGTCGTCTGGAGAAAGCATTAGTACTTTATTAAAAAGAACTTTTGCTTCGCGGGTTTTTCCAAGTTTGAAGCTAGTCCATGCATACATTAATAAAGCATCGTAGCTGAATGGATATAAATTTACTACTTTCTCGAAATATGCATTTGCTTTTGTATAATCTTTTCTTTCATAATAAATGTTGCCAACTCTGTAGTTTACTGTTGTATTTGCAGGATTATTTTCTAAAACTTTAATATAATGTGCAAGAACCTGATCCCAGTTTCCTAAAGCTGAAGCTGGATAAACTATTCCTATATGAGCTTCTTCGCTCATGGGTTTAAGTGCAAGTGCTTTTTCGTAATAAGCTGCGGATTCGGTGAATTTTCCCGCTTCATAATTTAACCAGCCAAGTCTTAAATTTTGCTCATATGAATCTGCAGTATAAACTGCAATAATTTCTTTAATTGCATTAGCGTAATCGCCACTAGTTTCATAAGTATAGCTTTGTTTAAATGCCGTTAAAACTTTTTCTTCTTGCGCATTTGAAACTAAAACAATGCATAAAGAACATGCGATTAAAAATGATTTTAAAATTTCCATATTATTCCTCCGTATATTAAATGTTGATTATATTTATTGTTTTGTATTGTTGTGGTATAAGTGTTTCCTATTCCAGACTGACCTCCATGACTTACCTGTGGACCATTAAAATATAAAAAATCGAAAGGTAGATTCTTGCCAGAAAACGAATAAGAAGCAAAGCAACTTAATTTTTTAATAATAGGAAACGAAATTTTAGTTCCTATTCTGTATAGTGTTTCATCATTAGTATTTAAAATGGTATAACCATTATTTTCGTTATAGTTTCTTAAAATTCCATATGAGCCAAAAATGTCAAACATTATACTATTTGTTATTTTAAAACTAAATGATTGATTAAATATAGTTCTGAAATCTGGTTTTTGAAAGAAGATGGTATATGTTGATCTAGAAAATAAAGTTTTACTTTTATTTAAATATATGCCAAAACCAGGAGTTAATTGAATTTGTTTAAATGAATTTATACTTGAGAAAGTTGCTGTAAAATCAAATATGCTTTTCTTATAGTTCTTTGTGTAATTAATACCTGAAACAAATTGAACTGAAGTTATAGTTTTTAATTTAACTGGTATTTCGTATACGTAAACAGGAGGTGGTGGGGTAGTAGGCAAAGGCAAAGGAATTGGCATTATATGAAGAAAATTATAATCGTATTTGTTTGCAGTAAGATACATTATATTACCAAATAGAGTAAAGCTGTTATTTTTTTTTCCATAAAAAGTAGGGGCAAAATAATATTGTAATATTTTTAAAGAATAGTTATACTGATTGTATATAGAGTCATGATTAATGTTGTCTGCAAAAAATAATTGTTGAAACCCGTCTGCTTTAAAATAACTAAATGAATGAAGAAATGAAAATTTCTTGTTACAATCATGGTTAAGTCCAAATCCTGCATATAAAAATTTACCTGTAACATCTTTTTCTAATCTGTAATTTTTCTCGTCAGGTGGTATAATATCCTTTTTAATATTATCGAAATTGGGAATAATGTTATATCCTCCTTCAAAAAATAATTTGTCAAATTTTTTAGGTATCTCAGGGTTGATTTTATCTATTAATGTTTGATTGAATTTTTTTGCAAAATATCTGGCATCTCTGCTTTTACCTAAATATATTAATGAATAATAAATATATTCCATAGCTGTTTCATCAGCAGAATTAAATCCTAATGCTTTTTCGAAATGAGAGATTGCAGGTTCAAATTCTTTTGTTTCATAGTATGCAATCCCAATTCTCATTCTTAAATAGAAATAATCTATGTTGTTATAAATGGCTTCATTTCCAAGTTTAATAAGTGGTTCCCATTCTTGTTTTTGATACATGGAATATGTAGCTGAATCAACATATTTGAATGTTAATGTATCGTTAGCAAAAATATTAATGCACGAAATATAAAATATAGTAATTAAAAATAATTTCTTCATTTGCTATGCCTCCACAAGTATCGCTCTGATTGATTTATTCTTTGATTTAACTTCGAAAACTGCAATACCATTCTGTCCTATTTCTATATCAAAATCTATATTTCTAATTTTTTTATTTAAAATTTTAGCTGTTGTATTTGATTTTAATAGGATTTTAGTAGGATTCATGTTATCGTCCATTGAAATGTATTCAATGTTATAACTAGCTGACATGAATCTGAAAAATGGTGCGAAAAAATCCTGAATTACTAGTTTTGGTAAACTAAATACTTCTGATAAAGAGTAAGTATCTTCAAGTTTTAAGTTTTTATAGAACCCTAGTGATATTTTATAACAACCTAAATAAAAGTAATACAAAAGTGAATTTCTATTTCCCTCAAAGTGTTTAAAGAAATGTAAAATCCCATCGCTAAAAATATAAGCTGCTGATTTTGAATTGTGACAATAAATATATGTGTTGTTATAAATATCTGTAATTACCTCCCAAAGTACATTTAATTGATTGCCATTTTCTTCGTATGAAATGTTAAATTTTTGACCAGGAATAAAAGTAAAAGCTTTTTTGATTAGTTGATTTACTTCAATATTTGCAATTAAAGTATTTTGTTTAGGAATATCAAATGAATTAAATTTTAACCCGCTTTCTGATTTAGAAACAAAATGATTTATAGGATAAAATAAAGTTTTTGATCCTGTAAAAGGAGTTGATTGTAATTGCATGTGCAAATGAGGCTCAGGTGAACGACCGCTATTACCTACAGCTGCTATTATTTGTCCAGGTTTTACAAAATCACCTTTAAAGACTTTCATACTTCCGGCTTTTAAATGACTTAATTCCGAATATAGAAAGTCTGCATGTTTAATAACTATGGTATTTCCCCAGTTATGTTGAAGATTTACACTACCAATTGCATTGTCTGGAACGCCATCAATTACTTCTTCCACTGTACCATATGCAGGAGCAATAACTGCTTTGTTATAGCATAAATAATCTTCTAATGATGCTCCGTTTGAGATATATGTTTTATTATCTGTACTTCTGATTGTGAAATCCCAAGCATGTTTCCAGTCATCTTTATGAGTTATATCTCCGCTATGACCTTGTTCAACATTCCATTCTCCCCAAAAAGGAAGTTTTATTGGAAATGTAGAAAAGTTTTTACTAAAGCGATTTACAGAAACTAAAAAACTATAGAGGTTTCGCTCGGGCATAAACTGTTGAATACTGACTTCTGAAAGATATTTGAAAAATTGTGTTCTAAACCTCATTGAATAAATAAACATTAGTACAATAAGGTTAAAAGGTAATGAATACACAGATAAATGCCAAGTATCAAAGAATTTGCTACTGCCAATTGTTATTAATGCAGTAATTGGAATAACAAGAATTGCCCAAAGATATGAGTTTCGTGATGGAACCATAAAGAAACCACCTATTGCAATCGATGTTAATATGAAATTAAAGCCAATATAAGTATAGTTTGCCTGAGTAATATCGCTGCCAATTAAAATAAAGAAAAAATATGCTGCATAAAAACCAATAAGCGATAATGAGAATGCAATTCTGGAATAAATTAACAAACCTAATGATATAAGTATTCCAGCAATAAAATTCTCTTGAAAAAATATAGCACCAAGTGATAGTAAATAAGTTCTAATTGAAACTGGAATTATAACTAAATTCCATTGGTTGTATAAGTCTACTAAATCTTTGCCACCTATATTATATAATTCATTCATGAAATAAATACCTCTTTCAGAAATACCCAAAGCATTAAATTCATGCGAGGCAAGTTGTATTATCCATAATGTTAGCAAAAATGGAATACTTAGAAAAGGTAAATAATATTTTCCAATTATTCCTTCTAAAGCTATGGTAATAAATAAAGAGAGTAGTCCGGAAAATGCTATTACAGTATATAGTTCCCAAGATGGAGAATAATAAGAGCCAATTCCTAATCCAACAAGTAAAGCATTAAAACCGAATAATCCACTTGAAATCTTATTGGTATTTAAGCCAATTAAATATGCTGCTGAATTAGCTGCAATTATGCATACTAAACCTCCGATCCCTGTATATGGATCTAAAAAAGTAAGTAATATTAATAAGGCAGCTAATAGCTTACTTTTAGAAAAGAAAACCTGAGGGTAGCTAAAAACTACCCCTTTAAAAATAGTTAATATTGCAAGTTTTAATTTTTCCAATATATTAAAGTTCAAATTTCTTTAAATGTTCAGGAACTAATTCATTTTTCATAATGTTATCTGGAGTCTCATTTCCTCGTATTACATGAGCTTTGCTTTTTGAATCAATAAGAACAATATTTGGACGAAGTGTTATAAACTGCATCCATTGTGTCATGTTATATGCTCCAATTCTACTTATTACAATATTATCACCTTTTTTCATTGGTGGTAACTGAACATTTTCGCGAATAATATCAATGTTCATACATAAAGGACCATATATTATAGTGTCTTCGGTATGGTGACTGAATTGTTGTGCAGGAGTAACTTTGTGATCGTACCAGAATGATGTGAATAATAAATTTACACCAATATCAATAATGGTTGCAAGTTTACCTTCAGGTAATCGTTTGTTTGCTAATACAGTTCCAACCAAATAACCTGCATCATCAATAAGAGAGCGACCTGATTCCAGCATAAGCACTGGTAAGTGTTCGTGATTAATAGGACTATTAATTAATGCTGTAGTAATTGCATCTGCATACTGATCAAAAGTAGGGCATGTGTCGGAACCAGGTAAAAATGCTCCTTTAAGTGTGTTTTTAGATGCGAAACCACCACCCATATCAATATATTTTACGTAATGGTTGAATTTCTTTTCAATTGCAACAGCTAGGTCTGCAAGTTTAGATGCAGCTATTCCGTATGCCCATGGAGCAAGAATATATGTTCCAATGTGGCAATGTAAGCCAACTAAATCTATTTTTTTACTTAACATTATGCGGTTAATGGCTTCCCATGCTTCACCATTCTCGTAATTAAAGCCAAAACGTGACCATAATGGATAAATGCCACAATCCATATTTACACGAATAGCTACTTTTGGTCTCTCTTTTATTTTGTTAGTAAGGTTGATGATAGTGTACAATTCATCAAAATGATCGATATGAATATAAGACCCGTGTTTAATTGCTTTTTCTAAATCTTTTTCAGATTTATCGGGACCATTAAATAAAATTTTACTTGGTGGAACACCATTGTTTATTGCTTTGTCATATTCAAATCCCGAAACAACTTCTGCCCATGAACCTTCTGTGTGAAATATGTTACAAATAGCATTCATGTAATTTGTTTTATACGACCATGCAAATTGTACTTTTGGGTAACGTGTACTAAATGCCCTATATGCTTCGCGATAAGTTTCGCGAATCGTATTTTCAGACATAACATAAAGAGGACTGCCGTAATTTGCAACTAATTCTTTTACTGATGCTCCATCAATTTCTGAAATAGGTTCGTATTCGGTTTTCATGCCAAATTTATTTGGCATTCCTGTTTGTAATTTTTTTATTATTGGTCGTTCAAAATGTTTCTTTTCCATATATTTATTAATGTTCAATGTTTTTGTTTTACTTTCTACTTTCAAACTTTTAACTTATTATAGTTCACCGTTTGTTGATAATTGTTCGAATTCTTTAAGGTCTACAATCATGTCCCATGAATAACGGATAAACATTTTTCCGGATTCATATGTTGTAAATGGTTTTACTTTTTTACCTAAAGCTAGTTTTACCATTGCTTCTGGAATGTTTTGTCCAGCTCCAACTGCAAGGTAAACCCATGCAGGTATTCGTGGATTAATTTCAATCAGATAATATTTATTGTCGAATGTTTTAATAAGCTCTAATTCCATTCCACCTTTCCACTTTGTCTTTTTTAATATTTTATGGCAGAGGTCCAACATATTTTGATCGTCTAGTGTAATTCCACCCCAGGCTTTACCTTTATCTGTAATGTATTGTTTACGCATAGGAACAGCACCTATGGTGTTGCCTTTGCCATCACCTAATGCAATAACATTAACTTCAGTTCCGCGAATAAACTGCTGAATTATAATTGGAACTCCCCATTTAGTAGCAATTTTATTAAAGTATAATGAAACCTGTTCAGGATTAAATGCAACATAAGCATCATAAAATTTTCCTTTTACAAGTAGGGGATAAGAGAATTCTGGTGTAAGTGAATTTATTTCTGCAATACTATTAATAGGACGACTGTGAGGTACATTAACTCCATATTTTTTGCCATATTCTGGAAGCTTTGTTTTGTGGCGTTCTTCAAATTGTTCCATTGTAGGAAGCCATGTACCTATTCCCATTTCGTGTAATTTGTGTTCAAACGAAATAAAAGAATACAGTTCGGCATCAAAATTCGGAATTAATACGTCAATTTTTTCGATAGAGTGAATATATGCCAGTCGTTGAAGTAATTTATCGCTTCCAATGGAAGGATAAGGTACCTGATAAACTTTATCCACAACATCGTGCATGTAAATTCCTGGTTCCAGATTTTCGTAAGCCAAGCCAATAATGCGTACATCAAAAGCATCCGACTCACGAAGAGCTCTAATTACTGGAATTCCAGGTCCTGGATTATCTGTGTTATTTAATCCCGAAACAGCAACTGTTATTTTAGTTTTCTTCATGTTCTTCAATCATATTGTATAAACGAAGCATAGCCATAAAATCTAAGAAACTACGTTCAAAAGTAGATTCGTCAACATCATATTCTGCCATGATTTCTTTTTTGATTTCTTTTTCGTTTTTACCATCTTTTAGTAAATTAAGAATTTCAGCTGCGGTTGGGTTTAACGAGAAAGAATCGCCTGTCGTTGGGTCGAATATAAAACCAGTTTCGCTAACGGCTATTTTCTTTTTTAATTTCATGTCAATTAATTTATGTAAATATTTTACAAAAGTAATGTTAAATATATTTTTTGCTGTTATAGAATTTGGTAAAAAGGTTATATAATTTCATAAATAATGTTACTTATATATAATTTGTTATTGTTTACTTCTCGTGGTGTATGTAATCGCTTATGTTATTGATAAACAAATATTTTTAATTAATTCGATTTGACATTTGGTTATTTGTATGGTATAATAACAATCAAATTATGCATAAGTAGAACTCGCGTTAAATAACAAAAAAGCCTCAAAGAAATTCTTTGAGGCTTTTGATATTTAATTAAATTATTAATTCGAGTTTGTTTTTCCTTTACCTTTTTTAGTAAAGTTTTTAGAATCCATTGGAAGTCTTCCAACATAAACGTTAACACAACCAGCGTAGTTTGGATCACCAGGAGGTAAGGTTATTCTTACAATAAAACGTTCACTTTTCTTTGGTAAAACTTCAAAATACATTTTGTCTGCATTTTTTTTGTTATCAAATACTACTTTATCAACAGAAATACGCTCTGTATTCCAAAGTGTATCAATATTAACCTTTTTATCTTTAACTATTAAATTTCCAAGGTCATCGGTTGCAAAATCACCAGTTTCGGTAACTTTATAAATTATAGTTGTATCTTTTTTAATGCCAGCAATTGATCTTTTAGTTTTTCTTTCAGGGTTAACTATTTTCCATGATACAACACCAAGTTTTGAATCGGTGCAAACAAAGATTCTGTATCTCTGATTTCCATATAACACAACAGAAACACTTGATGTATCTCCTGGAGAAAGTTTTGCAAATGAAGATTGACTACGGTAATCATACCAGCCATAAATATCTTCTTCTTGGTCATTTTCGCACATATCTTTCTTTTCGCATTGTGCATTTGCCTGAATGGACACTGCTAAACTAAAAAGTGCTGTAGCAATTGTTATAAGTCTAATTTTCATAAATGCTTTTTTCATAACTTGTATTCTTTATTAAGTTAACCAATAAGCTCTGCGCGAATTGCTTTTACTTTTGATGAAATTTCTTCGAATTGTTTTTTTGTTATTATCTCATCTGTGTTATCGTAAAGTTTATCAAATGATTGCTGAAGATCTAAAAGTTTATTGTAAAGTTCGGCTTCATTTTTATCTTCTCCAGATGATTTATATAATTCAAGTAAATTTTCTAATAAAAGTCCTTGGTCTGCAATACGAATAACTATTTCATTATCTGCATTGAATTTATCTACTGATTTAATGGCTATGTTAACACTTTCAACCCATGCGCCAGTAATCATTAAAGGCAAAAGGTTTCCTTGTCCTTGTTGTTCTAGAAAACGAATAGCAGTGCTATATGAATCATTACTTATTTGATATAATGAATCACTGTTACTCATATTTTTGTCAATACGTGAAACAATTTTTTCGTCGAAACCTTCAGTTAACCCAAGTTCGTCAGCCATTTTCTTTGTAACTGAGAAGTAGTTAAAAGTTTCTTTATTTTGTTTAAAAACTGTGCAATAGCCAAGATCTGAAGCATAAATACCAAGATTTATTGCTTTTTTCTGGTTAGTAGCATATTTAGCTCTATTGTCGGTTGAATTCAAATTCTCTTTGTTGAATTTTGCATTTGCTTCGTAAATAAAAGAAAAAAGCTCAATTGGTGAAGGTATTTTAACTGTGCTTTTTTGAAGTTCAGTTATTTCAGAAGTAGATGTAGAGTCTTCCAACATGTTTTCTGCAGGAGTATTTGAATCGTTACAAGAAAACATCATTACAGAAATGCTACTTATAAATAGCAGTTTAAAATATTTCATATTCATAAACTATAAAGTTTTATATATAAGTTTAAAGTTCAAAAATAGTAAATATTTGAATAATCAAATAATACTTTTATCAAAACTAGCTTATTTTTTTTAATTAGTCGGTTTATTGATAATTTTTTAAAAAGAAATAATGTAATTTCGGGATATGAAAATTTTTGGCTTTTTCATTCTTTTTTTTACTATAACAACTTCAAACGCCCAGGTAGTTGCGCCAGATTTTACCCTTACAGATGTTGATGGAGTTAATAGAAATTTATATTCTGAACTAGATTTAGGAAAACCTATTATTCTTGATTTCTTTTCTAATAGTTGTGGGTCATGCATTTCTAATATTCCCACTTTAGAGAATTATTGGCAATTAAATGGTAATAATGGCGATTCGCTTTGGATTTGGGGAATTGAAATAAATGGAATTACTGATTCGGCTTTAATAGCTTTTCATAATCTTTATCCTTCATCATTTCCCAATTTTAGTTCTTATAATGATAGTATTGTTGTGCCTTTATATAACATCACATATTCTCCTCAATATTGGGTAGTTTGTCCTTCACATTTTATGAAATTTGTTTCAATAGCAAATATTGATCAGGCAATAAAAGGTTGTCGTGAATCATCTTCAGTTTCTGAATTAGCTGAATTAAATAAATTAGAATGGTTTAGTTTTAAGTCAAATAAAATTAATTTATTTATTAAAGAATCTTATTTTCCAGCAACATTTCTTGTCTGTAATTTATTAGGAAATATTATTTTTGAAAGTGAATTATTTCAAACTAACCAAGTGGTTAACTTAAACTTTTTACCTTCCGGAATATATGTTATTTCATATATTGGAAATAATGGTATAATGTTAAAAGGAAAAATTTTAAAATATTAATTTTGTGTT
>CAIQJL010000323.1 GCA_903872185.1 uncultured Bacteroidota bacterium | reverse complement strand
GGCTTATGTTTGCCCACACCCATATATGGAACCTGTGGAACTCCGTTTACTTCGGTTGGAACTAATCGTCCCAATGCATTTTTTACAAAATTAACTGACATGTTGTTCTTCCTTCCAATTTTGGTTAATTTTTCCTGTTTTTAAAGCTAAATCAATAGTATTCTGAGCACGTTTCACTACCGGTGGATCAATCATTTTTGTTCCAAGTGAAACTACTCCCAAGCCTTTTGCTGTTGCTTCGTCAAATGCTATAACAATCTTCTTTGCTTTTTCAATTTCCGCTGGTGCTGGAGCATAGTTTTCATAAATTACTACTATCTGTCTAGGATGAATACAACCCATACCATCAAAACCCAATGCTTTTGATTTTAGAACATTATTTTTCAATCCTTCCATATCCATAACATCAGAAAAAACAGAATCGATTGGCTGAATACCAGCAGCACGACAAGCATTCACAACCTGACTTCTTGCAAATAAAGATTCAATTCCATCTGCTGTCCTTCTGGTTCCTAAATCGGCAGTATAATCTTCTAAGCCTATTGCCATTGCAACAACATTTGGTGCGGCAGTAGCAATTTCGAATGATTTAATAACACCTAATGCACTTTCAACAATTGGCATTAGCCATATATTTCCAGTAACGTTATATTCTTTCTTAATACTTTCTATTTTATTATTTACCTGATGAATCTGATCTGCACTTTCACATTTTGGCACTAAAATCAAATTCACATTATGAGGTACTATAAAATCAAGATCATCTAATCCTCTTGGAACCTGATTAATTCTAACCATTCTTTCGGCACCATAAAAATCAAGATTTCTTAATGCATTTCTTACCAAAAAACTAGCTTCAAATTTTTTATCTAGCGCTACTGCATCTTCCAAATCCAAAATAATTCCATTAGGTTTATGCACTCCTGCATTTAACATTAACGAAGGACTATTACCTGGAAGATATAACCTAGAAAATCTGTTCCGATCTTTTACTGTTTGATAATTATTCTGCGATAGAAATGGCAACAAAAATTCTTTATCGGTTTTAACTAATTGCTTGATTGTTGCTTCAAGTCTGGCAGCAATTACAAAAAGTAAAGCCCCGGTATCTTCAATTGTTACTTTGGCATTTTTAATTTCAAAAAAGGCTAAAATCTCATTGGTAATTTGCAGTATCGACTTACCAAACATAAGCTTAACCTTACTTTCGAGAATTATGTCAATTCCACCGTTTTGCGTAATTTCTATACTTACAAAACAATCGGACCGAACTCCCTTACCTTTATTTCCCGATGATGCTACTGTAGTCATTTTATTATCTTATTATCAGATTATCAGAACATTTTACATCAAAATAATACTGAGCGAAGTTAAATAAAATTATGTGAATTATAATTCTTAAATTTATATCATTAAACATAATATTAACATTACTATTAATCTATATAAATTATATGAAAACAACAGAAATGTTTATTGAATTTGAAAGCAAATTTAGTTACACAGAAACTATAGAAAAATTATCAGAAACTATATTAGCAAACGAATGGAGAATACCTTCAGTTCATGACTTACAGGAAATATTGAAAAAAAGTGGAAAAGATGTTTTACCAATTAAAGTAATTGAACTTTGTAAATCGAAATACTCATCACAACTTCTAGAAAAAGACGAATTAAGAAATGTATCAACGCTAATGCCTTGCAGAATTTCTGCATACGAAAAAGCTGATGGAAAAACTTATATTTCTCTTATGAATGCTGACCTATTAGCTGGCCAGATTGGTGGAAAAGTTGAAGCAGTAATGGCTCAGGCTTATGGAGAAATCGAGAAAATTGTTGAGGAGTTTAGGAAGTAAATAAATATGTTGAGGATTAAAAATCCTCAGTTATTATCGTCGGGATTATAAATCCCGACGAGCAGAGATTAAAAATCTTAAAATATTATCGTCGAGATTGCAACTATTTTCAGCGTAGCTAAATCCCGACGAGCAAAGGATTCTAAGATTCTAGACTAGATTCTTCACTTCGTTCTGAATGACATACTACTTTTTTTGTCATCCAGAGTGGAGTGAAACGTAACGAAGGATCTAGTCCAAAATACTTAAATAGTAGATTAGATTCTTCGCGGAGTTTATCCTGACGAAGGAAGGGCTCTGAATGACATTAAACCTCATCTTTTTTAGGCATTTCTTTAATCATTTTAATGCTAATTAAAGCAATAATAATTGCAACAAACGCTAAGACAACCCAAATAAAAATAGGGTTATAATAAAATGGTTTATTTCCCTCCGGTGCAATTTTTTCTATATTATTAATAATGCCTGTTGTTAATTTAGGTAAATTATCGGGTATACTATCTGTAAAAAATTTAAGATCGTAAATTGGTGGATTTAGTTTCTCATCTCCAAATTTTAAGGTATATGTACTTCCCTCATTTAAATTTGCAATTACATAATGATTCAACTCAAAAGCCTTAACTTCTTTTATACGCAAAGGTTTGTCGTCGTAATTCTGAATAATTAAATATAATTCCTTTGCTGGAAATGCAGAGAAAGTAATTACATTCTCAGAATTTGAAGTAATTTTAGTTGACTTAATTTCCTCGTAAACCGATTGCATTTCACCTTTTACCATTGTGCTTTTAACCAAGGAAATTGAAGCATCTCTGAAATAAAACTCAGGACCATCAACCACAAATTGCAATTTATCTATATATTGTTGTTGGTCAAAAGAGATTTTTACTATACTTTGTTTTAAGGTATCAGTCTGTGAAATTTTAACATTATTAATTTGCGAATATTTTCCTGCTTCAACAGACCAGTCATAATAACCAGCTTTTAAAATATTAATTGGATAATCAGAATAATCAGAAACTAACAATTCATAATACTCATAGTTAGATCTTGGAAAATTAAAAACTCTTATCTCAGAAGTATTATCATCATTATAAAAAGACTGAAAATAATAATGCTCTTTTAAGGCATACCATTCTTTTTGATCATCGCTTGCATTTAACGTTAACCATTTTCTTACATCGGCATTTTTAATAACAAGTGAGAAATTTGTTATTTCATTTTTATTTGGATTATGAATAACCAAACGTGTATAGTCATATTTGTGTTCCTTCTTAATTATTGTGTACTCTTTAAACATCTGTGTATACAAAATCGGTTTCTCGGAATACTGAATATATGGCACTTCATTGCCAGTACTATCAAATATTCTTAAATCAGCTAAATCAGGTTTTAACATTCCTGATAATTCTGTGCTTAATATTATCTGATTAAAACCTGTTTTTTCGACTTTTGCAGTTTTGCTTTCCCACTTAAAATCCTGCGCAGACAATGAAAGCAAAGAAATAATATTTACAAAAACAATAACAATTTTTCTAACTAGTGATTTCATGCTTATATATTTTTATAATACATTTTCAACTTTAGATTCTGATTCTTTATTTTTGATATCGTCTTCTAAAATTAATCTTTTTAGTTTCTGATACATAAATGAGATTATTAATAACAATATACCCAAAGAGATAAATGCTATCACCTTACCTCCTTCATTAATTCCTCTGATATCCCATGAAAATAATTTAACTAATGTTATTGCAAAAACAGATAATGAAATTATTCTGAGCATTTGATTCTTATTTTTCATTCCAAGAAACATTAATGCAAATGATGTTAATCCCCAGAAAATAGGATAAGAAATTTTTCGCGATTGCAATAACATTGCTTGTATTGAGTGATTAATATCAACTTGAGTTAAGACAGCCAAATGATCTAATTCTGCGCTTCCAACAAAGATAAAAACAAACACACCAAACCAAAGCGAAATAATGCTCATTACAGATTTATTTCCATAAAGTTTTGAATAACTTCTCCAAATCATGAATATAATTCCAAGAACAAAAGCTGCTGATAAATAATGAAAAATAAAAGGTGTTATAGAAACTTCCCCGCCTGTCATGTATGTATCACGTGCTAACGAAGTCTGATAATTAAAGAAAATCATATAGAATATTGAAACTAAGAATCCAATTCCTAATACAATATTTTTTACAACTTCTTCTTTTCTATAATATGCCCATATTAATAATCCTAGCACAAATGCAGAATGGAAAACACCTAAATAAACCTGACGAACATATGTAAAATCAATATTTAGCCATAGTTGGTACTGAAGTTCTAACAATAAACCAAGATATAAGAAAACAACAAATAATGGCAATAATATCCATCGATATATTTTTGTTCCTGTTTCAATATATTTTGGTGTTGACGTTTCAAACTTCAATAAGAAAATATTAAGATATAAAGAAATTGCAACAGCCATACTTGTAATAAATGCTTTATTAAAAATTAAAGCTAGCGGTGTAGTTTTTACAATACCATAAAAATCGGCATCTGCCTGGGTTAAATATTTGTCATAATAAGAATAAAGATGCGACCAGTCAATTACTAAACTAATTAACATTAGTGGCATTAAAGTAATAGACGCAAGCTTTACAATTTTAATTCCTGATTTTTGAGAGAACCATAGAAGTAAAGCTGTTTCAGCAGCCCAGAATAAAGTAATATAATTTCCATCGAGCTGGATTGGAGCTGTTAAACTAACAAAAGTTAAAACAAAACCAATTAGTAAAAAGATTAGATTACGGTCAACTTGTTTATTTTTATATAGCAACAATGCAAAAAGCAAATTAAACAAAGCAATAGAGATTGTGAATATACCCTGTAATCTTGCTGATTGAACATTATTAAGTATTACCATTCCTGCAATAAAGAACATAAAAGTGTTAGTAAGCAGAATAGTTATTTCGCTCCAATTAAACTTCCTTTTTTCTTTAATGTTATTAAAAATATTCATAAGGAAGAAAATAGCATAAAATACCGATGCAAATATTAAAGCACCAAGATAAGGAGGATGCGCCTTTTCGCTTACCTGATAACCAAGCCAACTACCATAAATAATAGTAGTAAAAGCAAAACAAATAACATTTAACCAATACCAGTTTTTAAAATATGATAAAACTAACATCCCAATATTTAGAATAATCAAATAAGAAAATAACACAATGTAATTACCATCACCAGTACTTACAAAAAATGGTGTTCCAAAACCGCCAACTATAGCAATAATTGCTAGAATTTGTCGGTTATAAGCATGAGATAACAATACCGCGAACCCGGTAATAACTACCATTATGGCAAAAGCTGCAGCTTGCGAAAATAAATGATAATATTGAAATCCAATACTTATAGTAAAGTACAAAACAGCTAATCCTCCCCCAACAAGTATTGAGCTAAAAGTTGTATATGATTTTCTTAACTTATGCGCCAAAGCAATTAAAGCACCACCTGCTAAAATTCCAATTGCAACTCTTCCCACTTCATTAATCCAATTTTTATCAATTGCATATTTTACAAAAAACACTAAACCGAGAACCAAAACACCAATACCAATTATACTTAATAAGTGCTCACCAATCCATTTCTCAAGATCAGTTTTTGGCTTTGGAGCTTTTGTAATAACAGGTTTAATTGGGCTAGCAACTGGTTTAACTGGAGCTTCTACCTTATTCTGAATTAAAGGTTCTTCTTTTTTAATTACTGGTGGAATAATAATATTTTCCTCCTCTTTCTTTATTTCGACAACCGGAATTGACAACTGCTCTTTTATAGGCAGAATAACTTCTTCCTTAGGTTTAATTTCAATTACTGGATTAATTACCTGACTTTGCAGAATAATTGGTTTTACTTCAGGTACAATACGATTTGCATTTTTTTCTTTTGCTAAATCAGTTCTTAGATCTATTATGCTTTTATTTATTTTACCTACCTGAGAACCTACTCTTATCATAAAGATTATTACAAGTACAAGTATTCCCAATAAAAGCATTACCGACAAGCCTATAAAAAATTCTTCCATAATTATTCTAGTTTGTTTGTAAACAAATATACAAATTTATTAATACAGTATTTATTGAATTTTATAGTTATAAGATTATTTAAGAATCAATAAATCATTTTAATAAAAAAGTTGCCAGATAATTCAATCCGGCAACTTTCATAAAAAAAATAAAAAAACCAACCTAAAACCCTACTTTACCATAACCTTTGCTGACTTATTATAATCTACGGTTTGAAGATT
The DNA here is from genome assembly GCA_903872185.1 of uncultured Bacteroidota bacterium. GTDB lineage: Bacteria > Bacteroidota > Bacteroidia > Bacteroidales > GWA2-32-17 > GWA2-32-17. The sequence goes on along the minus strand of CAIQJL010000323.1, from coordinate 1,621 downwards.
AATAATATACATGCCTTCAGCTAATTTAAAATCGTTAATATTTATTATATTTTCTCTTTCATTTAAAGTTCTAGCAATTGTTGAAATCAACTTACCGCTAAGATCAAATATACTGATAAGAACAGGCTCTACTGTATTAGAATTAACTACAATATTTAATCCATCATAATCTTGAAATACATTTAACTCATTTTGAATTTCGTTACAACTTGAAGATACAATTTTATCATTCATTATTTCTGTTAAACCAGAATAATCAACTTGAGTAAGCCTGTAATAAGCCACCTGGCTCTTTGAATTAAAATCTTCTATTTCATAATTGATTATTTGATTAGAATTTCCACTTCCATTAACTTTTGCTATTTGCGAAAAACTTTCACCTTCATACATTTTCTCAATAATAAAATAATCACAATTTGTTTCTGAAGCAGTTGACCAATTAATATTTACTTTACTATTATTACAATCCGCTTTAAAATATAACAAGTCAACAGGTAAAGGATTTGAAGTAGTAGAAGAACCCAATGTAAAAAGATTATCATAAACATCAGAAAAAATAGTTGCATTTGCAGTAGCAGTTATTGTGCCTGTTGTAATATTTCCGGTTGTAGCAGCATTACCTTTATCTATCCATTTATCAAAAAGCCATCTGGTTACTCTTAAGTCATTTAATTGACTTACACGACTAGTATTGTCCCAACTTAAAGTTACTTTAACATTACTATTACCATTTGTTCTATTTAAAACCCAATATTCCAGTCTGCTAATTTTATTTAAGCTAGCATCTAATAACGAAGCATCATGTATTGAATTAGGATCAGCTACAAAATAAGCGGCAGTAAAATGATCTGCATGATCTTGGGGTGAAGAAATTCCAATAGGAGCATATTTACCACTTTTACCAACAGGAAATATAAATGCATCATTTCCTACTTTACGACAATTTCCATTTATATATTTATTAATTCCGGCACCAGTTACTGTTGCATTATGGTTAATTGTTATAAAATTATTATCTGTGTTAAATAACCCGGTTGAGAATGTTAACAATTTATTAATTGCAACATATCTAGTACTAGCATTTGTAACTCCATTAACATTATTCACTGTTAGATTATAAAAATCATTATTACTTGTACCTTTAATACTGTCAGTTGTTGTACCAGAAAAAGTCACAGTTCCGTTGCCCATGATAAAAGAACCATTATTATTAAAATTACAATTAATAATTTCAATCTTAGCATTACTAACAACTACAATTCTAGCTCCAGTGCTGATAACAACACCTTGCGCATATACTGTAAATATGCTAACAATATAAGTTATTACTGACAATATTGTTTTCAAAGCTTTCATTTAAAATTTAATTTAAAATACTTTTCTAATTATTAGCATCTACACACTCTGTAGCTCCACCTAAAAGATTAAACTGATTATTTACATCTGCTGCAGACCATGTAATTGTTACTGTTACAGAATTTGCTATTGTTGTGTTAAAAGGTGTAATACTGTAATCAGCATTGTCAGCTACATTATCTTGTTGAATTTTGCCATAACTAACTACAGATCCAGCTGTACCAATACTTCTAATTGTTAAACTTATTTCAATATCCCAAGGCCT